>CAVELL010000028.1:0-73859 GCA_963616775.1 Eggerthellaceae bacterium | reverse complement strand
ATCGCTTTTTTCTATGCTTTTTTGTTTTCAGTCTCACATCTATTGTAAACCTACAGTTCGCTCAGGCGGGCAGTTTTTTCATTTATTGAAATATCTATCGGGGTATGATATAATAGCAGGGTGATTGGAATGGAAGAATTAAAAATAGCAATAATCCAACTGCTTAAAAATATTTATCTTCTGATAACTATGCCTCAGTTATATGTAATAATTATGCCGTTTATAATATATAAACAATTAAAACCATTTGCGGAAGTATCACAGGACATCAAGCAAGCGCATATTGACAGAATAAACAATATATATAAATAGACAGAAAAAGAAGCCGGCGTTGACCGACTTCTTTTTCCAATAATTGAGGGGTTTATTGAGGAGGGGTATGTACTCACGAGAGTTGCGGCTCTCTCATTGAGTACAGCTAAATAATAACGGGCAAATATTAACCTCGTATGAACTTTCTGTTAGCGTTTGGTATATTCTTTGTGAATAATAAATTGATTAAGGTATATTTTTTTGCCGAAAAGGTTGAAATGTTTTGAACGTTGTTGTAAAATCAAGTGTGCAATTATTATCTGTCAACGGAGGTTTTTATTTTGAAATTAGCAGTTCAGCTTTATACTCTCAGAAATGACTATTCAAACGGCGAGGAATTTCTTAAGATTCTCGAAAAGGTCAAGGAAATCGGCTTTGACGGCGTCGAATTTGCAGGCTATGCAGACCTTGCGCCCGAAGTAATAAAGGCGAAGCTCGACGAGCTCGGACTTGTTGCCGTCGGCTGCCACATGGGTCTTGAGGATTACGAGGGCGACAACCTCGAAAAGTCAATCAAGCTCGGCAAGGCACTCGGTATGGAATATATGGGAATCGGCGGAGCACCACACTCCACAAAGGAAGATGTCGACAGACTGGTTGACGTTTTCTCAAAGGCGAATGAGCGCGGCAAGGACGAGGGAATCAAGTTCTATTACCACAACCACACCGAAGAGTTTGAAAATGAAATTGACGGCAGGCTTATAATGGATAGGATCGCCGACGGCGCATATCTTGAAATTGATACCTACTGGAGCTACTGCGGCGGTGCGGACAACTACAAGTATATAACCGAGCACAGGGACGATATCGTTCTTCTCCACGTCAAGGACGGTATCGACAGGTATCCTATGGCTCTCGGCGAGGGCGACAACGATCTCCCGGCAGTATTTAAGGCAGCGAAGGACAGCGGCATTGAATGGCTCGTTCTTGAAAACGATGAACCCACGCCGAACGGAATTGATGACATTAAGAGAAGTATGGAATACTTCAAAGCAAATCTTTAATAGGAGGTATTGATATGAAACTCGGAGTTTTCACATGTCTTTTGCAGAATTTGCCCCTTGAAGAGGCTCTAAAATATTTTAAATCTCTCGGCATTGAAATGATTGAGCTCGGCTGCGGCGGCTTCCCCGGAAACGCCCATTGCGACCCCGAGACACTTCTCAACGACGAGGAAAAGTTCAACGAATTTGTTGCAACAATCAAAAAGTATGATATGCAGATCAGCGCGCTGAGCTGCCATGGCAACCCTGTTCACCCCGACAAGGAAAAGGCGGCGGCTTTTGACAAGACGATCCGCGACACGATTCTCCTTGCCGAAAAGCTCGGACTTCATCAGATCAACACTTTCTCAGGCTGTCCCGGCGATTGCCCTGAATCAAAGCACCCGAACTGGGTTGTTTGTCCCTGGCCTGACGATTTCAGCGAGGTTCTCAAATGGCAATGGGAAGAGGTGCTTGTTCCTTACTGGAAAGACCTTGTCGCATTCGCAAAGGCTCACGGCGTGAACAAGATTGCGCTTGAGCTTCACCCCGGCTTCTGCGTCTACAATACTGAGAGCCTTCTCAAGCTCCGTGAGGCGGTCGGTCCCGAAATCGGCGCAAACTTCGACCCGAGTCACCTCATTTGGCAGGGCATGGATCCCGTTGCCTGTATCCGTAAGCTCGGCGACGCGATTTTCCACTTCCACGCAAAGGATACAAAGCTTGATAAGTATAACACCATGGTCAACGGTGTTCTCGACACAAAGCCCTATTCGGACGAAATTAACCGCTCGTGGATATTCCGCAGCGTCGGCTACGGCAACGACGAGCTCTATTGGAAAGACATTATTTCCAATCTTCGCCTTGTCGGCTATGATTACGCTATCAGCATTGAGCACGAGGACAGTCTCATGAGCCAGAATGAGGGCTTGACAAAGGCTGTTCAGACGCTTAAAAATGCGTTGATTACGGAGTCCACAACGGAGATGTGGTGGGCTTAAATCGCCCGCAGCACACCGACTCCGGCGTCAAAAAAGCTTGAAATATCGGCATATTCCTGCGCTTTTTATTCCTTGGATTCGGTGCACTTCGAGCGATTTAATCTAAGGCAAGCACACCGACTCCGGCGTGAACGCTGCTATAGGCTCCCCATTGGGGAGCTGTCGGCACAGCCGACTGAGGTGGTTAATTGAAGCTTGAAGAAATTTGAAGCAAACCCCTCCGATTTCGGCGCAATCCGCCGAAGCGACCTCCCCTAAAGGAGAGGCAATGATTCTTTTAGTTAATGACAACATATTTTTAGGAGCAAAAAAATGGTAAACGGAAAAATCGGCGGCGCAGTCATCGGCTGCGGCGGTATGGGCAGTTGGCACGCCGAAAAGATGTCAAAATATATGAACGATCGTATGGAGCTTGTCGGAATTTACGACATTGACCCTGCACAGAGCAAAAAGGCTGAAGAAAAGGGCTGGCACGCATTTTCTTCTCAGGAGAAGCTTCTTACCGACGACAGAATTGATTTTGTCGTTGTGGCAACTCCGAACGATTTTCACCACGATATCGTTATTGCCGCTCTTGAGGCGGGCAAAAACGTAATGAGTGAGAAGCCTGTCACAATGTCGAGCGAGCTGCTCGACGATATGATCAAGGCGAGCGAGAGAACGGGCAAGTTTTTCACGGTTCATCAGAACAGAAGATACGACCCCGACTATCTCACTATCAAAAGGATATACGACGAGAATACTCTCGGCAGAATTTTCAGAATCGAATCGAGAGTCAGCGGCTCAAGAGGTATTCCCGGCGATTGGCGACAGAGAAAGGCGCAGGGCGGCGGAATGATACTTGACTGGGGCATTCATATCCTTGATCAGGCACTTATGATGTTTGACGACAAGGAGCTTGACTCGGTTTACTGTCAGGTGACTCACATCACCAATGACGAGGTTGACGACGGTTTCGTGGCAAGCCTGAACTATAAGGACGACTCTGTGTATACGATTTCGGTCGGCACGAACAACTTTATTGATTATCCGCGCTGGCACGTTCAGGGAATCAACGGTTCGGCTCTCTGCGAGTGGGATCTCAGCGGTAAAATCGTTATGGTTTCCGATTGGGAAAACAAGGACGCTGTTCCGATCAGAACAGGTGTCGGACTCACAAAAACGATGGCTCCGAGAACGGACGATTCAATCGAAACATTCCCGCTGCCGTATGTTGAGGACAAGGGCTTCAGCGGTGAGCATACACTTTATAACAACATTTGCGATGTTATTGAGGGCAAAGCGGAACCGATCGTTACTCACGACCAGCAGCGACGTCTTGTCAAGGTTGTTGAGGCGATGTTTGAATCGGCAGAAAAGAATATTGTTGTTAAGTTTTAAAATCAAAACAGTCAATAAAAACAGCAGAGGTGATTTTTCTCATCTCTGCTGTAATTTTATTATAATCAGTTGTTGTAAAGTCCGCGCTTAACGTAAGTTGTGTGGAGTACCTCGTGCGCCTTGTGGCTGCCGGGCTCACCGAAGAACTCGTCATACACACGCTTTACTGCCGAGTTTTCGTGTGACTTACGGATTTCGTTGTTCTTATCAATGTTGTAAAGAACGGAAGCACGCTTGCTTCTGAAGTCCTCAAAGTTGCGAACCGCTGCGGAAACGATCGGCTGTCCGCCGCCGTTGATACAGCCGCCCGGGCAACCCATAATCTCGATAAACTGGTACTCGCTTGTGCCGTTCCTGATCTGCTCCATGAGCGTCTTTGCGTTCTTTGTGCCGCTTGCGACGGCAACCTTCACGCTGAGGTCGCCGACTGTGTAGGTAGCTTCCTTAACACCGTCCATACCTCTGACCTCAGTGAAGTCAACACTTTCAAGTGCCTGTCCCGTGATTTTTTCAACCGCAGTACGGAGCGCGGCTTCCATAACGCCGCCCGTTGTGCCGAAGATGATGGCTGCGCCCGAACCCTCGCCGAGAGGACTGTCGTATGTTTCGTCGGGAAGAGAATTGAAACTTATGCCTGCGCTCTTAATCATTCTTGCAAGCTCACGGGTCGTGATTGAGATATCAACATCGGCATAGCCGGACGCGCTCTGATCGTCTCTGCCGACTTCGAACTTCTTAGCCGTGCAGGGCATTACGCTGACGCTGACGATTTTGGAAGGATCAATGTCCATTTTCTGAGCGTACCATGTTTTGAGCGTTGCGCCGAACATCTGCTGAGGTGATTTACAGGTTGAAAGGTGGTCAAGCTGATCGGGATAGTAGTGCTCGCAATACTTGACCCAGCCCGGTGAACAGGAGGTGATCATCGGGAGCGCGCCGCCGTTTGTGATTCTCTCGATAAGCTCGTTTGACTCCTCCATAATGGTGAGGTCAGCGGAGAAATCGGTGTCGAATACCTTGTCAAATCCGAGACGGCGGAGAGCGGCAACCATTTTGCCCTCAACGTCTGTGCCGATTGGAAGACCGAACTCCTCGCCGAGAGCCGCTCTGACAGCAGGAGCTGTCTGAACAACAACGTACTTGTCGGGATCGTTAATAGCCTCAAGTACCTTCGGGGTGTCGTCTTTCTCGCGAAGTGCGCCGGTCGGACAGTTTACGATGCACTGACCGCAGGCGATACATGAAAATTCCTTGATTTCTTTCTCAAAAGGAGATGTGATACAGGTGTCAAATCCGCGGGCGTTTGCTCCGATAACGGAAATTGCCTGCTCGTCACAGGCTGCAACGCAGCGGCGGCAAAGAATGCACTTGCTGTTGTCGCGAATCATGTGCGGCATTGAATCGTCGTAAGCATAATCGGGTGTAACACCGTCAAATTTGTTCTCGTTCTCAACGCCGTATTCCTTACAGAGCTTCTGTAGCTCGCAGCTTGTGCTCCTTACGCAGGAGAGACACTTGCGATCGTGAGTTGAAAGAATAAGCTCAAGAGTGGTTCTTCTTGAATTGCGAACCCTGTCGGAGTTCGTGAAGATTTCCATTCCCTCGTTTACGGGGAACACGCAGGAGGCAACAAGGCTCCTCGCGCCCTTGACCTCAACCATACAGATACGGCAGGCACCGATCTGATTTATTTTTTTGAGGTAACAAAGAGTGGGAATTTCAATTCCCGCATAACGTGCGGCCTCAAGAATTGTGATTCCGTTCGGCACGCTCAGAGGCATGCCATTTATTTTGATATTAACCATTTCCATTTCCGACATCCTCCTTATTTCTTAATAACTGCGCCGAAGCGGCAGGTATCCATACATACGCCGCACTTGATACACTTGCTTGTGTCGATTGTGTGAGCAGTCTTAACTGCACCCGAGATGGCACCGACCGGACACTTTCTGGCGCAGGCGGTACAGCCCTTACACTTGTCGGCAACGATTGAGTAGGAGACAAGCTTCTTACAAACGCCGGCAGGGCAGGTCTTGTCAACAATGTGAGCAATATACTCATCCTTGAAGAAGCGGAGGGTTGCAAGAACCGGATTCGGAGCAGTCTGACCGAGACCGCAAAGGGAGTTGTCTTTAATGTAGTGAGCGAGTGCTTCAAGCTCGTCAAGATCCTCAAGGTTGGCTTTGCCGTCCGTGATTTTCTCAAGAAGCTCTCTCATTCTCTTTGTACCGATACGGCACGGAGTACATTTACCGCAGCTTTCATCAACGGTGAAGTCGAGGAAGAACTTTGCGATATCAACCATACAGTTGTCCTCGTCCATAACAATAAGTCCGCCTGAACCCATCATACAGCCGATAGCCGTGAGGTTGTCGTAGTCGATCGGAGTGTCCATAAGGGAAGCGGGAATACATCCGCCGGACGGGCCGCCTGTCTGAGCGGCTTTGAACTTCTTTCCGTTCGGGATTCCGCCGCCGATGTCCTCGATGATTTCGCGAAGGGTTGTGCCCATCGGTATCTCAACAAGACCTGTGTTGTTTATCTTTCCGCCGAGAGCGAATACCTTTGTACCGGAGGATTTCTCTGTGCCCATTGAGTTGAAGAACTCTGCACCGTGGAGAATGATCTGCGGAATGTTGGCAAAGGTTTCAACGTTGTTCTCTGTTGTCGGCTTGCCGAAGAGACCCTTAACTGCCGGGTACGGCGGACGGGGACGCGGCTCACCGCGGTTGCCCTCGATCGAGGTCATAAGAGCTGTCTCTTCACCGCAAACGAACGCGCCCGCACCGAGACGGATATGAAGATCGAAGTCAAAGCCTGAATTGAATATGTTTTTGCCGAGGAGACCTGCTTCGCGGGCTTCCTTAATAGCGACATCGAGACGGTGAACGGCAATCGGATACTCTGCGCGGACATAAACATAGCCCTCGCTTGCGCCTGTTGCGTAGCCGCAGATTGTCATAGCCTCGACGATACAGTGCGGATCACCCTCAAGAACCGAGCGATCCATGAATGCGCCGGGATCACCCTCGTCGGCGTTGCATACAACGTACTTCTGATCGGCTGCATTTTTTGCGGTGAAGCTCCACTTGAGTCCTGTCGGGAATCCGCCGCCGCCGCGGCCTCTGAGTCCGGATTCCTTGACGATTTGGATAACCTCGTCGGGAGTCAGCTCCGTCAGGCACTTTGCAAGAGCCTGATAGCCGTCCATAGCGATATATTCTTCAATATTTTCGGGATCGATTACGCCGCAGTTACGCAGCGCAACTCTGTGCTGCTTTTTGTAGAAATTTGTTTCCTTGAGCGGCTTGATGTCATCCTGATGAACTGTCTCTTCATAGAGAAGTCTCTTGACCATACGTCCCTTGAGCAGGTGCTCTTCAACGATTTCGGGAACATCGTCAACCTTAACCTCGCTGTAAAAACAGCCTTCGGGATATACGATCATAACCGGACCTAATGCACAAAGTCCGAAGCAGCCGGTTTTGATTACCTTAACCTCATTTTCAAGACCCTTGTCCTTGAGCTCCTGCTCAAGCTTTTCAATGATCTCGGCACTGTGTGAGGAGGTACAGCCGGTACCGCCGCAGACAAGAACGTGTGAACGATACATTGATTTCCCTCCTTAATCTTTTACAACAGCGCCAACGGTGTATTCAATAACCGGATTGCCGTTTACAATATGGGAAGCAACGATTTCGGCAACCTTTTCGGGGCTTACCTGGACATAAGTTACCTTATCCTTGCCGGATTCAAAAACTTCAACGATCGGCTCGTACCGGCACATACCGATGCAGCCTGTCTGAGCGACCGTAACATTTTTAAGATTTCTTTTTGCGACCTCGTCAACAAAAGCGTTGAGAACGGGACGTGCGCCTGCCGCAATTCCGCAGGTAGCCATTCCGACGACGATACGTATTCCGTCGCCTGTGCCCTCACGGTCTGTCATTGCCGCCTTAGCCTTGTCGCGGATAGCGAGCAACTCTTCAAGTGATTTCATTTACAGTACACCTCCACGGGTTATTTGTGTTTGTTCATGCAGGTACTCTTTTATCCACTCGGTCACCGACGGTTCATTAAGCGGAACATCGCCGAGAATGCTTTTGAGCTCCGATGTGGAAAGAGTAAATTCTTTGTCATCGACTTTCAGCCGATATGTGAAATTACGGTCTGTGTTCATGGTGATAAGCATAATGATCGTGGAATCAATATCGCCGAGCGGCGTGAAGTCAATGCTGTCGGTTTTGAAAAAAGCCGTTACACGCGTACCCTTCCCGACCTCGGATTCGATTTTCAGATAACCGCCGGTCTGCTCCGCCGCAAGCTTGAACAGGGGAATGCCCATACCGACCCTTCTTGTGGTTCGGGTCGTGAAAAAGGGATCCTGAACATTTTGAACCTGCTCCGGAGTCATTCCTTTGCCGTTATCGTATATTCCGATAAGCATTTCTTTCAGAGCCGTGTTCTCGATGATTTCAATTTCAATCAGCGAGGCGTCGGCGGAAATAGAGTTTTGTGCGATGTCAAGAACATTCAATGATAATTCACGCATGACTTTTCACCGTAATTATGCTCTGTACTTTGCGAGAATGCCGGGCACATCGTCTGCCACAAGCTTACCGTAAACCTCATCGTTGACGGTGAGAACGGGAGCGAGACCGCAGGCACCGATGCAGCGGCAAGCCTCGATTGAGAAAACTCCGTCGTCCGAGCATTCGCCTGCGCCGATTCCGAGCTCCTCGCAGATTCTGTCAAGAAGCTCCTGAGAGCCCTTAACATAGCAGGCGGTACCGAGACATACAGAGATGTTGTACTCTCCCTTGGGGGAAAGAGCAAACTGAGCATAGAATGTGGATACGCCGTAAACCTTTTCGAGCGGAACGTTCATTCCGTCGGCAATCATAGCCTGCACTTCGAACGGAAGATATCCGTAAATTGCCTGTGCCTGCTGCATAACGTGCATAAGCAAGCTCTTGTTGTCCTTGCACTCCTCAATTACAGCATGAAGCTGTGCCTCCTGCTCAGGTGTTCCTCTGAACGGAATTTTGCTGATTTTCTTGAGCATTTAAGTTGTTCCTCCTTTACAACAAGTTTGACAACCGCTGATTAAATCGCGGTGCGTTTCAGACGGACAATAAAAAATCTTTTCTGCCGAACGGGAAACGCGGCTTCAATTTAATCAGTGGCTGCATCCGCCGCAATGTGGGCAGAGAAAAACATCTCTGAATAAAGACTGTTAAATATTTAACACGCCAAAAGTCCACAATACAACATTTTAATACTTGAGCATTATAACATAAAAAAATTAAATAGTAAATACATTTATCTAATTAAATTCTTCCAAAAAGCAAGTATATCACAGTTTTTAGCAAAAAATCGGCAGAAAGGGTGCCTATAAAAACGAAAAAAGTATCGCAAAGCAGGTGTTTACGATACTTTTTGAGAGTTTTCAACGTTATTCTTTGCCGAGAAGCTTGACGTCCACGTCGTCAAAGTGAACCCATCCCCACGTCCTGAGCCAGGTTTTGGCGGTTCCGTTAAAATGGAGAACCTCAAAAGCAAAGGCGGGATAAATGTGGTCGAGATTTTCTTTGGTGTTTTGTGATGAACCGCCCGTCAGGTTTATAGTCATCTTGTATATTCCGGGGGCAAGGTTGTGGTGGTTTATTTTTACCTCAACATCATATTCGCCGACCTCGTTTATGTTTGCAAAGGTTTTGGTGAAAGCGGTTTCAACGGGAACCTCATCGGCAGTCCAAACAAGGAAGCGGAAGCTGAGATCTCCGACGTGCGGCATCTTGATACTGAATCTGAGCTTGAAGTCAATCGGCTCGTCGTATGTATAAATACCTGTCTCGTTATGAAGCATATCGAGAGAAAGAATCTCTGCTTTATCGAGCGGATATCCCGGCGGTCTCGGCAAGCCCTTGTATTCATAGTGATTTCGTTTTTCCATATAGGCTTCGCTGTTGTATATGCGGATTCCGCCCTCCACGTCTCCGTCGTATATTACCTGTCCGTCCTTGAGAACAACGACACGGTCACAGAGCTGGCGGATCGTGTTCATCTGATGGCTTACGAAAAGAATCGTTTTTCCGCTGTCGGCGATGCTCTTCATTTTCTGAATACACTTTCTTTGGAAGCGCGTATCTCCGACGGCGAGAACCTCGTCAACGAGGAGAATGTCGGGCTCAAGGTGAGACGCAACGGCAAAGGCAAGACGGACAAACATTCCGCTGGAATATCTTTTTACGGGAGTGTCTATGAATTTGCCGACCTCGGAAAACTCAAGAATGTCGTCAAACTTTGCGTCGATTTCCGATCGTGTCATTCCGAGAATCGCACCGTTGAGGTAAATGTTCTCACGACC
This sequence comes from Eggerthellaceae bacterium, assembly GCA_963616775.1. GTDB lineage: Bacteria > Bacillota > Clostridia > Oscillospirales > Acutalibacteraceae > CAG-488. Next base: position 63,813 of record CAVELL010000028.1, on the reverse strand, counting down.
CGTAAGCTCGCCGTTAAAGCCTGTGCCGACCTCAAGCATGGAGGAGATTTTTCCGTAAAATTCAATCTTGCCGTCTGTCGGCTCGGTGATTCGGGATATGATTTTCAAAAGAGTGGATTTTCCGGCACCGTTTTTGCCGATTATGCCGATTTTTTCACCCGGCTTAACGTCGAAGGTGACTCCGTTAAGTGCCCAGAAGTCCTCCTTTTTGTTTGCCTCCTTCGGATGAATGAGGTTGTGGCAGGCAAGCTTAATGCGCTCCTTTTTACTGTCGGGGCGTTTTGTAATATGTTTAATAATGTATTTTTTCTTTATGTTGCTGATTCTGAGTGCATAATCCATTTCGCTCATAATACTTCACCTCGGTCAGACAATATCAACAAAGTTTCGCTCTGCTTTTCTGAACAGAATCACACCGAAAACTGCAATCAGAACCGTGAAAGCGATCGCAACTGCAAAAGAAAGCCAGTCAAAGACCATATCGCCTATTACGCACCATTTGAACGCAGATATCATACCGGTTGCAGGGTTGAGGGAATATATAAGGCGGTACTTTTCGGGGATTGATGTGATTGAATACGACACGGGGCATATATACTGTGCGACCGAAAGAACAAAGGGAACAATTTGCGCCATATCACGCCACTTGACGTTGAATGCAGAGAGAAACAGTCCGAGGAAAAATCCGAGAGCCGAATTGAAAAGCAGGAAAATCGGGAACAGCAGTATTCTGACCGTTGGGTAGTAGCCCGATATCAGCATCATCACAAAGAGAATTACGATTGAAACAAGGCTGTCGAATATTGATGCGAAGCTCGCGCCGATCGGTGAAAGAATACGGGGGTAGTATACTTTTTGCATCAAAGCGGCATTTGTGATAAAGGTGCACGAGGTCTGATTAACATTTTTCTGAAAGATCGCCCAGGGGATGCTGCCGGCGTAAACCATTATGAAGTACGGAGCGTCTCCGTCGGAGGAAAGACCTGCCAGAGTTCCGAAGATAAAGGTCGAAACGAGCATGCTTATAATCGGTGCAATAACCGCCCAGCCGAGACCGATTCGGGTCTGCTTGTATCTGACGGTTATATCTCTTTTGGCAAGATTGAAAGCAAGCTCGCGATAATTCCAAATATCCTTCCAGTATTGCAAATTTTTTCCGTTGGGCTCAATTACCGTTTTCCTCAATGTGAAAATCCCCTCATCTGTTTTGTGAATACCTATTTATCGGATTATACCATAAGGAGGCGGTAATAGTCAACATTTATACAGTGAGATATAAAACAAAACGGAATTGCCTTAATTTTTATATTGACAAATTATTTTTGGGGTGATAGAATACAGTTGGTAGTTAGCTTATGCTAACTAACTTACGGTGAACAGATGATTGCCCGTCGGTCATCTGTAAAATAAATACCTGCGGTTAGCGGCAGCTAATCGGAACGGAGATGTGCTATGGCTATTGTTGAATTTAAAAATGTAAGCCGTGTTTATCAAAGCGGTGATCACCTGTTAAAGGCTCTTGACAATGTAAATATGAAGCTTGAAGAGGGCAAATTCGTTGTTGTTCTCGGACCCAGCGGAGCCGGAAAGAGCACCATGCTGAATCTTCTCGGCGGTCTTGACAGCCCGACCGCGGGAAAGATTCTTGTTGAGGGCAAGGATATATCAACGCTTTCCGATGACGAGCTTGCCGAATACAGGGCGGAAAAGGTTGGATTCGTTTTCCAGTTCTATAACCTCGTTCCGACGCTTACCGTGCACGAAAATGTTGCGCTTGTCAAGGAGATTGCACCCAATGCACTTTCGGCAACAAAGATGCTTGAGGAGGTCGGACTCTCCGATCACCTTAAAAATTTCCCGTCGGAGCTTTCGGGCGGCGAGCAGCAGAGAGTTTCGATAGCCCGTGCGCTTGCGAAGAACCCGAAAATTCTCCTCTGCGACGAGCCGACCGGAGCACTTGATTCGGAAACGGGCGTTATGGTGCTCAAGCTCCTTTTGAAAATGGCGCGTGATTACGGCAAAACGATTGTAATTGTTACCCATAACCGAAACATTGCTCGTATGGCGGATACGGTTATTCACGTCAAGAACGGAAAAATTGTCGCACAGGAGGAGCAGACCGAGCCTGCAACTGCCGACAGTATCGACTGGTAAAGGAGGGCAATTATGCTTTTTAAAAAATTGTGGAGAACAATGGGTCTTTACCGCGCCCAGTTCATCTCGATGATAATAATGATAACCCTCGGAGTCGGTATTTTTGTCGGCTTCAATATGGAATGGTACAGCATAGAGGTAAACACCTCGTCTTTTTTTGAGAAAACAGGCTATGCGGATTACAGGATAGTTTTCGAAAAGGGCTGTTCCGAGGACGAGCTGAAAAAGATACAGGGACTTGACGGAGTGGACAGAGCGGCGCGTTATGTAAGCATTGCGGCAGATGTTAAGGAAAGGAAGGACGACGCGGTCAGCCTTTCTGTTACGACGGACGGCAAGGTTTCGGGTTTTATGCTCATTGACGGCGATGAATACGACGCCGAAAGCACGGACGGAGTCTGGCTTTCCGATAAGTACGCCGCCGCCAACGATTTCAAGGTCGGCGACAGCATAAGCCTTGCATACAAGGGTATTGAAATGAAAGGCACCGTAAAGGGCCTTGTAAAGTCGGGTGAGCAGCTTATCTGCGTGCGCGATTCGAGCCAGCTTATGCCTGATTACTCAACATTCGGATTCGCATATATCTCCCCCGTTATGTATGAAAAAGCTCTCGGCAGGGGATATTATCCGCAAATAAATGTTATTTCATCAATGGATAAAAAAACCTTTGCCGACACCGCAGATGAAGCACTCGGAAATACGGCGTTGATTCTTACCAAGGATGAGTCAGCCTCATATTCCAATGCACACAGCGAAGCCGAAGAGGGTCAGACGATGGGCTCGATTTTGCCGACGCTGTTCCTGCTTATCGCCGTTTTGACCATGGTTACGACGATGCACAGGTTGACGGCAAAGGAAAAAACGCAGATCGGCACGCTTAAAGCTCTCGGCTTCAAGAACAGAAGAATACTCAGACACTACACATCTTATGCGTTTATGATAAGTATTATAGGCTCGGCTGCCGGAGGCGCACTCGGAGTACTTATCTGTTGGGTCGTTATGAACCCGAACGGTATGATGGGAACATATTTCGATATGCCCGAATGGAAGCTTTGTGTTCCCGATTTCTGCTATATTATTCTTGTCGGAATTATTGTTCTGCTGACACTTATAGGCTTTCTTTCGGTCAGAAAGATGCTTGAGGGCACTGCGGCGGACGCACTCAGACCTTATTCGCCGAAGAAAATGAAGCCGATGCTTATCGAGCGCGCAAGACTTTTCCACAGGCTCTCGTTCGGTACCCGCTGGAATCTGCGCGATGTTGTCAGACACAGGTCGCGCACGGCAATGAGTCTTATCGGAATTGTCGGCTGTACCTTGCTGATTGTCGGTTCGTTCGGAATGCGAGACACAATGAACAGCTTTCTCGACACCTACTATGACGGTGCGATGAAGTATTCGTCGAGGATCTATTTCGCCGAGACGGCGACGGATAAGCAGAGAAAAGATATTGCCGAAAAATATGACGGCGACCTCAGCTCTTCCGTCAGTGTTCAGGCAAACGGTAAGGCGATATCGTTTGATATTTATGAAATAACGCACGGTCTCATCGGATTCCCCGGTGATGATGAAGAATATATCAAGCTGCCGTCGGACGGTGCACTGATTTGCGAAAGGCTTGCCGAGGAATTTAATGTCGGCAAGGGGGACACGCTCACCTTCAGCCCGTTCGGCTCGGACAAGGAATACACCGTAAAGATTTCCGAGGTTATGCGCAGCGTTTCCGAAAGTGTCGCCGTCAGCTCCGACTATGCCGAGGAAATCGGTATTCCGTTCACCTTTGATTCGGTATACACAACCGCTCAAAAATCGGATATCAAATCCGATACCCGTATAAAGAGTGTGCAGTCAAAGCAGATGATTATGGACTCGTTCGAGACGTTCACGAGTATTTTTAATATGATGATAGTCATTCTCGTTCTCGGTGCGCTGATTCTCGGTGTGGTGGTTCTCTACAATCTCGGAGTAATGAGCTACACGGAGCGTTACCGCGAGATGGCGACGCTGAAGGTTGTCGGCTTCAAGAACAGGAAAATCGGACAGCTTCTTATCGGGCAAAACCTGTGGCTGTCATTCATCGGAGTAATTCTCGGAATCCCTGCCGGCATAGGTACGCTTGCCTACCTTTTAAAGGCATTAGCGTCGGAATGTGAAATGAAGATGACGATAAGCGGGTTTTCTGTTATAATAAGTGTTGTTCTTACCGTCGGAATGTCATTGCTTGTCAGCCTTATGGTTTCGCGCAAGAATAAACACATAGATATGGTTGAAGCTCTGAAAGGAGCGGAATAATACGAATTGAAATTTATTTGCCCGGCAGCGTTGTATGCCGCAGGCAGAAAGGATGATATGAATGTTTAAGGTTACACTGGGAATTGACGGAATGATGTGCGGAATGTGCGAAAGCCACATAAACGACGCGATCAGACGAGAGTTCAAGGTCAAGAAAGTCACATCCTCCCATACGAAAAAGCAGACGGTCATCTTGGTCGAAACACCGCCGGACGAGGATAAGCTGAAAAAGGTCATAGATGATACAGGCTATACCGTAACGTCGTTTGACTGCACTCAGGAGGAAAAGAAAAAGGGCGGCTTGTTCGGATTTCTGAAAAAATAATAAGGAAATTGTTATTTAGCAAATGTTCAAATTTTTATTGAAAAAAATACGTTTTTGTAATAGAATAATCAAGGAGATACTTAACAACGGACAAAAAACGAAAATACAGGGAGCGAGTGCCTCGTTCTCCATAAAAATTATTCTATGAAGCCTGAAAGAAATATTGATGTGAATACTCTGCTTGATTCCCTGCGAGACGGTGAAAGCATTACCTTGCCGGTTCAGGGGGTCAGTATGATGCCGTTTTTGAAGCCGGAAAGGGACACGGTGAAGGTCGAAATCCCGACCTCGGGAATCAAAAAGGGCGACATAGTGCTCTACAAAAAAGGGAGCGGTATCGTTATGCACAGAGTTTTCGCTGTGGACGGCGATTCCTTTTCGGCAGTCGGTGACAACGAGACCGGAATCGAGAGCGGAATACCGATGTCGTATGTCAGAGCACGTGTTACGCAGGTGAACACTGAAAACGGCGCGGTTAAACCGCAAAGCTTCAGGTGGAGATTCTTCTCGTGGATTTTTACGAATGAAAAAATGCGGAACAGCAGTATTGTGAGGAGGACAAAATGAAGTTAGACGGAACATATACCCTGCGTGAGGTTGCCGGTGAAACGGTCGTTATACCGACGGACGACGTGTCGGCAAACATTTTGATAATGCTCAATCCCTCCGGCAAGGTGCTGTGGGAGCTTCTTGAAAAGGGTGCGAAAATGAACGAGCTTACCGCGGCACTGACGAAAGAATACGAAATCGACGGCGAAACTGCGCAAAAGGACGCAGAGGCGTTTATTGAGTATCTGAGGTCGAGAGGCGTGAAAATGTCCGAAGAATAAAGTCACAGCACAAGCTTGATGGCGGTTTTGCCGATGTAAACGGGCTCGGATTTTCAGTCGTCAAAAGTCTGAACGAGCTTCAAAGCGGCGAAATTGAAAGCTCGGCTGTCGGAAAGCTTTTTAAAGCGATAATAATTTTTGATATTACGGAATAACAGCACGGAGCTGTCGCTAAATGCGGCAGCCCCGTGTTTTAAGCTTTATAAAGTTTAAAGCTGGCAGGATGTCATATCCTCAAAGGTTTCACGTCTGACGGCGACATATTCGCTGTCCTTGGTGAGCATAACTACGGGCGGCTTTGAAATCGCGTTGTAGTTGGAGGACATGGCGTAGTTGTAAGCTCCCGTTGTCAACACGGCAAGTATATCACCGCGATGAGCTTCGGGAATCGTGACGTTTTCCTGAATCAGGTCGCCGCTTTCACAGCAGCGTCCGGCGATTGTACATTCGTAGTCGGCAGGGGAGTTCATTCTGTCGGCAATGCAGACCGTGTATGCCGACTGATACAGGGCATATCTCGGATTGTCGGGCATTCCGCCGTCGATTGACACATAGTTCTTGAAGCCGGGGATTTCTTTCTTTGCGCCGACAGTATAAAGAGTGATGCCTGCGTCGGCAACGATACTGCGTCCGGGCTCCATAAGAATCTGCGGCATGGCAACGCCCTTTGCGGCACATTCCGCTTTGATTATGTCGGCAAGACTTTTTATGTTCGCCGAATAGTCGATTTCGGGATCGCTTTCGACATAGCGCACTCCCATACCGCCGCCGAGGTTGAGCGTCTTTGCCTCGTAGCCGTAGCTTTCCTTCATCCTTGCGATGAAATCTATCATTATCTTTGCCGCATCGCTGAACGGCTCGTATTCAAATATTTGCGAGCCGATGTGGCAATGAAAGCCGCGCAGCTCAATGCTTTTGAGGGAAAGCGCAAGCTCGACGAGCTTGTCCGCCTGTCCCGTTTCGATTGCCGTTCCGAACTTGGAATCGACCTTGCCTGTCGATATTTTGGCGTGGGTGTGAGGATCAATGCCGGGGGTCAGACGGAGAAGAATCTTCTGTCTGATTCCTCTTTTTTCGGCGTGGCTGTCGATTGCATAAAGCTCGTCGCTGTTGTCGCAGACAAAATAGCCGATGGAGCTGTCCATTGCGTACTCAATGTCGGAATCGGTCTTGTTGTTGCCGTGAAAATAGGCGTTTTCGAGCGGAAATCCGACGCTTGCCGCCGTGTAAAGCTCGCCCGACGAAACAATGTCGATACCCATTTTCTCCTCCTTCATTATTCTGTAAATCTGCCTGAAACAAAGTGATTTGCTGGCAAAAAGGGGAAGAGAACTGCCGCCGAAAAATTCCGACATTGCCGTCTTGTATATACGGCATTTCTCGCGGATCTTTTCCTCGTCCATAACATAAACGGGCGTGCCGTATTTTTTCGCAAGCTCAACCGTGTCGCGGCCTGCAAAGGTTAAATGTCCTTTTTCATTTATACTGAGATTGTCGCAAATCATTTTAAAAATCCTTTCGTGAGCGATGTGAGCTTGACCGATTAAAGCATGTGAGCCCTGATTTCCTGTCCGTCCATATCGGAGAGGAGAGCCGGAGCAATATCAAACACTGTTTTGCAGCCCGAATCGCCGTTTTTGCAGAGTCGGTAGGCGGCTCTTGCGTATGCCGTGAGAACGCTTCCCGTAAATTCGGGATTTGATTCAAGCTTCAAGCTGTATTCAATGGTGTGCTTTGTTTCAAGGTCAAAGCCCGTGCGACCGCTTCTGATTACGCTGCCGCCGTGAGGAATACCGCCGTGGCTGCGCCGAAGCTCCTCAAGCGATATGAAATTAACAGTTGTGTCGTAGTCGGAGAAGTAGTTGGGCATGGTCTTGATTTCTTTTTCAATTCTTGCCTTGTCCGCACCCTCCTCGGCAACGACGTAGCACTCCCGAGTATGTTTTTCCCTTGTTGTCAGCTCGGGATTTTCACCGCTGCGGACGCGTTCTACCGCGCTTTCAACCGGCACGGTGTACTGCCTTGCGTCAACAACACCGTCAATGCGTCGAATGGCGTCCGAGTGACCCTGGCTGACGCCTCTGCCCCAGAAAGTGTAATCCTTGCCGTTTGGGAGTACGGCGTTCATATAAAGTCTGTTGAGCGAGAAAAGACCCGGATCCCAACCGACCGAGATAATCGCAACGTTGTTTCCCGATTTTGCTTTTTCATCAACGTTGGCAAAGTGCTCGGGAATCCTTGCGTGAGTGTCAAAGCTGTCGATGACGCTGAATTTTTCCGCAATCATCGGGGTTGTAACGGGCAAATCCGTCGCGCTTCCGCCGCAGTTGACGATGACGTCGATTTTACCCTTGAAATCGGCGATGCCGTCAAAGCTGTATACGCCGACTCCCTGTGTTTTTATCTTAACGGATTCGGGGTCTCTGCGAGTGAAAACGGCGACAAGCTCCATATCGGGAGCGTTTTTGACTGCCGCTTCGACACCCTTGCCGAGATTGCCGTATCCTGCGATTCCGATTTTGATCATAATAAGTATATCCTTTCTCGCGGTAAACAACCGTCAATAATTATTCGGTTACAATGCTGTTCATATCATAAAGTCCGGCAGGCTTGCCGATGATGAATTTTGCCGCAGAAATGCCGCCCTCGGCAAAGAGGGCTCTGGAATGAGCCTCGTGCTTGAGAGTGATGGTCTGACTGTCGGTCGAGACGAGAACCTCGTGTATGCCGACAATGTTTCCGCGCCTAACCGCGCTGATACCGATTTCGTCGCTTTCACGCTTGCCGTTGCCGGAACGTCCGAGAACAAAGCGCGTGTTGCGGCGGATTTTCTTGATTTCGTTGGCTATCATCAGTGCCGTTCCGCTCGGAGCATCGAGCTTGCGGTTGTGGTGAGTTTCAACGATTTCGATGTCCGCGTCGGGCATTACCTCGGCTGTCCTTTTGGCAAGCTCAACAAGAAGAGCCACGCCGAGGGACATATTTGCCGAATGGAAAACCGCGATTTGCTCCGACGCCTTTTTGATTAGCTTCAGCTCGTCGTCGGTGTGTCCCGTCGTTGCGATAACGGTCGGAATACCGCGGCGCACGGCATAGTCGAGAAGCTCTGCGGTTCCGAGGTGGTTTGAAAAGTCGATTATAACATCAGCCTCGCCGTCAAAATCGTTTATGCTGCTGTAACAGCCGCTTTTGTCAGCCAACTTGTCTACTCTCGCCGCAATTTTCATATCGTCTGCGGCGTCCACAAGCTTTTCAACCTCGCAGCCCATTCTTCCGCAGGCGCCGTTTAACATCACTTTAATCATACGTTAAGTCCCTGCTCTCTCATGCATTGGAGAAGAACTGCCTTGTGTGCGTCCTCCATCGGTGTGAGCGGAAGTCTGAGATAATCCTCGCAGAAGCCCATGGCAGCCATGGCAGCCTTGACGGGAATGGGGTTGACCTCGCTGAAAAGAGCCTTGATGAGCTTGAAATACTTGAACTGCATATCGAGCGCACCCTTTGTGTCTCCGTCAAAGAACTTCTTGCACATGAGGGAGGTCTCCTTCGGGAATACGTTGGAAAGGACGGAAATAACTCCCGAACCGCCGACGGAAAGGAGGGGGACAATCTCGTCGTCGTTGCCTGAATAAAGGTCAAGCCTGTCTCCGACGATCGACATTGTTTCGACAATCTTTGCAATGCTTCCGTTGGCTTCCTTGATGCCTCGAATCATCGGGTGGTCGGCAAGAACATCGTAGGTTTCGGGTTCGATATTAACTCCGGTTCTGGAGGGAACATTGTAAAGAATGCAGGGCTTGGTGCTTGCGTCGGCGAGTGTTGTGTATGACTTGATAAGTCCGTTCTGGGTTGCCTTGTTGTAGTAGGGGGTAACAACGAGGACGGCATCATAGCCGATTTCGCAGGCAAATCTTGTGAGGTCGGTTCCGTAGGCAATGTCGTTTGAACCGGTGCCGGCAATCATGGGAACTCTGCCGTCCGCTCTTTCAACCGCAAATTGAAGGGTCTCACGGTGCTCCTTGTCGCTGAGGGTCGAGCCCTCGCCCGATGTGCCGCAGATTACGAGACCGTCAATTCCCTCGGAAATCTGCCAGTCGATAAGCTTACCGAAATTTTCATAGTCAACGCCGTTTTCGGTGAGAGGTGTGATGAGAGCGGTTGCCGCTCCTCTGAAAATACTGTTGTCTGTCATTTTTCAAAACTCCTTTTCTGATTTTGGCATCGCATATTTTTCGATAAAACAAAAAGGGTAGCCGATTTGCATCGACTACCTCTAATTACAAATTGCTCCGACATTCTGCCGAACGTCAAAGTTATTTCAGATAGCTCTCCGCAAAATAAGCGACAGTACGGCGGATATTATTCCGACATACCAGCACAGCCTTCAGCCTCGGCTGCCTTCGGCAACGGCTCCTTTCACAGATACCGTAAGCCCTGCTGGACCTTGAATAGTACCTGATACTGATAGCTCGATGCGCCTCTACCATATAGGGATCGGTTGAATCCCTTATTTAATTTTCCACATCATAACACACAACATTGTAAAAATCAAGCATTTTTTTGTTATAAATCGACTTTTTCAAAATTTTTTGCACATTGCTTGTTTATCGGAAAAAAAGCAAGCAAAAATACAGCGATTCTGACAATACTCAGCGGAGAATCCACGACGAAAAAGGGATCAAATGCGCCTGTCGGTAATACACCTTGATATATAAGTATTACTTTTCTTGCTTGTTATACGTGTTTTGTCAACACTTTCATCGAATAAAATTAAAAATAGCTGACAAAACTATTTTTGATAAAAAGTTTGGAGGAGAAGCAAATGAGAAATAAATCTGAAAACGGAAAGAAAAGTTGGTTAAACACCAAGGTGTTCTACGCTGTCGCAATGTCGCTTGTGATTGCCGTCGTCGGCGTGGCGTCTGTTATATATAATCTTTCAAAGATAAGAAATGTAACGTCCGACGCAGGCGAAAAGACGGGCTGGTATACGGCACCTACCGAGACGAAGAGCACGGCGGAGCAGGAGGCAAACGTCACGGTCGCCGGAATACCCGACGACCGCGACCGCACAACGACAAAGACCGCCGAAAAATCAACGGCAAACGACCTGAACCGTCCGTATACGGGCAAATTCCTTTTGCCGCTTAACTCGAATGTGACGAAGAATTACAGCGACGGAAATATGGTGTTTTCAAAGACAATGGGTGACTGGCGCGTTCATGACGGTATCGACATCAAGGGAAATGTGGGGGACAACGCGCTTGCCGTGCAGGACGGAAACGTGGACGAGGTGTACAACGACCCCATGTGGGGCGATGTGATTGTAATTCGTCACGGCAACGGCTTGACTGTCAAATACTGCGGCGTCAAGTCGGAGCTGAAAAAGGATGCCAAGGTGCTTCAGGGTCAGATAATCGGAACCGTTGTGGAAATCCCGACCGAAAGTAAGGACGGCGTTCATATCCACCTTGAAACCGTTGTTGAGGACAAAAACGTTGACCCGTTAAAGGCACTGAATCTGCTGACGGAAAGCACAGCGGCGGAATGATAACAGCAACCTTTTAATCTTTCTCGTTGCGGTATCACGCCGTACTCCGATTTTAACGCAGCTGCGTTGTGCCACAAAATCGTTAATCAAATAAAAAAGCTATAATTCACATTTCAGATGACTAAGAATTATAGCTTTTATTGTTATTTCGTTTGCCGTTTGTGAAAGCCGTTTTTACAGCCAAAGGGTGTTGAAAACTTGTTGTTCAGCCAATAATTTTCTAAAATACAATTAAAAAACGGGATTTTAGACAAAAAGTGTGGAAAATTCTGTTGAAAATGTTGAAAACTTCGAACTATCATTATGAAAGCCAAGCAGGAAAATATCGGCATAATATGCTTAAAGCTTGAAATCCTCCTCGGTAAAGCTGCCGATTCCGACAGGCTTGCGCGGAACTCTTTTCAGCGGATCATATTTAAAGCTGCGGCAGGAGGAGTCAAGCTGTCTGATTCCGGTTTTGACGCAGAGAACACAATCACCGTCGGCGGAAATCATACCGTGTGAGCAGAGCTTGCACGCAGGAGAAATATCTTTACTGTTCAAAAGGCTTTTTTTCATTTCTATCCGTCCTTTCAATGAATTTATCCGTAGGCAACAGCCGAATAAACCGCAGCACAATTTTCAGCGGTTACATAAATATAATATCATATTTTTTTGTCGGTTGCAAGATTTATGTCGATAATGGTAAAGCTGCCGAGCACAAGCATTGCGACCGCCGCAGGCACGGAAACGGAATACGGCTTCACCGTAATGTCGGACACGGAGGAAAAAACCTGCACCTCGCAGGGGAAAAGCCTGAAAAGAAGCCATGCGATCAGCAGAGCGACAAGACAGTTCAGCACTCGCGAAAGCCAAAAGCTTTTCATCGGCATACCTATACCTTTTATATACGGAAGAAGCTGAAGATGCACGGCGAAGCCCGACCAGCACAGAACGGGAGCGATGAAAAATACGGGGAGCTTCGCTGCGGCAAAGGAACAGCCGCCTGTTACCTCGGAGAGGAGAATCAACACGTTGAACAGCGGACTGATTTTTGTAAGATTAAGCAGAAAGCGGCTGAAGCCCGAAAAGAGAAGTATCCAAGCGCAGACATTCAGCATTGAATCAGTGGCGCAGGCAACCGACTCCGTGAGGACGGAGGGATTGATTTTTGATTTAATTCTTTTGTCGGAAAGCGCAGTCTTCGGAGCGGCAAACCGAGAAAAAAATCCGATCAGCAGGGAGGCTGCGGTCTGGGACAGAAAAAGGATAATCCCGCATTTTTTGTCGGACAGCATTGTTGCGCCGACTGCACCGATTATAAATGCAGGTCCCGAATTGACGCAAAAACGCAGCATCCTTTGTGACTGTTTTTCTGTCAGCTCTCCGCTGTCGTAAAGCTGAGATATCATTTTCGCTCCGACGGGGAATCCGCCGACCAGACTCATCAGAATAACGCACGCCGAACAGCCGGGCAGACGAAATATTTTTTGCGTTGCAGGCGAAAGCTTCTCTCCCAAGCCGGAGCTCACTCCCGAACGGACAAGGTAATCCGAAAGAATCATAAACGGAAACAGCGACGGAATCACCGTGTTGCCGCAGAGGAAAAGTCCGTCTCTTACCCCGGCAGAGGCATCCGACGGATTGGAAAAGAACAAAACAATGCATACAACCGCGATAAGGGTAGGAAAAATCAGTTTTTTGTAATTATTCAAGCTCATCACCCGTAAATATATATGAGAGAAAAACTTTTGATTATGATAGGGTGAGAAAATGGATCGCAAGGATTACAGCCGATGCAATACGCCGCTGGCGCACAGAATATGTGAAAAGCTTGAATTGCCCGAGGATGTTGTCAGAAATTGCAGTCATATTGAGATGGTTTCGAACTGCTGCGCGACGGTTGACGGCTGCAAGAGCGTTACGGAGTATGACGACACGGTAATCAGGCTGAAGCTCGGGAAAAACAGCGTCAAATTCACGGGAAGCGGACTGACAATTAAATCGCTTTCTTTGGAGCAGGCGGTTATTGAGGGGAACATTATTTCAATGGAGTTTTGCGGGTGAGGGGCTATGCTTTTTAACTTTTTCAGGCTGATTTTCGGCTGTGTTTATTTCACGGCGTGCGGAGGCTTTGCCGAACGCTTCATAAACCTGTGCACCGCAAACGGAATACCCTTGCGGAGTATCAGAAAGAGACCGAGCGGACTGACTGCCTGCACAACAGTTTCGGGCTACAAAAAAATTAAAGCGTCGGCAAAGGCGAGCGGAATGACCGTCAGAATCAAAAGGAAGGTCGGGCTGCCTTTTGTGCTCCACAGGTATGAAAGCCACAGCGGACTTTTTGTCGGACCGGTCGCCGTGATACTGATTCTTACTCTGATGTCCAACCGAATATGGGTCGTAAATGTGCACGGAAACACGACCGTCAGCGACGAAAAAATCGAGCAGATTTTTTCCGACGCGGGACTTCGAATAGGCGTGCGGAAGAACAGGCTTGACGCGAGCAAAATCAACTCGGATGCGGTGCTGAGCATAGGTGAGCTTTCGTGGGCGTCAATCAACATTGACGGTTCGGTTGCGGAAATTGAGGTCAGGGAGGCTCTCAAACGTCCGGAAGTTGAACAGAGCTTCGGTACTTCAAACATAGTCGCTCGTAAGGACGGTCAGGTGGAGATAATCGAACCGTACAAGGGCTCGGCGGCGACAAAGTCGGGACAGACGGTTATGCAGGGCGGACTTCTCGTCAGCGGAGTCAGTCAGGTGAAAAACGGAATGTCGGTTTTTACCGATGCCGACGGATATGTGGTTGCTCGCACGGTAATCAGGGTTGCCGTACCTGTGAAAGATAAAATTACCGCACTTAAACCGAAAACAAGAAGGATTTTTTCGCTGTATTTTCTCGGCAGGGAGCTGTCGCTTCCGCAGCGCAGGGAAGCGGATATTGTCTACCGCCACAGGTCATGGCTCTATATCCACGGGATAAAAATGCCGTTCGGGATTTTTTACACGCAGTACACGGATTATGAACAGCAAAGTGAAGAAAACGATAAAGCTTTTTCGGAGCTTTCGGCAATGAACGAGTACGCGCTTAAAAGCTATAACGAAACACTCCATTCACAAATTATATCGCAAAAAACGGAGCTTAAGGACGGTACGGTTACAGGCGAATACAGCTGCTTTGAAAATATATGTCAAAAAGTCGGCTTCGAAACCGAGCTGACCGAGGAGAAAGACGAAAAATAGTTTCCGCAGCTTGCCCGATTTATCTTGTTGACACGGGAAATATATATTGATATAATATCACAAATACTACAATGGGTAAGATTTGAATTTTATATAAGGAATTGATGAATATATGAGGAAAACCAAAGTTATTTGCACAATCGGACCTTCGTGCAGGGATGAAGAAACATTGATTGCAATGGTGAAGGCGGGAATGAATGTTGCGCGTTTGAATTTCTCCCACGGAAGCCATGACGAGCACCTTGAAACAATAAAAATGCTCAAAAAAGTTCGCGAGGAGATGAATGTTCCGCTTGCAATAATGCTGGACACAAAGGGTCCCGAGTACCGTATCAAGAGCTTCCGCGACGGCTCGGTATTTCTCGGGGACGGTGACGAATTCACGTTCACGACCGATCAAGTTGTCGGTGATGAAAAGCGCGTGTCCGTCAGCTATGCCGGTCTTGCGGAGGAGCTTGCCGTCGGCGACACGATTCTTCTGAACAACGCTTTGCTTAACTTTAAAGTAACCGCGATTGACGGTCACGATATTCATTGTAAGGTCGTCACGGGAGGAGAGCTTTCCAACAACAAAAGCATGAGCTTCCCCGGAAAGACCCTCAAGCAGGATTATATCAGCGAACAGGATCGCTCCGACATAGAGTTCGGTATTGAAAACGACGTTGATTTTATTGCGTGCTCCTTTGTTTCGTGCAAGCAGGATCTTCTCGATATAAAAAAACTTCTGGGCGACAATGCCGACAAAATCGACCTTATAGCCAAGATTGAAAACCGCACGGGAATTGACAACATTGACGATATCTGTACCGAGTGTGACGGAATTATGATTGCGCGCGGCGATATGGGCGTCGAGATCCCGTTCGTTGAGCTTCCGATTATTCAAAAGGCATTGATAACAAAGTGCCGTCTCCTCGGCAAACGGGTTATCACCGCCACGGAAATGCTTGAGTCGATGATTCACAATCCGCGCCCGACCCGTGCCGAGACCTCCGATGTTGCAAATGCAGTGTATGACGGAACAAGTGCGGTTATGCTTTCGGGCGAAACCGCCGCCGGTAAATATCCCGTTGAGGCGGTTGACACAATGGCACGAATCGCCCTTCAAACGGAAAAGAATATAAACTATGCAAAACGCTTCGGGAACACCGAGTTCAGAATCAAAAATCCGGTTGACGCGATATCACACGCAACCTGCGGAATGGCGATAGACCTTGACGCAAAGGCGATTGCGGTCTGTACCCTTTCGGGAATGACAGCCCGTATGGTGTCTCGCTTCCGCTCGCCCGTGGACATAATGGGAATGACCGTTGACAAAAAGACATGGCGCAAGCTGTCGATGTCGTGGGGCGTGACTCCCGTTCTCTGCGAAACCTTTGACTCCACGGATGTTCTTTTCTACGCCGCAAAGAACAGAGCGATATCTACCTTCGGACTGAAATCGGGAGACCGTATTATCGTTACGGGCGGAATTACAAACGGTATATCGGGAAATACGAACCTTATTAAGGTTGAAACAGTGGTGTAAAAACAAGGTGGCCCGTTGCTATGTGGGCACAGATCACCTTTTTTAACAAGTTCATCGGTGCTTTTTCATAACATACCGTTCCTGCGGTCAAACACTTTTGATGGGAAGTATATTAAGAGGAAAAACAGAGTACGTAAATGTGTTGCAATAATCATAGATTTATGATATAAATTTAGGGTAATGCCGCACAATTTTCAGCGGTTATGTGTTGATTAACGGTGAAAAAAGGAGACAAAGTGATGCTTACGAAGAATATTTTGATTGATACCGATATCGGTCCCGATTGCGACGATGTGGCTGCGCTGGCAATGCTGAATATTTATGCCAATCGCGGGCTTTGCAGGATTCTCGGCGTCGGTCATTGTACCTCCAATATTTACGGAGTCGGTACGATAGACGCTGTATGTCGCTTTTACGGCAGACCCGATGTTGAAATCGGTACCTGTAAAGCTTCCGGCTTTTTGTGCGATGAAAGCTGCACCGTATACAATAAAGCAATCACGGAGGAATTTCCCAATCGTTATCGGGATTGTCAACCGGAGGACGCTTGCAATATGTATCGCAGAATCCTTGCAGGGCAGGCGGATCACAGTGTGGATTTTATTTCTATCGGTCCGTTGAATAACCTTTCGGCTCTTCTGGATTCGGAGGCAGACGAATATTCAAAGCTGAACGGAAGGGAATTGGTTGCCCGAAAGGTTGCACGACTTGTTATGATGGCAGGCTGCTTTAATGCAGAAGGCTCCGAAGCCGCTGCGAGGCTGAAGGAGATGACCGGCAGCTCCGCGGCGGAAATTTCGGAATTTAATGTTGTCTGCGATGTGGAAGCCGCCCGTAATGTTGCCGAGAATTGGCAAACGCCGAAGGAGTATTTGGGTCTTGAAGCCGGATTGGTGCAAACGGGTATTCCGGACGGGTCGGGTATCGGCTCGGAGCACCCCGTCAAGCGTGCCTATGAGCTTTTTACGGAGGACGGGCGGAGATACAGCTGGGATCTTCTGACGGTGGAACACGCCGTCAATGATAATTGTCCGCACTTTAAGCTGTCCGAAGCGGGCTGCGTCCGCTTTGATGAGAGAGGACGAACCTTGTGGAACCCGGACGAAAAGGGCGGCGACAGATATGTTATTTGGGCACAGCCTCCCGAAAAAATCGCAAAAGATATCAACGACCTGCTTCTTCACATCAGGTGATTTCCGAAGCTTGTCTGTAAATCAGTATATGAAACGGCATTACCGACTGTAAAAGGTCAGTAATGCTTTTTTTGTTTCCGAAATGTCGGCTTGATTTCCGCAATTCTTTTGAAACGGGTTAACCTCCCGTGTGCCGCAGTGTCATACCGGCGGTGTTGCCTTAAATTTTGAACTGAGTAAAAGGTTTGCCGCTTATGACTGTGTTTCTCGGTACGGCTTTGAGATGAGGTCAAAAATATGAGATGAGGTCAAAAATAGGCAAATTGGCTGAACTTTTATCAATATTATAATAATTATGCAAGAAACTAATTGCCGACATAGCATTACATTAAGCAACAATGAATGATATTTTTGTAAAATATATTCCAACTATTGTTGTGGTTTATGGTACCTTGCAATGATAAGTGATAAAATGCTTTCAAAATAGGTTATTGTCAGAAAATAACGATAATTGAGGGATAACATTGAATTTTGCGATTTCCGGGGTTACAGATATCGGCATAAAAAAAACAACAAATCAAGACAGCTTGTTCATGTGTAAGTTTCAGACTTCGTTCGGAGAAGCTGTTTTTTCCGTGCTTTGCGACGGTATGGGCGGCTTGGAAAAGGGCGAGGTTGCAAGTGCTTCGGTAATAACCTCTTTTGAAAAATGGGCAAAAGAAAGCATATCGGTTGCATTTGATAACAACGGCGGCATCAACTATGATTTTGTGCGTTCTCAGTGGAACAGTCTTATTGTTTCGCTGAATGAAAAAATCAGACTTTACGGGCGCAGAAACGGAGTGTCATTAGGCACGACGAT
This sequence comes from Eggerthellaceae bacterium, assembly GCA_963616775.1. Taxonomy (GTDB): domain Bacteria; phylum Bacillota; class Clostridia; order Oscillospirales; family Acutalibacteraceae; genus CAG-488. The sequence continues at coordinate 45,916 of CAVELL010000028.1, read as the reverse complement.
TACCGCTATGCTTGTCTCACAAAACAATTATCTGATAGCCAATGTCGGTGATACAAGAGCTTATGCCGTGACGGACGGCTTGTACTTATTGACAAAGGACCAGACCCTGGTTGCCAAAGAGGTGGAGGAAGGCAAGCTCACGGAGGAACAGGCCGAAAATGATCCGCGCAGAAGCGTACTGCTCCAATGTGTCGGCGCATCAGAAACCGTGTATCCCGAATTTTTTTCGGGAGATGTGTATCCGGATGAGGTATTTGTACTTTGTACGGACGGCTTCAGACATGAAATAACCTCGGAAGAAATATTAAATGCATTTTCTCCTGCCGCTCTTTGCAACGAAGAGACCATGTATTCAAATTCAACATATCTTATTGAAACAAACAAAGCAAGGATGGAGAGAGACAATATTACGGTTGCTTTGATTCGGTCGTATCAGGAGGGATAATAATGCTCAAAATAGGTTCCCTGGTTGACGGTAAATACAGGGTATTGAGTGAAATCGGTCACGGCGGAATGAGCGTCGTATACATGGCCATCAACGAAAAAGCAAATAAGACGTGGGCAATCAAGGAGGTTCGTAAGGACGGAATAAAAGACTTTGAGGTTGTCAGACAGGGACTTATTGTTGAAACCGAAATGCTCAAAAGATTGGATCATCCCAACCTGCCGAGTATCGTAGATGTAATTGAAAATGAGGACACGTTCCTTATCGTTATGGATTACATCGAAGGCAATCCGTTGAGCAAGGCACTTGACGAATACGGCGCACAGCCTCAGGAGTTTGTCATTGAGTGGGCAAAGCAGCTTTGCGATGTGTTGGGTTATCTTCACACAAGAAATCCTGCGATTATCTACCGCGATATGAAGCCGGCAAATATTATGCTGAAGCCGGACGGCAATATTACCTTGATTGACTTCGGTACGGCAAGAGAGTTCAAAGAAAAGAATCTTGCCGACACAACCTGTCTCGGAACAGTCGGATATGCCGCACCGGAGCAGTTCGGCGGAATGGGACAGACCGACGCCAGAACGGATATTTACTGCCTCGGTGCCACACTTTATCATCTTGTTACAGGCTGTAATCCGTGTGAGCCGCCGTACGAGATTTTACCGATCAGGTCGATCAATCCGCAGCTTTCAAGCGGACTCGAAAGAATAATCATAAAATGCACTCAGCGAAATCCGGAGGACAGATATCAGTCCTGCTCCGAGCTGATGTATGCACTTGAGCATTATGAAGAAATTGATGACAGATACCGAAAAAAGCAGAAGAAAAAGCTGAATTTATTTGTTTCGTCGGTTTCGCTGATGCTTGCGGCACTGATCGGAGCCTTCGGATGCCTGTCATTGGAAAGCAAGCAAAAGAAAAATGAATATTTCGATTATCTTGCCAACGGTCAGAATACCTCCTATCACGATGATGTCAGAGAGAAAAATCTGATAAATGCAATTAAAACGGAATACTCTGATTCATTTGAAGCATTCGACGAGCTGAGGCTGCTTTACGCTAAGGACAGAATTATATCCCCCGAGGAAATGCAGACAATAAATACGCTTGAGCCGCTTATTAAAAAGGACATAAAGAGCGATGAGCAAAAAGCAGAGCTTTGCTATAATATGGGACTTACGATTTTCAGCTATTACAGTGATGACGGTGTTTATGCAGATTCGGTAGTCGGCTCGACAAGAGCAAGAACATGGTTCAGCAACACAAAAGAGTATGCTCAAAAAGCCGACAAGGAATTTTTGAGCGATATAAATTATTCCGATGATGTAATTGATATTCTGTTAAATTTAGGGGACTTCAGCGAAGATCTTTTGAACAACAACAATTCACAGGAGGCTGCCGGATCAAGCATTGCGGATATAAATGCCGGTAAGGATTACAAGAAGAGCTGGAAGTATCTCAGCGGTGATTTCGTCAACGATTTAAAAGATGATTCAATAGATGAGAGATTTAAAATTACCGTTTGTAAATACGGAAGCTACATTTTATACAGCAACAATCAGGAGATGCAAAAAAGTCTGGGCAATTCATACAGCTATGACAAGGTAATTAAAGCTTATGATGAGATGATAAATTACCTTGAAGGCGTAAATTCGGAGGATGCCGAGGATGTTTTGCAATCGGTAAAAAAAGCAAGGAAACAGTTTGAGTATGCCAACAAAAGGTAACCGTACTGAGCAAGAGGTGAATTTATGACTACATATGAGATTGTTGCATTGGTATGCTTTATCATTTCCGGCGTATTTTTTGTGCTCAGCGTTGTACTGTTTTTTGTTTTAGATATGGTTAAGGTTATCGGAGACCTGACAGGACACACGGCAAAAAGAGAAATCGAGAATATCAGATCACAAAATCAAAAAACCGGAAACAAGGCATACAAGCCGAGTGTGGTTAACTCCAAACGCGGAAAACTGACAGACAGAATATCGCCGTCGGGTAAAATCCTTGAGAAGCGGTCAGTCGCTCTCGGCGGAAGTGTGGGTACGGAAAAGATCGGCTCGGAAAATTTATATTCGGGTTACGAAGAAACCGCATTACTCGAAAACGGACAGAACGAAAATCCCGAGACAACGGTGCTGTCTCAAGAAAATACACATGCATCGGAAACCACGGTTCTCGGCGGCGGAGCAAACGAAACGACAGTTTTGAACGGTTCCGCTCAGACAGGCGTATCGGCTTCGGCCGACGCGGTACAGCAGCCCGAAATCGCTGTTATCACGGTTGCTGTTTCTGTGCTGCAGGAGATAAAACTGATAAACACTCAGGAAATAATTTATTGAGGAGTGAAATGAAATTGGAAAAACTGAAAAAAATGAATTTTCTTTCATTGGCAGCCTTTACAATTTTTTCAGGAGCTGTTTTGCTGACGCCTCTGTCGGAAAATTTTGACGTTACTAACGGAAAGAAATTTGTAAGCTATATAATTGTCGCTATGTTTTGGGGAGGCTTGGTTCTCGGAATCGTATCGGTTATATTGGCGTCAAAGATACGACAAAAAGCAGGATTAAATGTTGAAGGAAAGCTGCCGGGCGTAATCACGTTCTTCAAAAACAAAGAATCCGTTACGGCCTTTTGTTTGTTCGTAATCGGTTTGATTGCAGTTATTGTTTCAATATCAATCAAAGCTTCGGCAAAAACAGTTCTGCAGATTGCCGGATTGTTTGCAGCCTTATGGGGCTTTTCATTACACAGCATTTTTGACGGTCTGAATTACAGAGCAACAAAAAATATAAATAAAAACAGCGGAAAGGATGATAAGCGATGAAGTGTTCAGCCAAAAAGATTTTCAGCAGGATAGTTGCAATAATCATATCTGTGATGATTGTAATTTCCGTTATGCCGTTTTCTCTTGCAACCGGTGAAAGCGGAACGAATCCTAAGGTAATTGAAGTAACCGAAACTGTGTCTGAAAATCTTACAATTGACAAGGATACTGTTATCAACGCCAATGAGGTATGGAGTATCGGCGCGAATGTTACCGTTACCGTTACGGCGGCATTGACGATCGAGGGTGCCGTAATAGTAGACCCAACCTCAAAAATTGTTACCCAAAAGCAGCATAACGAGGAAACCGGCACCGAAACTGTCGGCTCGATTCGCTTTGCGGGAGGATTGTTCATTAAGGGTACGCAGTGTATTTTCGGATATGATGAAACGTATTCTTATGAGGAAAAAGAAATTTCTCCTTCTGTCATTGCAAAGAGCGGAACAGTAGTTACCGTAAAAACAAGCGAGACTGCAGGCTCCGGCGGTACTGCGGGTTCGGATATTACGGTTGAATCCGATAACAAGGACACTGTACCGAGCCTCAAGGTAAGCAGGGCATTCAAAATCGGTGAGAATGACAAGCTCACCGTTACCGAAAACACAGAAATAACCGGTGCAACCGACGGAATTGTTGCTGTAACCGGAGCTAAGGTTTATAACCGCAGCGTTAAGTGTGCCGAGCTCTTTAACGCTCTTAAAAATGCCGAGGTTTACCACTGGGTTAAGGTGGATGACGCGGATTCCGCGAACACATCGAAGTATGTTTTAAACAGTGATAGCTACACGGTTTCGGCTCCGGAAGGAAAGCATATTTCAAAGCTCTCAATTGACGGCTCGGAGGATACTTCGGCAGTTAAAGAGAGTAAAAAAGATATACTTGTTGAAAAGCCGATGTCGGTATCGGTATCATTTGAGAATAATCCCGACGCGGAAATCAGCGTTACGTCGCCGAAATATGTGGTTAAGGACGCAGCGTTTTCCATTGAAGTCAGAACAAACAGAGACAGCAACAAGGTTTCCCTTAACGGATTGGATTATTACATGGGAGACGGTGCTTCAAGAACCGGAGAAAACGGCAGTTATGTTTGGAAAATAGACGACCTCAGAACTTTTGAATCTAAAGAGTACACGGTTAAGGTGGAGGACAGTCATTTTACTCCGGCAGAGATGAAGTTTAATGTGGTTGCTGTTGACGGCATTTCAATTTCCGCTTCGGCAAAGGACGGCGAAAATGATTACAGCTTTGGTTCTTTTACATCAAACGACGTAGTATTCACCCTGAATACGGCGGGCGGTGTTCCGAACGATGACGGAACCTTGGCTACAAGTGTTAAAGTTAAAAAGGATGACGAACAGGAATCAACACTTACGGGAAACACATTTACCGCAACAGAAAGCGGCAGTTATGTGTTTACAGCCACCGATGCAAAAGGAAACTCCAAAGGAACAGAGGCTTTTGATGTAAAAATTGACAAAACCGCCCCGGTTGCAGATGTAACCCTTTCAACGGAAGATTGGGCAAAAGAGGTTGTTGCAACCGTAAAGGCAAAAGTAGGTTCTTCCGGAGTGAAAAAGGTTTACTACACAAACAACGGTGTGGAAAACGAGATTAAACTCAATGATAATAATGAGTATCAAATAAAAATCAACACGGATACAACGAGTGCACCGGAATATATATTCTATGTTGAAAACAATGCCGGTGTACGCAGTGAGGGAACGAAAAAGGAGATTAAGGTTGATAAGATTTCACCGACCGTTTCACTTACCGTAAAGAGGGAAAATGCCATTGACAGCTTTATTGATATCATTACGGGCGGACTTGTCAATGTAAATTCCGTAAAGTATTTGGCAACCTTGACCGTGACCGATAATTGCTCCGGTTTGTCAACGACGGACGGCGAAGCAATTAAATGCGTAATTCTTCCTGCCGGAGAAACAGACCTCACCGAGGGCATTGCTGTAAGCTTCGGACAGGTGAATAATAACGGAAAAATATTCACCGCGGATTTCAGATTTTCAAATCTGGAGGATGGCGAGTACAACATTTATACCATTGCCAAGGATATTGTCGGCAACAGCTATGAAGGTAAAATCGCAATAGAGGTTGACAATGATAAAAAGGACATTGTTTTCAAAGTAAATAACGCGGAAAATAGTTGGGATATGACGGTTGTTTCCGACGGAAGCACCGTGACGGCAAACGAAAGCGACGGAAACTATTATGTAAAAAGCGATTTTACATTAAGTGCAAAGGCTTCCAATGAAACAAAAATCAATTCGGTGGTTGTTTCATACAACAACTCGGAGATTGACAGATTCACTGTCGCAAATTATTCTTCCGAGACAGGCTTCGTTTTTGATAATAACATTTTCCAAAAGATAAATAATTTTGAAGAGCTTTGCCCGGACGGTACATATAAGTTTATTTTCGATACCGACGGCGAAGAAAGCGTTACCCTGACAGTTGTTAAGGATTCGGGTAAGCCGACATTTGCTCTTGAAGCTTCAACCGGATTCTCTACGGAGGTTGAATTAAAGGTAAGCGATATTGAGAACATCAACAGCGGACTGGACAGTATAAAACTTTACAGAGTTGAAAACTTAGGTGCTGCCAATGAAGAAGAAGTCGAAATCAAGTCGGAGAACGGAGATTCCGCTTTCTCTTTCTCGGAATCGGATAACGCACATAAGGCTATTGTCTCGGAGAATGCAAATTACAGAGTAAAGGTTCTTACTAAATCGAGAAATTCTACGGGAAAGGATATTTACGTCGGCAATATATATAAGGAAGCTCCCGTGCTTACTGTTGCCGCAAAGACGCTTGACGAATCAAACATCGTTATCGGCGATATAGAAAGCGGTGTCTGGACAAACAAGAGTGTGAAGATTGTTCTTTCCGTTAACGAGGACAACAAAGGCGAGGTTAAGTACTTCTACAGCATAAACGGCGGAGAATATACGGAGCTTAATTCCTCCGAGGTCGGTCCGTTTAACTCTAATGTTGACCAAACGATCAAGTTCAAGGCTATAGGTGAAAACGGACTCGAAAGTGAAGAAGCAGAGCATTGCATTAAGGTTGATAAAGCTGCTCCGAGTGTTAACTTGGAAGCTAAAGAAGGTTTATGGCAGAAATTTATCAATTTCATTTTCTCAAAAGAAACTGTTACCGTTTCGGTTTCTGCGAATGACAAAATATCCGAAACAGAGACAGCTGTTTCCGGAATTAAGAAGATATCTCTTTATGAGGTTGTAGGAAATTCAAGGAAGTTGCTGAAGGATGAGAACGAAAATGATTGTGTACAGGAGTTTTCATCGGGAAAAGCGCAAGAAACCGTATCCTTTAAAATCAACAAAAACACCGACAACCTTGTTGCTGTTGCAGAGGATGTTGCCGGAAATGGAGGCGAGCGCGCAAGTAATTACAGTATAGTTATTGATAAAACAGATCCGGTCATATCCTTTGCGGCTGATTCGGAACCGACAATCGACGATGCAGTTAAGGGAATTAAATATTTTAATACAAATCCTATTATAACGGTTAAAATTGTTGAAGACAACTTTAACGGTGATACTACATCAGTTTCGATAACCGATTTTGACGGAAAGTTATGTTCAGCGAATGATTTTGAAATTTCAAGGTCGTTTGCAACAGGCGATAACGGCAGCTCTGCATCCAAATCAATAACGATTAAGAAAGACGGAAACTACATAATTACCGTTAAGGCTATTGATAAGGCAGGAAATGAATCCGAGGCGGTTTATAAATTCTCTTCGGACACAACTGATCCCGTTGTTACGGTTTCATACGACAAAACCGAAAAGAATACAGGTTCTGTAAACGGAAAGTATTTTTCGGAACAGACAGTTACCGCAACAGTAACTGTTCAGGAGCTTAACTTTGTACCTGAAGACAGTGTGATTACGGTTACACCCGAAAACGCCGAAAATACCGGCTATTCCGTAGGTGATTGGACTGTAAGCAATGCGGATAAAAACAAACATATTGCAAAGGTCGTACTTTCTGTTGAAGATAAGTACACGATCAATGTCAAGCCGACGGATGATCTGAGTCATTCGACAGAAATAAATGAAAAGCTTGTACTCGACAAAACAGCTCCGAAAATCACAATCGAATACAGCACAGATCCCATAAAAGCATTTCTTAATGAGCTGACTCTCGGTTTGTTCTTTAAAGAGAAGGTTGACGTAACTGTTTCGGCAACGGATAATAGAGCGGGTATTTTGGCTATTGATTTTTCGGACGAAGCCGAGACTGTAAAATCATCAGTTTCGTTTAATGAAAATGAGAAAGATGTAAGCAAGTCATTCTCTATAGATCCGGAATACAGAGGTAAGATTAAGGCTGTTGTAACCGATTATGCAAAGAATAAAACAGAGACAACGAGGGATGATCTTGTCAAGAATGCAGGAGAATTACCCGACGGAAGCTTTGACAATGTTGCAGTGATTGTTGATACAATTGCTCCTGAAATCAGCGATATTAAGCTCACAACCGACGGAAAGCTTCGCAAGCTGAACGGAGTCGGTACAGAGCAGTTTGCAGATAACAATGTTACGGCGACTTTTGAAGTTAACGAAGCAAATTTCTTCAGCGAGGATGTTTTGGTTGAGGTCACAAAGGTTGATTCTGAAGGAAACAAAACAGTCACCGCATACCAAAACGGTGTAATTAAGGCGGACGGAAATCTGCTTGGAGCAGGAGAAAAAGATCCCTACGGTTACAAATGGAAAGATAAAGAAGCATCTCTTGATTTTACGCAGGATGGCGATTATACCGTTACTGTAAACTATACCGATAAGACAGGTAATGTTGCCGGAGGAAAGAGTGCGAAATTTACGGTTGATAAGACCGCTCCCGTTATCCGTGAAATTGTATTTGATAAAACGGCAGGATATACAAGCGAGAAAACCGGAATAAGTTATTTCTCAGAGGATAAGGTCGTTGCAACCGTAAGGATTGAAGAGCATAACTTTGATGAGGAAAACAGTATTATTACAGTTTCGGGCGAGTCAAAGGCTGACGGTATGTTCACGATAGGCGAGTGGGAGAAAGATGCCGACGAAAGCAATGTATATACCGCAACCGTTACCTTTGTCGGTGAAAATAACTATACAATCAGTGTTAATTCTGAGGATTATGCCGAGAATGCAGCTAAGGCGGAAAAGAAAATTTCAGTCGACAGAACTGCACCGGAAATCGAGATTGCATACAACACAAATCCGGTAAAGGCATTCTTGAATGAAGTAACTCTCGGATTGTTCTTTAAGGATACCGTTGTGGTGACGGTAAGCTTTACGGACAGCACGGCAGGTCTCAGAAATATCAGGATCGGCAGTGAGCTTGAAAAGAATGTTTCATCGGTCAATGAGCGCATTGCCGAATACAAAAACGAGTTGGCGGAGGAAACAAAGCAGAGCGAGGTTGAATATTCAATTGAACCCCAGTTCAGAGGTACAATTACCGCTGAAGCAACAGACTATGCAACAAATCGGCACACCACAAGCTATAAGGATCTTACGAAAGTTATAGAAAGTGATAAGTTTACAAATGTTGAGCTTGTTGTTGATAACAAGGCACCGGTAATCAGCGATATAAATATTACCTCCATCGGCAGTATGCAGCTGAAAAACGGGGTTGGCACAGAGCAGTTCGCAAATGATAATGTAACCGCTTTCTTTACGGTAAATGAGGCTAACTTCTTCAGTGAAGACGTTGTTGTTACCGTAACAAGTGAAGATGAAAACGGAAAGAAATCAACCGTGGTTTATAAGAACGGAGAGATTACCGTTGACGGCAGTGTTACGCAGACAGATCCCTATGACTACGGTTGGAGTAAAACGGACTCCGAAGACATTTATCAAGCACAGCTGAGCTTTGCCGATGAGAAGGATTACATTGTTTCTGTCAGCTATACCGATAAGAGCGGCAATGAGGCTGAGTCTAAAACAGAGGACTTCACAATTGACAGAACAGCACCGGTTATTCAGGAAATTACATTTGATAAGACAGCTAAATATGTCAGCGAAACAACCGGTATAAGCTACTTCTCCGAGGATAAAGTGGTTGCAACCGTAAAGATTGAAGAACATAATTTCGACGCCGAAAACAGCATTATTACTGTTTCTCCCGAGGATAAGGAAGGCAAGAATTATGTCATAAGCAGCTGGGAAAAGGATAAGGACAACGCTAATATTTATGTGGCGACCGTTACCTTTACCGGTGAGGAGAACTATTCAATCAATGTCAAATCAAAGGATTATGCCGCAAATACTGCAGCGGAGGTTAACAATAACCTGACCCTTGACAGAATCGGCCCCGTAATCGAGATTACATACAGCGGAAATCCCGTAAAGGCATTCTTCAATGATGTTACGCTCGGCTTGTTCTTCAAGGAAAGCGTTGATGTCACTGTTTCTGCAAAGGATGCCGTTGCCGGAGTATCACAGATTGAGTTTTCCGGTGAGCTTGAAACAAATAATTCGGTTGATACCGCAATCACAAAGTCAACCGTAAGCTTTGAGGAAAAGAAAACGGAAGTCAGCAGTACATTCACAATTGATCCTCAATACAGAGGTTCAATAAAAGCCGTTGTTACCGATTATGCGGCTAACGCTACACAAACGACGAACTATGATCTTGTGAAAAATGTAGGCGATTTACCCGAAGGAAATTACAACAATGTTGAAGTAATTGTCGATAACATTGCACCTGTCATCAGTGTTGAATACAACGCAAGTCCCGTATTCGCAAGCAGTGAAACAGGCATCGATTATTATAATACCGAGGTAACCGCTGAAATTACTGTAAACGAGCACAATTTCAACGCGGAGGATAGCATTGTCACAGTGAGTGCAAGCGATGTTGACGGAAATGAAGTGTCGGAAGAAGGCTTGTACGTAATTTCCGACTGGAAAACCGACTCCGAAAATGCCGACATTCATGTCGCAACAGTAAAATTTGCGAAGGATGCAAACTTTACGCTCGGCGTAACATCAAAGGATTACTCGGGCAATGAAGCTCAGGCTTACACAAAAAAGGTTACTGTTGATACAACGGCTCCGATTTTGCAGGTCAGCGACATAAAGTTCAGCAAAACCGATACGGAAACGACTGAAAATAACATTGGTTATGAGTCATATCAGTATTTCTACAACGGTGAAATTGCCGTAACGATCGACGCGGATGACACAACATCGGGTATTAAGAATATCAGCTTCTATGCACTTGATTATACAAACAATTCCGACGGTGAAGTGAAAGAAATAACTCCTTCGGTTGTTTCACAGGCTGAGAAAAACGGTCATATGACTTATACATTCAAAATGCCTGCCAACTTCAAGGGAAATATATATGCTCAGGCAGAAGATTTTGCTGCGAATAAATCGGTCGGTGAGGGTAAAGACGGATATACAAAATCCATGGGTCTTGTTATCGAAGATTTGGAAAAGCACAATAGTATTGCACTGAGCGCAGAGGATAGCATTGTTCCGGGAAGATCCGCAAACGAAAACGGATTTTACAACGCCGATTTACCGGTTAAGCTTTGTATTTCCGACGAGTATGCCGGTATAAACAACATCTCATACACAGTCGGCTCGGCTGACCCTGTAACCGTAAATCTCAGCGGGGAGAGTGACGTGACGTATGAATGGTCCGTCGATGTCGTCTTGAATGCGGTTTCAAATAATAACAACAATGTTCCGGTAGTTTTATCGTATGTTGACAATGCCGGAAACCCGCATGAAACAAGAACCGTATTTAAGGTTTACTACAAGATGGATATTACTGCTCCGGTTATCAATATTTCGTATGATAACAATGCTGTTCAGAACGGTCGTTATTTCAAGGCAGCAAGAACTATGACGGTTTCGATTGATGAGCTTAACTTCAGAGCGTCTGATGTAATCTTTAAGATGACCAAGGACGGTCAAACGTACAATTCACTTATTCCGTCAATCGGAAGCTGGACAAATGTCGGAACAGTTCACAAGACAACCATTACATTCGCTCAGGACGGCGATTATACATTCGATATTTCCTATACAGACCTTGCGGGAAATAAGAATAAAGACGTCAATTACGGCGACAGCGTAGTTCCTAAGTCGTTCACGATTGACAATGTAAATCCTGTGATAAGTGTTTCGTATGACAATCTGAGTGCAAGAAACGGAAACTATTATAACAGCGGCAGAGTTGCGACAATAACGGTTCTTGAGCACAACTTTAATCCCTCGGCAGCTGTTGTCAGTGTAACCGCACAGACAAGAAAGAACGGTTCATCGACCGCTTTACCGAATGTTTCTTCGTGGAGTAAAACCGGAAATGATGTTTATACCGCAACGGTTAATTTCAGCAATGATTCATTCTATACGCTTGATGTTGCCGTAACGGATCTTTCAGGTCGCACGGCGCAGAAGTTCAACAAGGAGGAGTTTGTAGTTGATAAAACAAATCCGGTTGTAAAAATTTCCGGAGTTGCAAATAAATCTGCGAACAAGGCTAAGGATATCAGACCGGTGGTTTCGGTATCCGATACGAATGTGAATACGTCGGATATTTCGATTATCGTACACGGAGCAAAGAACGGAACCGTATTCCTTTACGAAAAAGGTCAGATAAAGACCAACGCAACCGGAAACGGTGATATAAGCTTTACGAATGACAGCTTTAGCTTTAAATTTGACAACATCCTGAAGGACGATATCTATACCCTTAGCGCAGTTTCAACAGATTACAGCGGAAATCAGAATAAATTTGTCAGTGTACTTAACGGTAAAGGTGCGTTTGTTGATCTTACGACAAATTCGATGATGTTCTCGGTCAACAGAAACGGATCGACATATATGCTCAGCAACGGCACTCAGAAGGTTGTTGACAGCTATTATGTAAGTGAAGCACCTGAAATTGTAGTTACCGAAATCAATGCAGATGAAATTTCAAATTATGAAATTGCTGTTGCATCGGGAGGTAATATTAAAGAACTTTCAGAAGGAAAAGACTTCCGTGTTGAAAAGTATAAGCCGGGAGAAAGAAATACAACCGGCGGAGAAGCTGTATGGTATGAGAATACTTACACAATCTTCAAGAGTTATTTCAAGGTTGATCAGCGATATGATATCAACCTGAACTCCAATGACAAAGCGACCAACGACAACTCGTCAATCGGTCGTTGTAAAATCAGCTTCTGCCTTGATACTCACAATCCGTCGGGTGTTATCAATGTTGACGGACTTAATTCGCATAACAGTATCAATGCTGAAGAGGCAGTAATCAGAATCAACGTAAACGACAACAACTGCGATATCGAAAAGTGCGTTATCAAATTGGATGGCAGGCAGCTTTCGATTGTCAATGAAAACGGAGTGTATGTGGTTTACGACGGATCAACTAAGGTTGGTGAGTACGATTCATATAAGAATTGCTTTGTACTTACCGTAAAGAACGTGGATAACAGTCTTAAATCGTCGAAGCATAAGATTGAATTCCTTGCTGTTGATAAGGCGGGTCATAAGACTGAGTTTGATCCCTTTGGTTTTACACTTTCAACAAACTTCTGGATTTTGTTCTATTCAAATACTCCTTTGTTTGTCGGTTCAATAGTCGGTGTGGTTCTCGTAATCGCCGCAATTGTAATAATTATAGTGATGAAACGCAGAAAATCCGACAATGTGCAAGAACAATTCTGATTGAACAGTGAAAAAATAAACCAAACCAATCAAGCACCTCGTTGCCGGCAATGAGGTGCTTGTGATTTTTCGCAAAAGGAGAGGAAAAAGGCATGGAAAATAACCTGGATTTTACTATTGCAATGGAAAATGATTTTTATTCTGTTGTCGATAATGCGGATTTCTTAAACAAAGATGCGGAAGCGATATATGAATACCTGTGCAACAAGGCTAAACCCATCCCTTTTTGCGACTATCTGAAAAGATATATTCTGAGAAAACTCAACCGTGATGCGGACGTCAATTTTTTTGATCTGAAATTTTATCAAACCTACATTATACAGGCTTTCAATCGGAATATGACGCCGAAATCTTTTACGGAAACGACGACCAAAACAGCCATGATAACAAAAAACTGGCTGCAGCAGGCGTCGGTCAGTCGAAAAGTTATATTTCTCCTCGGTTTTGGATTGGGAATGACGGTCGATGAGGTTTCCGAGTTTTTGGTTAAGGTTCAAAAGGAATATGATTTCAATATGAAAGACCCTTTTGAGGTAGTTTGTTGGTATTGTTATTCGCATCATCTGAAATATCCTGACTATCTCAGAATAATGAACAGGTATTCGGAAATGTTTCATAATGCGGATGGCTGTGAGCTCGATTCCACAGTAATGATAAGAGATTATTTTTCAAAGCTTGACAGTGAAAACGAACTTGTTGAAAGGCTTTGTGCGATCAAAAATGAAAATCATGGCAGACATTTCAGCACAACAACAAGAATGTGCTTTGATAAGCTGTATGACGATGTTCGCAAAATAATTGTTGAACAAAGAAATTATGATGAAGAAGAACTGTCCGAAAGAAAAGCGGCATTATATTTGGGTCGGATCGAAAATTCCGACAAGCTGTCGCTTGAGGAAAAGGTACAAAGAGCAAGCTTGATACGACAGTCGGCAAAAAAATACACGGTATCGGATATTACCGAGGGCGATGTCGAAAAATGCGTATGCTGCGGAATCCCTTTTGACGAAAAAGGGAATTTGGTGAAGAACAAGTATTCCACCCTCGCATCCTTGTTCCGAAATAAGAGGATGAGCAGACAGCACATCAGGGATATTATTGTCGGCAAAACAGAAGTCGACAGATTTGATTTGATAACACTGAATTTTTATATTTATGCAATGCATGGAGAGGAAAGCGCAAAACGGCGTTGCTTTGAATTTATTGAAAACACAAATCAAAAGCTGAGAGGCTGCAATATGGGGGAAATATATGTAGCCAATCCGTATGAATCATTCCTTCTTATGTGTATGTTATCTGACTATCCTATGGGAACCTATTCCGATGTTCTTGAACTGTCATACGGAAAACAGAAATGATAAATTACCATTTTGAAATCGTTAATTTTTAAAGCTGTTTTTGTGATTTCTACGGAGGCGATGTATGCATTGACAGACGGTTGGATTTTGTTATGCATGAGTAATTATGTTTGATTTTTCCGAAGGTGCTAAGTAGCAAAAAGGAACAGCAAATCGAAACTACAAGTGTTTGTTTTATTTGGATATCATATTGATGAAAGCAGCATATCTCGTTTTAATTTTGTTGCTTTAAAAATTCATGGAGGGTTATAAATGGAAATTATTGACTATGTTGCACTGGGTAGAGAAATTAAAAAAAGCAGGGAAAAGAAACAAATTACACAGGAAAAGCTCGCAGAAAAAGTCGGGCTCAGCTCGACACACATAAGCAATATCGAAACAGCCCATACAAAGGTGAGCTTATCCGCACTTGTTTTGATTGCCAATGAATTGGGGGAATCCGTTGACGACCTGTTGGCGAACAGTCTGCATTTATCGAAGGACTCCGCAAGCTTGACGGGCTGCTTTACCGCCGAGGAAATCCGAATTATGAATGAAGTAATGTCAACATTAAAGTCTGCTTTCAGACGGTACAAATAACAGATAATAAAAAAACGGTGCACGACAATAAGAAAGCCTTGAAATCAGGCACATAAATTATGTTGAACCTTTTAGTTGGTTGAAAACAATTTATTGAGTTTGTGGACTAATTTTTTTACAAATATTAAAATATATAGTGTATTATTGGTCATTTTGATAGTTTTTGTCGGATTATCAGATTGTTGGAGTTTGTAAGTTGCTATGAATATTGAAGAAGTTTGGCCGGAATGGCATGAGAGTGAGCTTATTGGCGAAGGTTCTTTCGGAAAAGTATATAAAGCCACAAGAGAAGAATTCGGGGAGACTTTCTTCTCCGCAATTAAAGTTTTAAGTGTTCCTAAAAGTGCTCAGGACATTCGTCAGGAAAGGGCGCAGGGTATGTCCGATCTTGAAATACATGCCTATTTTCAGAGTATTGTTCAGGATCTTGCAAACGAGATTGTACTTATGGAAAGTCTCAAGGGCGCAGCAAATATTGTGTCGATTGACGATTACCGCATCATCGAACGGACAGGGGAGATAGGTTGGGACATTTTTATTCGAATGGAATTGATGAAGCCGTTTGATGAAGTGACCAACAGTCCCGATTTTTCTGTTGCGGATGTTTTGAAAATGGGTATTGATATTTGTTCGGCACTTGTGGTTTGCGAATATAATAAAATTGTACACCGTGATATTAAACCGGACAACATTTTCGTTTCAAAGTACGGTGAGTATAAGCTCGGAGATTTTGGTATATCAAGACAGCTTGACAAAACGCAAGCAAATATGTCGAGAAAAGGAACGCTCAATTTTATGGCTCCCGAGGTATATAAGGGTGAGTCATACGGCTCAAGCGTGGATATATATTCTCTGGGTCTTGTTATGTATAAGCTGCTGAATAAAAACAGACTTCCGTTTATTGAATCAGAGCAACAGAATTTAAAATATAACGAACGGCAAGAGGCATTTGAAAGAAGAATCAGGGGAGAACGGCTTCCGTTGATTTCGGGAGTAAGCAACAGTATAAATTACATTTTGCAAAAGGCGTGCGCATTTAATCCCCAAGAGAGGTATGCCTCCGCCACGGAATTTAAGAATGATCTTATCGGCGAGTTGAACAACATACTTTATTACGGTGCCGATGAGATGACCATTAACAGCCGGTGCGGATTTCCCGAAAGCTATGATTCATATAACAACACGACCAATGATATGACCAGCCACGGTCAGGTTATGTATGATGAAAATGCCTCTGAAAATACATTGTATAACGATAATAATGAAAGTGCATACGGAAACTATGTTGCAAGGCAAGAAGCCTTCGGCGGCAAAAAGAGAGGTTTACATAAGACTAATAAAGCATGCAGATACATCGCAGTTCCTTTTGCGTTAGCTGCGTTTATTTCATATTTATTTATATTTTTCAAAGAAAACAGTTCCGATGTAAACATATTTGGAGCTGTAACGGCTTTGTCAATTATTTTAATCGGCAGAAACAGAAGGGCTGTAGGCAGTGCCATAGCCGTCACTGCCGTATTGAGTATTGTCGATCACTTCACGTTAGAAAGCACGGCGATGATCTCAACCATCGTGTGGTCGGTAAGTGCGCTGCTGTGCCTGCTGGGGGGAGTATCGATTTTTCTTCAAAAAGAGGTTCGTCTCGGCGGAGTACTTTGCTTGTACGGCGGAC
Source organism: Eggerthellaceae bacterium (assembly GCA_963616775.1). Lineage (GTDB taxonomy): Bacteria > Bacillota > Clostridia > Oscillospirales > Acutalibacteraceae > CAG-488. The sequence continues at coordinate 29,322 of CAVELL010000028.1, read as the reverse complement.
TTACGGTAATTATATATGCTCTTGCTACACATGCGCCTTACGGTCCGGTTATTGAGTCGGCGACGCTTTCATTGTCGGTTTTGTTTTGGGCATACGGATATGACAGCAAATGGCTGCATGATACAGCATTGAAAAAAATGGGTTACATATTCAGTTATATATTGGTTGCCGCCGGCGCAGTGATAAAAGCGGTCGAGTGGCTTAGGTGATAGAAATGGAAAACGAAATTGTTTTGAACGCTTCATGCGTTTCATATATAGGCGCAGGTCGCGCAAATAACGAAGATAATTTTTATTTTAACAAAAAAAGACTTGTAAAAAAAAATAACGGAATGACAGCACCGATCAGTCACCGTACAAGCTTGAAAAATCCGGTAGGATTTGCGGTGTTTGACGGTATCGGAGGTGCGTCTTACGGTGAGGAAGCTTCATACTCGGCGGCAGAAATATTCGCACGAAGCATGGATAAGCTTGATGATTTGATTGTTCCGGAGCGTGAGTTCCTTACAGAAATTTGCAATCGGGCAAACCGGAAAATTGCGGACCTTGCACACAGTATGCAGGTTTCTCAAATCGGAACAACGATGGTTTCCTTCCTCTTTTCGGAAAACGGAGTATTTACATGTAATGTCGGTGACAGCAAAGCTTTTCTGATAAGAAATAATAAAATTATGCAGGTTTCAAAGGATCATACCGACAGAGATTTCCTGGATTCAATCGGCATTAAGAAAAAGCCGTCATTGCTTCAGTACATAGGCATATCGGATAAAGAAGGGGAGCTTGATCCTTTTATTTCAAAGGGACAGGTGATGAAGGGTGACGTATTCATTCTTTGCAGTGACGGAGTGACCGATGTTGTCAGTGCAAACGATCTGTATAACACAATCAAAGATAAAACCGATGTATCCGCAGAGGTCGGTGAAATTTTGGATATGATTAAACAGCGTTGCGGTCAGGATAACGCAACGATCATTGTAATAAAGGTTTCGTAAAGGATGGTTAACTTGGATTCAGAAGAATTGGTTGCTAAAATAAAACGGATTGTAACCGATGTTTTGCCGCTAAGCAAATTGAGCGACGAAGAGCTCGGCGATGAAATCGAAAAAATCGTAGACGAGCAGACAAGAGATCGGTATTTCCCGATTCACGAGAAGGTTCAGATAGCACAACAGGTTTACAGCTCTATCAGAGGCTTTGGGATTCTGGATTCAATTATCGGCGATGACACAATTACCGAAATTATGATAAACGGACCCGACGAAATTTTTATTGAAAAAGACGGAAAGCTGCATAAAATAAATGAACGGTTTGAAAGTCAGAAAAGACTTGAGGATATTATCCAACGAATTGTAGGTCTGGCGGGACGCGAGGTTAACCAATCCAATCCGATATGTGACACAAGACTTCCGGACGGCTCCAGAGTCAATGTCGTTCTTCCGCCGGTTGCATTGTGCGGACCCACAATGACTATACGAAAGTTTTCTAAAACCCCGATGACGATCGGAAAGCTGATTCAGTACGGTTCGATAACCGAAGAGATCGCACAAAAGTTAGAGATACTTGTTCGCGCAAAGTATAACATTTTTATCAGCGGCGGCACCGGCTCGGGTAAAACAACGTTTTTGAATGCTTTGTCAAATTATATTCCCAAGGATGAACGTGTTATCACAATTGAGGATTCAGCCGAGCTTCAGATAACAGGTATTGAAAATCTGGTAAGTATGGAAACAAGAAATTCCAACACATCCGGAGTCGGAGAGATTACAATTAAGGATCTTATCAAAACCTCATTGAGAATGAGACCCGAGAGAATTATTGTCGGCGAGGTTCGCGGCGAAGAGGCATTGGATATGCTCCAGGCTATGAATACCGGTCACGACGGTTCGTTATCAACAGGACACGCAAACTCAACCGAAGATATGCTCAGCAGATTGGAAACAATGGTTTTGCAGGGCTCCGCAGGTCTCCCGCTGCCGGCAATCCGTCAGCAAATTGCTTCTGCGATAGATATAATAATTCATCTTTCGAGATTGAGAGATAAGACAAGAAAAACCATAGAGATTTCGGAAGTGGTCGGATATAAGGATGACCATATAGTCCTTAATCCGTTGTATGTCTTTGAGGAAGACGAAAATACAACACTTGAGAATGTTTCGGGTTCTTTAAAGAGAACGGATAATCCGCTTATCAATGATTTCAAATTGAGGGTATCCGGTTTCGGTAATTTTGTATTCTAATCAGATTTTTTAGGAGGAAACACCGCGATGAAGGTCAGAGTGGCGATACTTGAAAACGATTCAAATTATTTGCAAAGAGTAGTTTCGATTTTTAATAACAAATTCGGAAACGAGCTCGAGATATATTCCTTTACGGATATTTCTTCTGCGTACAGATGCCTCGATGATAAAAAAATAGATGTATTTTTATCCAATGAGAATATAGATATAGACTTTTCAATGATCCCGAAAAAATGCGGCTTCGCGTATCTCGTTGAAAGCAGCGATATTGAAAGATACAACGACAAAAAGGCTGTATGTAAGTTTCAGCGGGCGGAGCTTATTTACAAGCAGATTCTGAGTATTTACTCCGAACAGATTCCGAATATTACGGGAATCGGCGAAAGCAACAATTCGATGAAAACGATAGTGTTTTCTTCACCCGCCGGCGGTACCGGAACATCGACTCTCGCTGCTGCATGTGCGATCAGTATTGCCAATAAAGGCTTTAGGGTTCTTTATCTGAACCTTGAAAATTTCGGGGATTCCGATTCGTTTTTCGGCTGTGACGGACAGTTTGATTTCGGTGATGTAATATATGCAATCAAGAGCAACAAGTCTAACAGAAAAATAAAGCTTCAAAGCACTGTTAAGCAGGATAGCACGGGAGTATATTTTTATTCCTCGGTTAAGGTTGCGCTGGATATGTTGGAGCTGACTTCCGACGATTACCTTACCTTGCAGTCTGAGTTGAAGATGCTCGGCGAATACGATTATGTCGTCATTGATATGGATTTTCCGAGGAACAGAAAGGGCTTTTCGTTCTTTGAGAATTGCAATTCAATAGTTGTTGCCTCGGACGGAAGTATGGTTTCCGAGATTAAAACAGCAAGGGCAATAAATGCAATTCAAATTTTGGATTCCTATTCCGAGTATATTATTCAGCCGAAATTTTCGATGATTAGGAATAAGGTTCTCGGTAAAGCGGAAAGCTCGGACGAAATCCGTGTCATCGGAGAAATTCCGATGTATGAGAGCTGCTCTCCTTCCCAAATGGCAAGGCAGCTTTCACTCTCAAATGTGTTTGATCGATTACTATAAGGGGTGATGAGCGATGTTTAAAATAAAAAAACAAAAAGAAGAGGAGCCTCTCTTTGTTCTTTCGAAAACAAACCAGCAGTTACTCAATTACAAGGCGTATAAAATGGAAGCAAATGAAAAAATGCTTTATTTTCTTGTTGCCTTCGTTGTCGGAGCGTTTGTCGGATTTGTTTTTTACGGCGGCTTGGCGAAGGATGAATTCGGACAGGCAACGGTATGGACTTACATACTTGATGTTATTGTAATGGTGCTTGTCGGATTCTTAGCCGGCACGGTATTTCTTCCGCTCAGAAAAAAGCAGATTATAGATAAGAGACAAAAAGAGCTGAGGACGCAGTTTATTTCCTTGCTGGATTCCTTGGCAACGTCAATTGCTGCCGGCAGGAATGTTCCCAATGCTTTTATGGCAGCAAGAGATGACCTTCGCATCCAGTATCCGGAAGACGCTTATATTCTTCAGGAAGTCAACAACATCATCAGCGGCATACGGAACAATATCAGTGTGGGCAGTATGCTTATGGACTTCGGCGACAGAAGCGGAATAAAGGATATCCAAACCTTTGGCAGAGTGTTTGAAACTGCGTTTGACAAGGGCGCGAATCTCAAGGATGTTGTAAGAAACAGCAATGAAATACTCAGCACAAAGATTCACATTGAGGAAGAAATCGAAACAAAGGTTGCTTCGACAAAAAATGAGCAGAACATAATGCTTATTATGCCGGTTGTTCTTGTTGCAATGATAAAGCTCAGCGGCGGAGATTTTGCAAACAATTTCACAACGGTTAAGGGCGTTATCACAACGACAATTTCAATAGGCTTTTTCGTTGTAGCTTATTTGGTAGGCAAAAAAATCCTGAATATCGAGGTGTAAAGGATGACGACTGAAATAATTATTCAAATTGTATTTTTTGCACTGTCGATTTTAACAAGTGCATCGTTCGTACTTTTACTGATAACGTCGAGCGATTATGATGAATATCTTGAACCGCTTGATCCCAAGGACTTTGTCTTTATTGAAATATTCGGCGTCGGCTTTAAAATTCTCAAGCTGATCAAGTTTGATTTCAAAACCTCAATGGCAAGGAAGACAAGAGATCAGGTAGTGACGTTATACGGCGAGAAGTATGCGGACTATTATTTACAGGTTTATTACGCTCAGAAAATCAGTCTGAGCTATTTCGTGTTTACAGCCATAACGGCAATTTCCGCAATGGTGGGCGGAGTAAACAGCGTGCTGTTTTTTGTTATGGGAATAATCGTGTTTGCGGTTGTTTACTATTTTTATTCTCAGGCGACGGACAGAAAAATCAAGACGAGAAGCGAACAGTTTGCTTTGGAATTTCCCAATGCCGTTTCAACGATAGCCTTGCTTGTAAACTCGGGTATGATTCTGAGAGATGCCTGGAAGGAAGTGGCTTTTTCCGGTGATACCCTGCTCTCTTATGAGATGAGAAGGGTCAACGAGGACATTTCAAACGGTGTAGCCGAATCGGATGCTCTTTACAGCTTCGCAAACAGATGCAGCACTCCGGAAATTAAAAAGTTCACTTCGATTGTTGTGCAGGGACTTGAAAAAGGCAGCAGAGATCTTGCAATTGCACTCCAGGAGCAGAACGACAGCCTTTGGGAGTCCAAGAAGCAGCTGACGCTCAAAAAGGGCGAATTAGCGTCGGGAAAGCTGCTTATTCCGTTGGTCATTATGTTTGTAGGTGTTCTGTTCCTGATTATGGTTCCGATTATGACAAATCTGAACCTCGACATATAGACAACAAGGTATCTTAAAATAGAAATAAGCTACGGGGAGGTGAATATCATGTCAGATTTACTTTTTAAGATTTATTTTATGGGATGCAACGCAAAGAATAAGGCAATCAATCTTTTCAAGAAAGAAAACGGTGATACAAATATCATTGCAATCGTTCTTCTTATCGTTATTGTTATTGCCCTTGCAGTTATTTTCAGAGATTCAATTTCCAGTCTTGTTCGCCGACTTTTGAACAAGGTAACGACTAATGCTGATGCTGTATAATAACGCAAATAACTTTGCTCTCCCACTGTGATGAGCAGTGGGAGAGGGATCCCGTTTAATGTGGAGGATATTGAATGAAATACGCAGTTTTTTCTCTGGTAAGCGTAGTTACGGTAATCTGCGAATTTATTTATTGCTCATATATGGGCATTTTTAGCTCTGAATTCAAGCTGAAAGAAAATCAAAAATACAAAAATTCTGAAATACTTCCTTATAAAAAGGGAGCAATGATTTCGATAATAATCATTTGTGCGATAGCTTCGTTTGTCGTGCAGATGTCACTATATTCAAACACGTCGATTATTAACTGTATCAAATTGTACGGGCTGTTTGTTTTGGTTCTTTTCGCCGCTTTGATTGACAGCAGGAAAAAGATAATTCCGAACATTCTGATAATAATCGGTCTGCTGTTCCGTGCGGTAATCTATGTCTACGAGTTCTTTGCGCTTGACAGCATAAAGGATGTCGCAAAAAACGATTTAATCGGTTTCGCAATAGGCTTCGGCGCATTGGCACTCGTGTCTGTCGTTACGAAGCAAAGCATCGGATTCGGAGACGTGAAGCTTTTTGGAATTATAGGAATAACCGGAGGCTCAATGTGTACCTTCAGCACTCTGTTTGTTTCATTGATAGCTTCGGCAATTATATCCGTCGTGCTTCTTGTTTCTCATAAGATGGGTCGCAAAGGCTCTTTCCCCTTCGGCCCGTGCATAGCGGTGGGTTACGTTGTCGCGATTTTATTAACGAGTTATTAACTGAGGAGAGAAAGTCATGAAAAACAATAAAACGCTTGTAATAATTGCTTTAATTTTTCTTAATGTGATAGCGGGATACATTGTGTTTACCGGCACATTCGGAGGAGCCTCAAGGTTTGACAAATGTGTTGAAAAAGCTCAACAGTATCAGGAGCAAAAGCTTTATGCAAAGTCGGTTGAAAAGTATGATGAAGCTTTGAGCATTAAAAAATCAACAGCTGTGTGCATTGCAAAGATTGATGTTATGGACGAGGGCGTTGAATACGGCGAGCTGTCGAACTCAGCCGATATAGATACGATTCTTGAGGAAATGATTGAGGATTATTATAAGGAAACCGAAGTGTATGAGCGGGTATGTGAATTTTGCTATAAGTATGAGGAATATGAGGCTTGTGCCGACTATTTGAAGCAGGCAAAAAGAATGAGCCTTGAGTCAAAAAAGCTGAACGAGCTTACGGAAAAAATGCGTTATACATACGAAATGAATTATACGATGTATGACCATGTGAAGAGCGAATGCAACGGCAATTACGTTGTTGAGTCCAACGGTGCCAGCTCGATTATTTCCGCAGGCGGAGAGAGCATTATCCCGGGAAAATATCTTTGGGCAACGAATTTCAGCAATGAATTTTCGGTAGGCGACAAGACGGTTAAATATGCAATCGTTTCAAAGCTTGACGGAGAGGATAAGAAAATCGTATATATTGTTGACAACCTCGGAACAAAGCAGATATATCTTGATGGGGCAATTACAGGTGCTTCACCGATTGTCAAGGTGTCGTCGGGCGATAAAAACACTTTGATTTTCTCGTGTCAAATGGGAGAAAATTTCTATTTCTATTCATTTGACCCGAACACGGAAAAGGTTGAGCAGCTGAGCGGTCCGTATATGTTTGCGGGAACATATCGCAACAATATTGCCCCCGTGCAGATTTCAAAAACAGAGTGGAAAATTATTGACGGCAGCGGCGAACAGCTTGGAAAATCTTTCTCCGATATAGTTGTAAACGACGCGGGCGAATGTTCTCCGAAAAATCTGATTTTTGCGGCGGAGAACGGAAAGTATCATCTCTATACGGTTAAAAACAATGATATTGTTACGGTAGGAAGCCTGACGTGTGACGGAGCGAAAGCCTTTGTTGACGGCTCGTATGCGGCAGTCAAGGTCGGCGACAAATGGGGCTTCGTAGATTCCGACGGCGAAACCGTGATTCAACCGAAGTATGAAGAAGCCCGTTCCTTCTCAAACGGAATGGCAGGTGTCCGTGAAAACGGTGTATGGAACTTTATCAACAAAGAGGACAAAACGGTTATAGACACCGGCTTTAACAATGTAATTGATTTCAGCACTTCGGGAAAATGCTTTATTGAGTCAAAGGGCTATTGGTCGGACATACAGCTTTACTACGTTGAAGACACCAAGGAGTGAATGATAGTTGAAACGACTGTTGAAAAGAGAAAAGGGTGAAGTGATGGTCGAAGCGTCACTTGTTATGACGGTTGTTATTGTCGTAATTGTGACCTTGGCGTACCTTGGACTTATCATGTACCATCAGACCCTTATTACCTCAACTGCGAATCAAACTGCGTCAAATATTGCTCAGGTTTACAGCAACAGCGGAAAGGATCCCGTGACCGGTTATATAGATGTTTCCAATCTCGATAACGACGGCATGGTCATCAAAATGAAGAATCAGGCGTATACCGATGTAATAACCAAAAAGGCGGAGTGGTATTCACGCTACAGACTGGCAAAGGGCAGATTTCTGAAAGCGGAAGAGCCGAAAATTGAGGTTAAAATCGAGAATAAAAAGGGTGCTCTGCTCCGGGCACAGGTCGTTGTTACCGTTGAGGTGGACTACGAATTGCCTTTCGTGAAGCTCCTCGGAATTGAGAAGCCGACCATTCGGTACAAGGCGACGGGAAGAGCGGACTGCTATGAAATACTTGACTACATAAACACCGTTGACGCGGCGGATAAAATTGACGTTACCGAAAACTATACCGTCAAATTTTATGACAAGGGCAATACTCTGCTGAAAACCGTTGAAGTAATGCACGATATGAGCATTGCCGACACGATGAAGCTTTCAAACGCGGAGCAGACAAAGTTCCCGAGCGATCCCAAGCAGGACGGGCAGAAATTTTACCGTTGGAAAACCGAAACGGGCGAAACCTTTACGAGAAATACCGTTGTTTCGGGCAATATGAATATCTATGCAGAGTATGATTGCGTAGTGTCGTTTATGAATTATGACGGAACCACGGTGCTTTCAAGGGTCTTTGCCCACAGAAATCAGCCGTATTCCAACAGCGGAAACAGCCTTCCGGCGGGACCGGGCGAGAGCGGCGACAACAAATTCTATTGCTGGTGGTATAACAGTGCCGAGTTTAAGGCAAGCACAAAAATACCCGACGCCGATTCGATAAGCGTTACCATATTGAAGTACATTTGCGTTAAATATGACGCAAACGGCGGCAGCGTAAGCACAAACAGATCCTTCGTTGTGCCGGGAGCAATGATAGGAAATATGCCGACTCCGAATCGCTACGGCTACGGCTTCAGCGGATGGTTCAGTGACCGTGACAACGGAAGTCAGTATTTCTCGCATACCGTGCCGAAAGTCAATGTTAACCTCTTTGCTCATTGGTATTGCACACATCCGAGCAGCTACAGAGAGGTTGTTAACAACGATTGTACGAGGTATGAGTATGTAGACCGTTGCACAGTTTGCGGAGCGATCTTGGGAAATCGTCATGTTGAATACGGTGACCATGATTTTACCGGACGTTGCGGTGTTACGCATATATTCAAATCGCCAACACACCTAGATGGACATTCTGGTTCTACAAAAACAAAATATTGTCAGCATGTAGTTTGTACTAAATGTAATGCATATAGGAATAATGCGAGAGATGTCTACTGTTTTGGACATCCAAACGATAGCTTTAATAAAGCAAATCGTTTCGAAACAAATTGCGCAGGTTTATGGATATATAACAAAAAAATGAAATGTAGATATCCTCAAACATTGGAGAGTAATTATTGGAAGCAACATCCTAAAGGACAACCGGAACTGTATTAAAATTATGGTGATTCATTTGAAAAAATTACGAATTATATTTGCAACATTAGGCATTGTTTTGTTGCTTGCCGGAGCCGCATTGCGTATTTTCGGCTTTGTTTCCAAGGACGGAAGCAAAACCGAAAATCCAAGCTCTCCGACGGAGATAAACGATATATTAAACACCGACACTCTCGATGAAATAAACAAGAAAGCTAAAGAAGACGGCTTAACTGTTTCGAATACAGACGGGGTGACGGTAATCAGCGGCTACAAGCTGTTCGATTTTGAATCAATGGTCATTGCCGACCTGAATACCGACAAAAGCGTCCGCCGGTTTGAATGTGAGGGATATCCCTTTACGGACTATAACGATGAAACAAAAACAAGTGCCGAGGAGCTGAAAACCAAATCCATCGCAGCACTGAAAAGCTTTTCCGAAAGGTTCGGTACAACATACGACAGCTTTTATATCATTGAGACCCCTGATAATGAGATTATGCATAAGCTTGACAAGGAATCTCTCGAATCGTATCAGGCGGTTATCGACGGAAAAGCATGGCTTGAGCTGAGCATAAAGGACAAGAACGGAGATATCTGGCTTTTCAGGGAGTCTCAAGATCCGATTTACGGCGTGATATTCAAGCTTTACAGAACAACAAAATCGGAAGACACAAAAAATATGAATTACGATATTGATTTATCAACCGATAATTCGAAAGGACAAACAAAATGAGCGGCTTTTTGAAAAAAACACAGGGTGTTATTACCGTTTTTGTCTCGCTGTTGCTTATGACCGTGCTCTCCTTCGGCACACTCATCATTGAGGCGGGAAGATATCAGAGCGCAAAAAATCAGCTCTCCGAGGTGAATATCAGTGCGGCTTCATCTGTGCTTTCAAATTATGATATGGATCTTTATCAACGCTTCGGCATTCTCGCATTTACCGACGATAACGACACGAAAGCGGCTTTCAGCGAAAATGTGCTGTTAGACTCGGATCTGAATGCCGACTATATCGGCAATAACGCTACCTGCCTTTACAGAATCTCCGATTCAAATATGACGGGATTCTATAATCTTACATATCCCTCGGTTTTGAAAAGACAAATTCTCTCAAAATCGAAATACCTTAAAAGCAGCTATTCGTTTGCCGTTAATACAAACAACATAAATGAGTTTCTCGGCTCGTTTATGTCAAAGTGCGGCACAGTTCAGCCGATACTTCGCTCGGCTGTCGGCGGAACAAATCCGACGGGGCTCGTTATGGCGGCTTGCTCCTATGTTGAGTCGGCGTTTACCGACCTGAAAATATACGACGAGGGCAGTGTGGCTAACCTTTCGGCATCGGTAACATCAATCCTGCCGTCAAAGACAGGCACCGTAAAGGATATTGTTCCCGACAGTGAGGTCGAGGCGATTCAGGCGACGCTTGACGATGCAAAAAATGTTGTTCCCGCATATTCTTCGTCCATCGGCAACATAAGTGCCGTTAACGAGGACGATGAGGACACCGCATCGGTCAGCATAGATTACTCGGGTATTCGCGAAAAGATGAAAAAGCAGCAGGTTGCGGGAACGGGCGGACTTGCGGATATTGCGGCAAATATTGTTTCTGCGATGGGTAACGCCGTGTCACAGCTTTCCTCGGGCGACAGCTCGCAGGTAAATCTGATGATAAATTCCTACCTCGCAAAGCACTGCGCAAACAGAACCTATATCCCGAACGGCTATTCGGGAGCTACCGATTCAAAATCGTCCGAAAGCTTTGTTTCTTCCTGCGCCGAATATATTTTCAACGGCTCGGGAAGCGAAAAGGATAATCAGGAAGCGGCTTACTGGATGATCTTCTTCCTGCGGTTTGTGGACAATATGAATTGTCTTGCGAACAACGGCTTTGCATCCACAGCACCTGCCGCGACAAAGGTTTTGCTCGGCTACTATGAATCGCTTATTGATATGGAGCTTATGACGGCATACGGCAATGAGGTCAGCGTCCCGATGTCAAAGACAGGCTTGTTCCTTGATCCGTCAAGAATTACCGCATTCAGCTCTTTTTCAAGAACCTGCGATATTCTGAGCGTTTTAAAAAATAATATCGGCTCGGTCAAAACCGTTAAGAAAACCGTCGGTGAAACGGAAACGGATTGCTGCACTGTTGACGGAACATTTGACGCCGGCTACAGCGACTATATTGCCGCAGCTTTATGGTTCGTATCAAATTCCGATAAGCTCATGCGCTTTTCCGATCTTATTCAGATTGAAATGAGGTACAAGCAGGCGCACGTTCTCGGCGAAACGGTATCGTTCCAATCAAAAAAATACTATACATACTGTCGTGTGAAAACGAACGCAACATTAAGTACGCTTTTGCCCGTAATTTCGGTGAATGGGGACGGAAATTCTTTCGCCGGAACAACATTTACGAGCACCAAGTATGTCGGATTCTGATTTGGTGGTGAAAATATTGAAAAAAGAAAAAGCAGCATTAACTGTCGAAGCGTCGCTGACACTTACCCTGTTTATGTTCTTTGTACTGTTTCTTCTGAGCTTTAACAGAGTTTACAGCGCGCAGAATACGGTCAGTCACGCCACATTGCAGGCTGCCGATGCTATTTCGTCGGAGTCAATGCTACGTGCAGGCTCTACCGAGGAAAATATTGAAAAACTGCTTACGGTTTCCAACCATATATATGCCGGCGAATCAATCCCGAAATCGGCACTCGAAAAGCTCACCAATGCCAACATTGTTGAGGTGGCAAGAAACAATTTCATTTCCGCCGTTGCGGAGTCTGAGTCTAAAGCCGACGCCGTGCTGAAAAAATACGGAGTCAAGGACGGCATTAACGGCATTGATTTTTCAGGTTGTTCATATAACGGCGATACGGGCGAAACGATTGTTTACGTCAGGTACAATGTCGAATTGCAGTTCCCGATTCTCGGCTTCAAGTCGTTCCCGATGACCAAGGCTGCCAGGGTAAGCAATATGGGTAAGGAGACCTATACCGTTACCGTTAAATCGGCAAACGAGAGCATGGGCACAACAAGCGGAACAATTAAGGTGAAAAAGGGTGCCTCAACGACCATTACCGCTTATCCGTCATACGGCTGCAAATTTGTCGGATGGCTTGAGGGCGGCTCGGAAAATCCGAAGAAGCTTGAGAATATAAGCTGTGATCTCACGTTTACGGCATCTTTTGTAAAGACCGATTATTATGTTGTCGGAACCTCCAACAACAGCGAATACGGCAGTGTCAGCGGAAGCGGAACCTACAAGCTGAATGATACCGCAACGCTCGTTGCAACTCCGAGAGTTGCCGGCGGATACGATTTCCTCGGCTGGGACGAAAACGGCAACGGCGTTATTGATTCGGGCGAATCCACAAAGAACACTTTGAGCATAAAGGTCAGGAGAGACGTCAGCGTAAAGGCGATCTTCAAGCCTAAGAAATTTACTGTCAATGTTCAGACCGCAGGCAGAGGAACCGCAATTCTTATTGCAGGCGGAAAAACTCAGCGAACAACCACGGCAGAGGGAAACACCGTGAGCGTTACGCTTGATTTCAATACACCGTTTGTCATCGACGCAGAGAGCAACAACTATATGTTCGTTGAATGGACGGGAAAAATAAGCTCGGGAACAAAGCGGCAGCAGGTACGGGTACCCGTCGGCGGCGGTACGTACATTGCCAACTTTGAAAAGCCGTATTTGAAGATAGGCGGTCAGAGGTTTAATCACGCCGATTACGATTGGACGTCCAGCAGCTCCAGCAGCAGCGGTGCTGCTCTGATAAGCGGAATTAAAAAATCAGCTCAGCTTTCGGTTGATACCAATTTGAAAAATGTTTCGTACAAATGGAAATCGGACAGCAACGTTGTCTCGGTTGATTCCAACGGACGAATTACGGCGAAAGGAATCGGTTCCGCAAAAATAACCGTAACCGCGCCGAACGGTATGTCCGCTTCCGTAACGGTTACAACCAAGTATCTTATGACTTCCGCATGTTATCGCACGATACCGACAGGTAGATACAGATACTATTTGCCGGACACTCTATCGGATTATACTTACGGTGAAATAACATTCGACAAAGGAGTGGGTTGGTTTTATCGCTATAGACTTGTCGATAATTATCTTGATGGTCGCTCTGTTGAAGCCGGACAGAACACTGGTAGGGTGACTGGGGGAACTAAGGGGGAGATGCAAGGAACAAATCCAAGCGAAACAGGGCAAACCGCATATATTTTCTGGTCTGACAATGCGAACGGTGAACTTCCGTTCTTCAACAAAGGCATCGTTATTAAATCAATTGAGGGGTAAAGAAACGGAGGATTTTATTTATGAATTACAGCTTTGAAACGCAGGGACCGGTTACATATCTCGTTGTCGAGGTTGAACCGAAAGAGGTTATCGACACCCTGACAATGGGAATGCTTTCCAACAATCATATTGTCGGATTTGCGCCCGTGCTCTACACAGAACTTGACGGCAGAAGATTCTTAAAATATAACATCTCGGCAAAGCTGACGGCAAATCAGTTCTTTTCCGGCAACATTACCCCCGCAAGAGCAATTGAGGGCTTTAAGAATATTCTTACGGCGATATGCACTGCCGATGATTATATGATCGACACCTCGTGCTTCGACTTCAATGCCGACCGTATTTTCATCAATATATCAAGCTGCGAGGTTGCGATGATATGCGCACCGATAATCAAAACTCAAGACGTCAACACAGAGGTAACAAACCTGTTCAGACTGCTGTTGAACTCTTCGGGCTTATACGATTCTCCCGAGCTTGCAAAAATCAAGAATTATATAGAGGAATCGGATAATTTCAACATTTACAACCTGAAAAACATAGTTGACTGCTGGACTCCGGGCGTGGCTGCGGCTTTCCCGAACACTCCGCAGAGACCGATTCCGACTCCCAACCCGATGACGGCACAGCCTAAGAGCGAACCGCCGAAAGCAAGCGGCAACAGTTATGTTCCGCCCGTTTTGAATAACGGTGCTTCAAATGCTGCCGCTCCGAATGGGGAGCTTGACTTTACCGGCACTATTTCAATGGAGCAGGCTCCGAAGATCTTTAACAAGACGGGTATAAGCGGTGCAGAGGAAAAAGACATTCAGCCTGTCAATAAACCCTTTAATTTCAATCCTCCGCCGAAACCGCAGTTCGGAGGAGTTCCGTTCAATCCGGTTAATACAGGCAAATCCACTGAAGCGAGGGTGTATTCGCCGGGCGGAGCAGGTGCGGCAAACAACAATAACTTGGGTAAAATGAACCCACCGGTCGGCGCTGTTCCGCCTGTTCCTAACGGCAGACCGACTCCGTCGGGACAGCCGGGAATGGCAATCCCCGGGAAGCCTCCTATGCCGAACAGACCCCCTATGCCCGTAAATTCGGCACAGAATACCGAGAATAAAAAAGAGTCTTCTTTGTTCAAAAAGCTCTTCGGTCACAGCAAGGACAGCAATCCGAAAAATGCGGAAAAGAAGCATAAAAAGGATAAGAAGAATAAATCCGACAATGCAGCTCCGCCGCAGCCGCCGATACCGAAGTCCGGTGCTCCTCGACCGATGCCCAACGGTATGATAAACAACGCAGGCTTCCCTCCGGTGAATAATATTCCGAATAACAACGGAATGATGCCGGGGTATAATAATCAGTTTAATCCGGCAAGACCGGCTGTAATAAATGCCGCACCGATCAACAATTCTTTCAATGAGACTACGGTTTTAAGTCCAATCGGAGAAACAACCGTTCTCGGCGGCGGAGCGGATATGAGCGGTCCGTATCTCACACGAATGAGAACGGGAGAAAAAATCAGCATAAATAAGCCCGTGTTCAGAATAGGTAAAGAAAGCAGCTATGTTGACTACTTTATCAGGGACAATACGGCAATCAGCAGAAGTCACGCAAATATAATCACCTCGGGTGATGAGTATTTTGTTGAGGATACAAACTCGACGAACCATACTTATGTAAACGGAAAAATGATAAATGCAAATGAAAAAATAAAGCTTTCAAGCGGAGACATTGTCCGCTTGGCAAACGAGGACTTTAGCTTCTCGGTGTAAAAATAAGGAGGTATGAAAATATGACTTGTCCAAATTGCGGTGCTAAAATAATCGAAGGTGCAATGTTCTGCACAAATTGCGGTCAGAAAATTGTTAACGATACAGGATATCAGAATGTCGGAGGAAGCTTCAATTATCAGAATCCAAATCCAAATTCTAACCCGTATCAGAATAACTATCAGTATCAGAACGGAAATCAGTATCAATACCAAAATCCCAATCCCAATCAGAACAATACACAGTATTACGGCAACAATCCTTATCAAAACGGTACATTTAATATGGCACCGCCGCCCTATCCGGAACAGAAGAAGGTCAGCTTCGGTCAGGCAATAAAGCTTTTCTTCAAAAATTATGCCAATTTCTCGGGAAGGGCGACCTTGCAAGAGTATTGGTTTGCTGTTCTCTTTAACGTGTTGGTTTCATTTGCAATAAATATGATTTCCGGCATTATGACAAGCTTGTTAATTGTAGGTGGAGCTGATGAAGAAAAGACCATGGATTCAACGTTAATTATTACATTGGTAATATTGATTTATGCTTTGGCAATATTGGTTCCGTCGCTTGCCATAGTTGTAAGAAGACTTCATGATTCCGGAAAGAGCGGAGCATATATTTTCATTTCGCTTATTCCTGTAGTAGGTTGGATTCTGTTGATAATTCAGCTTTGCAAGCCGAGCGTTCCGAATAACGATTTTAACGGAGCTCAACAGAACAATGCTGCGGACTATAATTACCGGAAATGAGTGAGGCAAGTGGACTATATTGTTTCGGCAAGCACAGACATAGGAATAAAGAAACAAACCAATCAAGACAGTCTGACGGTTAAAGTGATCAATTCGCCGTCGGGGAGAATGACGCTTGCCGTGTTGTGTGACGGAATGGGCGGCTTGTCCGACGGAGAAATTGCCAGTGCAAGTGTTATAAAGGCTTTTGAAAAATGGCTCGACAATAAATTGTCCAACCCGGCAGAGGGCGATTTCGATTTGAAGCTCGTTTCAAAAGAATGGAACGATTTGGTAGTCGGAATGAATCAAAAGATTATGCAATACGGCAAAGTAAAAGGTATTAACCTCGGAACAACCGTTACGGCAATGCTCATAAAGCAGGATCAGTATATTGTCTTGAACGTCGGCGATACGAGAGCTTACGAAATATATGATTCGCTTTATCAGATAACCAACGATCACACGCTTATCGCAAAAGAAATCGCGGAGGGCAGACTGTCCGTTCAGGAGGCAGAAACGGATCCGAGACGCAGCGTTTTGCTCCAGTGCTGCGGAGCCTCTGCGGAGGTTATACCGGAATTTCATTACGGATATCCGAATAAAAACGCCCTGTACCTGCTTTGCTCGGACGGCTTCAGGCATCAGATTTCTCCCGAAGAAATATTTTACACGTTCGACCCGTCGAGAATGTGCGATGAGTCGGTCATGAAAAAAAGCATTGACGATTTGATAGAGCTGAATAAACAAAGAATGGAAAGCGATAACATTTCGGCAATATTGATAAGGACTTTATAGGTGAGATTTATGTCAGAGGAATTGATTAAAATCATTTCGGATGTTTGCTTTTGCTGCGGCGGCTTGTTTGCGGTTGCATCAATAGCTTTAAGCATTCTTTTAAGGAAAAACAAAAGGGTTAAGCATCCCGGGAGTGCGTCGGTAGAATATGAAATAACATACACCCATTCCGATACGATAATAGAATGAGATATGTATTGAGGTTGATAAAAGATGATTGTAAATCTGATAAAATCCAAGCAGATGTTCAGCCTGAATCTTCCCGTAAAGGTTCAGGGACAATATTGGATAACCGATATTGATAAAACCGGAAAAGCGAGAAATCTTATCAGTGTTGAGGCGATAAAGGGAAAATGGGTCGTCAAAAGCAACAGCCTTGCAAGTGTTATTGACCCGTCAAATAATATTTGCAAGCAGGTTGAGCTGTTGCCGGACAGCTTCTTTTATGTAAAGATTTCAAATTACAACGAAAAGGTAATACTGTTTGCGGAGAATATGGATTCAAGCCGACAGAGCTTTACAAAAATTGTTGTAAACGGGGCGTCTGCCTTTACAATAGGAAGAAACAGAGATAATAATATATGCTTTGCCAACGGTCTTGTTTCGGGATATCATGCGAAGCTTGCCTATGACGGAAGCAATTGGTCGATTTTTGATATGGGAAGCACAAACGGAGTTTTTGTAAACGGATTCCGCGTGGATTCTCAGAATCTTGATGCGGGCGATCTCATCTATATCATGGGACTCAAAATTGTTGTCGGATATAATTTTATGGCGATAAACAATCCCGACAATGTTTTGGTGATTAACTCAAGCAGCCTTTCCGAGTATATTCCGCAGAGAATACAGAAAAGGCCGGAAAATGTAAATTTGGAGCTCCCTGCGAAAAAGTACTTTTTCCGTTCACCGCGTTTCCACAGAGAGGTTGAACACTCTGTTGTGGAGATTGATGCACCGCCTCAAAGAGAAAAAGAGGAGAAGGTTCCTCTTGCCTTAACGCTCGGACCGTCTCTGACAATGGGTATTGCATCCCTTAGCTCCGCGTCGATGGCAATTCTCAATCTTTCGTCCGGAAAAACGGAGCTGATAAATGTATTTCCAACATTGATGATGGCGGTCAGTATGATGGCGGGTACGATTTTGTGGCCGTCAATCACAAAAAAACACGCAAAAAAAATGCGCATACTCAATGAGGGTAAACGTCAAAAAAGGTACCTTGCATATCTTGATGAAATACGTGATGTTATCCGAAGAAAAAGCAAGGAGCAGAGTGACATTCTCAAAGAAAATCTTGTTGCTCCGGAAATGTGTGCGGAAAGAATTGCCCAAATGTCTCCTAATCTGTGGGAGAGAGTGATAGGTCAAAGCGATTTCCTGCGATTCAGAGTCGGTGTGGGTATGGTTCCTCTGGACGCTGAGATAAAATTTCCTCCCAAGAAATTCACGCTTGACGAGGATAATCTTCAGGATGCAATGTTATCGCTGGGAAATGAACCGAAGGACATTCCCGATGTTCCGATAAGCATATCGTTTGTTGACGATAATATCATCGGTGTATTCGGAGATTACGGTCAGTCGCTCAATCTTGTAAAATCAATTATTCTTCAGGCGATTTCGCTTCACAGCTACGACGAGCTGAAGCTTGTGCTTATTACCGATGAAAACGATTTAAGAGAGTGGGAGTTTGTTAAATGGATTCCTCATTTTTGGGATGACGATAAAAAATTCCGTTTCTTGGCAACCAACAATGACGAGATAAAAGAGCTTTCATCATATATGGAGAAGAATATTCTTGTACGCGAAGACGACGGGAAAAACGGAAACTACGCAGAGAACATTCCTTATTATATAATAATATCAACAAGCGAAAAGCTTCAGAAAAGATGTGAGTCGCTTCAACAGCTGCTGAAGTATGAAAGCAATCGAGGCTTCAGCCTTCTGTTTCTCACAAATGAATTGAAGGATTTGCCGAAGGAGACAAATATTGTCGTTAAAACGGACGGAACAAACTCACAGGTATTTGATAAGAACGATACCACGGGAAAAAGAGTTGTATTTGCCGTTGACAAGATTAACGAGAATATGCTTGAAGGTATTTCGGAAGATATTGCGAATATCGAGCTTGATTTGAGCAGTCAGAGATATGCGTTGCCGAATATGATAACATTCCTTGAAATGTTCAATATCAGCAAAATTGAGCACTTGAATATTCTGACGAGATGGAAGGAAAACAATCCGACAATCAGCTTGCAGGCACCGATAGGTGTTGATACTCAGGGAGAACCGTTTTATCTTGACCTTCACGAGAAGTATCACGGACCTCATGGTCTTGTTGCCGGTATGACCGGTTCAGGTAAATCCGAGTTCATTATTACATATATCCTTTCACTTGCGGTCAACTACCACCCCGATGAGGTTGCTTTCATTTTAATTGACTACAAGGGCGGCGGATTAACAGGCGCATTCGAGGATCCCGAAAGAGGAATCAAGCTTCCGCACCTTGCAGGTACGATTACAAACCTTGACGGCGCAGCGATACAAAGATCACTCATATCAATACAGAGTGAGCTGAGACGCAGACAGGCAATTTTCAATGAAGCCAGACGGGTTTCAAATGAAGGCACGATGGATATTTACAAATATCAGCAGCTTTACAGAGATAAGGTTGTATCGGAACCGGTACCTCATCTGTTTATAATTTCGGATGAGTTTGCAGAGTTGAAAACTCAGCAGCCGGAATTTATGGAACAGCTTATCAGCACCGCCCGTATAGGACGAAGCTTAGGCGTTCACTTGATTCTTGCCACTCAGAAACCCAGCGGTGTTGTTGATGACCAGATTTGGAGTAACAGTAAATTCAGAGTATGTCTTAAGGTTCAGGATAAATCGGACAGTCAGGATATGATTAAACGGCCGGACGCCGCCGAGCTTTCACAGACCGGTAGATTTTATCTTCAGGTCGGCTTCAATGAATTTTTTGCATTAGGACAGTCGGCATGGTGCGGTGCGGAATATGTCCCCACCGAAACGATTGAAAAAACGGTGGATAACAGCATTCAAATTGTTGACAATCTCGGCAGAGTGCTTATGAGCATTAAACCCGGTCGAAAACAAGAAGAGAAAAAATCAAAGATTAAGCAAATTGTTGCAATAGTAAAGTATCTTTCTGATATTGCGGACGAAGAACAGATCAGCGAAAGACCGCTTTGGCTTGATCCTATTCCCGAATTTATTTACATTGACGAGCTTGAGAAAAAGTATAACATTAAATCGTCGGGAACATATCTTAATCCGATCGTGGGCGAATACGACGATCCGTTCAATCAGAAGCAGGGCGTTTTGACCGTTCCGTTCTCGGATGAAGGCAACTGTCTGGTCTACGGTGCGATAGGCAACGGAAAAACAACTTTCCTCACAACTTTATGTTATTCGCTTTTGAAAAATCACAGTGTCGATGAACTGAATCTTTATATTTTGGATTTCGGTTCGGAAACATTGAGGATGTTTGATAAAGCCCCGCAGGTCGGCGGTGTTGCCGTTGCGGCGGACGAGGAAAAGGTGATAAATCTTTTCAAAATGCTCAATAAGGAGATGGAACGCAGAAAACAATTGTTTTCGGAATACGGCGGTGATTATGCATCATATTGCAAAAATTCCGGAAAGCTTTTGCCGAATATAGTTATTGCATTAAACAACTACACGGGATTTGCGGATCAGTATGAGAATTTGTATGAGTTGATGCTTGCAATCAGCCGTGACGGAGTTAAGTACGGAATATATTTCATAATGACGGTCAGCAGCGTCAGCGGAATAAGGTTCAGAATACAGCAGAATTTCAAAACAATGCTTACAATGCAGTTGAACGACGTTACGGACTATCCTGTCATTGTCGGAAAAACAGGCGGATTACTTCCGTCAAAATTCAAAGGAAGAGGTCTTGCAAAGCTTGACGGGGTTTACGAATTTCAGACAGCTTACTGTGCCGAAACCGACGATACAGCGGAGTATATCAGAAAATTCTGTGCTTCTCTTGCCAAAAAGACAAAGAAAACGGCGAAGAAAATTCCGGTGCTCCCGAACGTTGTCAATCTCGATTATGTTCAGAGCTCGGCAGAGTCGCTTAGCTTCGTACCGGTCGGCGTCGGCAAAAAATCGCTTGATATTGTCGGCATAAATATGCTGAACAAGGTTGTTTCCGTCGCGATGACGCAGGATTTTTATCAGTGTGCTTCTTTTGCCGAGGAAATGGTAAAGGTTGTTTCGGCGATTGTTCCCGTAACGGTTGTTGATGCAGGAATGTTAATGACCGACGCACTGCCGGAAGGTGCAGAGCTCGTTTCGGAGGATTACGATGCATTTGTTGAGTCACTCTTTGCCGAAATGGTCAAGAGAAACAACACTTATAAAGAGGCGTCGCTTGATATGAAGGTTCTTGAACAGTTTGAGCGGAAAGCAATTGTAATTTTCGGCTTGAAAGCGTTGTTTGAACGAATTACGAGCGAAAACAAAAAGAAATTGGCATTGCTGATTGAAAAGGGCGAGGCAATTTACAAAATACACTTCTTTATGGCTGACGGAGTTGCTTCCTTTAAGGAATACGCTTACGAACCGTGGTACAAGCGTCATATTTCGGGTTCCGACGGAATCTGGATCGGTGACGGAATTGCGGATCAGTATTCACTTAAGCTCAATAAGATGTCGAGCGAATATTATGATGACATCGGAAGCGACTACGGATATGTTGTTGAAAGAGGTAAGGCTGTATTAACGAAGCTGCTCAGCTCAACGCCGGAGGAGGAGTATTGATATGGATAAAATATTGATTGAAGTTTTTGCTCCTATTTTGGGAAAAACATTTGATATTTTCATTCCGCAGGAATGTCAGATGTTTGAAATATTGGATTTAATAAAAAAAGCGGTAGCAGATATGTCCGACGGAACATTTGCGGCGAATGAAAGTACCGCACTGTGTAACCGTTCCGACGGAACCATACTGAATATCAATTTATCAGCTTACGAGCTGGGACTGCACAACGGCTCGAAATTGATATTAATATAATTTAATTTTAGGAGGCATAAAAAATGGAACAGATGATTAAAGTTGATTATGAGGTTTTAAGAAATAAAGCCGGAGAAATCGACAACTTGGCAGAAGATTATAAATCTTTGTACACAGAACTTAATAATATGGTTAAGGGATTGGTAGATAATCAAATTTGGGTAAGCGATGACAGCATCGCATACAGAGATAAGGTTGACGAATTCGTTAATACCGATTTCCAGAAAATGTATCTTGAAATGATTGAATATGCAACACATTTGAAAAATTCAGCTACTAACTATGAAACGGCAAAGGAAACAAATGTTTCTAAGGTTAACAGCATGAAGTCTCATTATAACGGTTAAAGGAGGAATACAAAATGGCAACAAATATTATTGTTAATCCGACGGAATTGGAAACCGTATCGGGACAGATTGATGCAAAAAATACCAGTTTAAAAGAAAAGCTTGAAGAATTTGCAAAAAAGTTTGATGAAATCAGCCAAACATGGGATAGCTCGGCAAGCAGACGTACATTTGATGCAATTAATACCTTGAAACCTCATTTTGATGAGTATTTTCAGGTTGTAAATGATTATGCGGTTCAGATGAAAACGATTGCTGCTGAGTACACCGAAAAAGAAGGATTTAATACAAGCAGTGCCGACACAACCGCAGAATTTATATAATATCTTACATTGTACGGTCAGTGCAGTCCTGACCGTACAACAGGTTCATTTTTGAAAAGGAGTGGCAGGATATGGCAACAAATATTATTGTTAATCCAACTGAGCTGGATATCGTTTCCGGACAAATCGAGGCAAAGAACAACACATTGAAAGAAAAACTCGATGAGTTCGCAAAAAAGTTTGATGAAATCAGTCAAACTTGGGAAAGCACCGCAAGCACAAGGACAAAAGAAGCAATTGATAGTTTAAAACCGCATTTTCAGGAATACTTTGAAGTAGTAAGCAATTATGCAGTTCAGATGAAAGCTATTGCTGAAGAATACAGCACAAAAGAAACAGTAAACACATCAAACGCAGAAAATGTTGAATTTTTTATGTGAATTCAAAAATATAAGAAAAAAATATTTGAGGAGAGAAAAGCATGAAGATTTTGAAATCTGCTATTTCAATAGTGTTGGTTATGTCAATGCTATTCAGCATCTCGGTTGCGTTTTCGTCTTGTTCTGATAAAACCGACAAAACGAGCATAAAGATCGGAGAATATTTGGCGACGCTCAGTGATAAATTCGGTATGGATTCTTATCAGTCGGAAGAACCTCACGTCGCAAACATTGGAAAAGATAATAAATATTTCGGTGTTGTCCAAACCTCGTTTGAGTGGAATGTTATTGACGATTCCGAATTGGATACAGAAAAAGATGTTGACAGGGAATTCATGGCAAATACTTTGGTTAAGGCAGTCGGTTTAAAGGATGTTTCCGATATGAACACCGAAGAAATTGCTAAGTATGCAAGCGCAAACGGATACGTAACCTTCAAATATCGTGGAGAAAAAGATAGCAACAAGCTTGTATCCAAATCCGAAGCAGAGGAATCTTTGAATGCTTCCTTTGACCTTTTCTCAAACAGAAATTACGGTGAGGGCGAAAGTGAAGTAAAATTGACTGAAGACGTTAAGGATCTGACGTCTCTTGATGCGAACAGTTATTTAAAGGATAACAATGCGAATAAAATTGTAGTTTCTAAGAATGAATACGAAAAACTTGCCGGATCGCAGCCGAGCGAGAATGATGTTTTGGTTATGCCGGCTTCAGATGTCGAAACAATTTCGGCGTATAAAATTGAATCCGTTACAACCGACGGAGATAATTATATAATCAGCACTTCCGAAGACGATGTTCCCGTTGAGTCTATAATGCAGGAATATAAATCTCAGGGAACAACGAAGATTGACTTTTCAAAGGCGGAAATTACCGATGGTTTGGGAAATGTAATTTCATCACCCGAAACAAAGGCTACTCAGATGGATGTTACCGAAAAGCCCAAGGTGGGATATATCGGAACTGATGTAAATGCAGAAAGCGAAGATGTTGCTAATGATGAAGTCACTCCGTTAGATACTACGATTGCCGGAATACATATTACGGGCAGCTTCAGTAAGGAAAGTGTGAAGTTTACCGCTGACGGAACCCTGTATAAGTCCGGCCCGACGGAAATAAAATTTAAAAAATCATATTCAATGGATAATATTGTAGTAAGCCACGAGGTTGACGGAGGTATTTTGGGCTTAAAATATGCTTTTGCTCAAGTAAGCTACAATACCACAGATACATCAACTTTAAACTTTGATTACAAAAAGACAGGAAATTTTGCTCCTGAATATACCAACGGAAACGGAAAATTTGCCACCAACTTTAAAAGAGCAATTTTAAAAGATTCGACAGCCAAAGGTGCTAAAAACATTAAGGTTTGTAATTTTAAAATAGTCGGAAGCGAGCTTGCGAGCCTCAGACTTGAGGTTAGACTTATTATTTCAGTATCGGGTGAGATTACTGTTACTGTAACAACTTCAAATGCGGCGGGCATGGAGTTTAAAAAGGGCAATGGTATCAGGTGGATAAAAGAAGAAAAAAGAGAAACTGATTTTAACATTCGCGGTCAATTTTCAGTCGGTCTCTATTTAGGCTTGGGTGTTTATTTGGTCGGCGATCACTGCAACATTTTAAGCGGCGGAGTAACATTCACCGTAGGCGTTGTTGCTGATTTATCCGCTCATATTAAAGATGATTCCAACAGACTTCTTGAAGAGTTTGACATTGAAAAGGGAAATGACACGGTTGCAACATCTATTTTGGATGACCTAAAAAATGTCGAATATAATCATGTCGAATACGGAAAAGTTAAACTTGATTACGATACGTGTATCAATGCAAAAGTATATTGGCAAATTGACGTTGGTCTGAATGATGACTGTGTAGCTAAAAAGAAACTTTTGAAAAATGCACAAACCTCATATAGCTGGGGTGGTGAAAACGACGGCGTATTTTTGGAAATGCATTTTGAGGACGGAAAAAAGGTCAGTGGATGCACAAGAAAATACAGCAACGTTGAGGCTGTAACAACAACAACCGAAGCACCTACGACCGAAGAAAATAAAGTAGCAAGTATTTTCAAGGTAAACAGCTATAACGTCAAGGTTAATGTAGGCGGATCGGCTAAAGCGGAAATTGCTGAGTTGCCGAATGGATATAACAGCAGTGATATAGAGTTCAATTCTCAAAATACGGAAATTGCAACGGTTAATTCAAACGGTGATGTTACAGGTGTATCTACCGGTTCAACAGTAGTAACGGCACAAACCAAGGACGGAAAATACAAGGTATCTTGGGCTGTAACTGTAGAGTAATTTCAAAAGTAATACAGATTTATGTGTTATAACGGGACGGTAGGCAAATGTTAATATTTGCCTGCCGATTCCCCGATAGTATAACTATTTTTGGAGTGTGTTATTATGGCAATGGATGTGTCGAGAGCAAACGGTCAGGCGGCAAATCTTTCTTCATGTTCGAGTGAACTGAACAGAGCACTGAATCTGCTTAATTCATATAAGAGTAACATATTGAACAATTATCAAAGCTCAGAGGTGTC
The DNA here is from genome assembly GCA_963616775.1 of Eggerthellaceae bacterium. Classification (GTDB taxonomy): domain Bacteria; phylum Bacillota; class Clostridia; order Oscillospirales; family Acutalibacteraceae; genus CAG-488. Next base: position 3,893 of record CAVELL010000028.1, on the reverse strand, counting down.
TTCAATCATCTCTGAAATAAACAGTATTATCAGACTTATCAACGGTGCAATGAAGGAGCTGAATTCCGTAGGCAGTGACGTCAGGACAAGTGCAAAAAACATCAGGAACCAGGAATTGGCGCGTATTCGTGCCGCTCAGGATGCATTAAACGCGGCAAAGATAAATCTTGATAATTTAATTAAAAAGAGAAAAAAACTCAATGAACAAATGCGATATATTACGGATCGGAACGAGCTGAATAATATGCGCAAGCAACAATTGTTGCTGAACAAACAGATACTTGACGCACAAAGGAAATATAATAAATGTTATTCTGAACTTCAGGCGGCGAGAAGGTAAAAATATGAGTCTCGGTAACATTACAAAGCAATCCCAAACCGCGCAGCTTGTGATAAAAATCAAAAACGATCAACAGGTGAACGAACGGGAGATTTATGCCATCAACAGCGGACAAGTCAGCGGATTGATGCATTTTGATGTGATAAAAAAAAGAAGCTGTGTTAAGCTGGTATATGACGTTTCGGGTTATACGACGTTGAGAGGTATCTTGAAAAATCCGTTAACAAAGGATCTTTTTGCCAAAATAATCGGCGGTATTTTGTCGAATATCCGAGAGATGAATACGGCATATCTGAATTCTGATTATGTGCTGATGGATTTAAACAGAGTTATGATAAATCCGTCAACAAAGAAAGTGTATTTTATCTATATCCCCGTTCAGTCATTCGATACGAAGACCGATCTTAAGGCTATGCTTATGGAAATGATAAGTCTTGCAAATTATCCTCCGCATGAGAATAACAGCTATGTCAGAGAATTTATCGGCATACTGAATGAGGGAATTAACTTTTCGATATTCAGGCTGGAGGAGTTTATCCAACGAATATCCGCTCCGATAGATGTTGAGTTGCAAAGCAAGGTCATTTGTCCGAGGTGCAATAATGTCGTAGCTTCGGGAACAAATTATTGCAATCAATGCGGTGCAAAAATAACCATAGGGCAAAAGCGTGAGGCGTCAATGTTTAATCCCGCCGCAGGCAAGTCGAGTGCTCCGCAGGTCGAAAGACAGACAGCCGTTCGCTCCGCCGTTGGCTCAAGGGCATATTTGCTGAGACGAAATACGGGCGAAAAAATCCCTGTTGACAAAACGGTGTTTATGATTGGAAAAGACGACAGATACAGTGATTATTGTATAAAAGGTAACACGGCCGTCAGCAGGCAGCATGCGGAAATATTGAATTATAACAATCATTTTTTTGTGGTGGATAAAAAGTCGACAAATAAAACTTTTTTTAACGGTCAGGAGATTATGCCGGAAACTCAAATTGAACTTTTCAGCGGAGCAATACTGAAGTTTGCCAATGAAGAATTCGTTTTCTTTTCGGAGTAGGAGGTAAAAAATGATTACAGATAAGATTTATGTTGCAATTATTGTCGAAATAGTTTTGCAGGCTTTGATTTTGATTGTCGCCGTTGCAGGTATCGTTTTGCGATTGATAAAATCAAAGTCATCCCGAACAGATAACAGCCTGGGAAATAATCAGATATATTACGGTAATCAATCGGGACAGAATTATTACGGCGGAAATTCCGGAAATGTTACATATTGCAGAAATTGTGCCGGTGAGTACGACGCCTCTTTAACGGTATGTCCTCACTGCGGAACGCCGAGGTGATAACGATATATGAGCGTAATTAAAATAAATGTTTCTACAGTCATCGGCTCGGGTTCCTTAGCCGATTCGGCAAAGACTGTTGTTTCTTCTCAACGAGGTCGAATACGGGCTGTCGGCGGACAGCTTGACGGAAGAATCAGAAGCACTAACGGGATTTCATCTCGCATTGACCGTGTATGTTCGGATTTAAAACAGGCAGAGTCAAGGATAAACAATCTGAGAAATGTGGTTGAAAAATGTGCGATTGAATATAAGAAAGCCGATATGCAAATCAAAAAATTGGCTGACTCAACGGCAGAATTTCCGAATCCGGATGCCTCCAAGGCAGTTAAAGAGGGCTTTATAAGCAAATTGCTGAAAACAAAATCAGAAAAAGAGTGGATAGAGGATTCTATTAAGGGCGAATCAAAAATCTTAAAAGCTTTATCTAAATTTATTAAGGATAAAGAAGCGTCAAATGATTTAAAATTAACATCATCGGCATTGTCTTATATTGCATCATTATATACTTTTTATAATGCTGATTATGGCGATACTTCCGACAAAATTTCAGGCGGACTTAAGCTGGTCAAAAGCTCGACCTCCATGTGGGATGGAATGTATAAGTATTTAGAAAAATCATTAAAGACAATGGATGCAGCTCGCTTTGGCAAAAAATATCAAGCAATAGTCGGTGGAGTATCTTTGGTGGGAAGCCTGAGCGGACTTACGGGCAGTGCTATCAATAGTTTTAAGATACTAACAGATAAAAATTCTAAGGGATATGAAAAAATTTCGGCTTTACTGAAGAATACATCATCGGCAACCGATGTATCACAGTCAATAGCAAATCTGAAATGGGGGCAGAAGGTTTTGAGCAGGGATATACACGCCAAATATCAGTGGGGTGTAGCTGCAAAAAATGCATCAAAACTCGACACAGTGACAACAGTGACGGCTGTTTTGGGAGTTGCGGTTGATACCGGAATCGGCGCAATAAACAAGTATGGAGAAGTTTCTGCCGATGGATTCGTAGATTCGCGAGATTTTGCCGAAATCGGAATTTCAGGATCGGTACATGGATTAACATCAGTTGTAAGCGGTTTGACTTTTGGAGTAAGTGATGTTTTGGGATTGTCCGACAGTGCAGATGCAATCAGCGACGGAATAGTGAATTTTGCCGATACTAAAGGTGTTGACTTTGCGACTTCACATAAATATTCATCAGAATATGTAAAAAATACAAAGTTTCTTGCAGATTATGCTGATAACCCGGAAAATAATGCGGTGCTCAGAGCAGGTGCATCGGCTGTTGCCGGAACAGGTATGATAGGAGCTATGGCTGTTGATGGTATAAGTGAGGGATGCAGCTGGGTTGGAAATAAGATTTCGGACGGTTGGCAATCTATAAAAAATATATTTTAGAATAGAGAGGATGCAAAACAATGTTTAAAGATTTATTACCTATCGGAAGTGTTATTATGCTGAAGGGCGGCGTAAAGAAGCTTATGATTACCGGTATCAAGGTTTCAACGGAGGATCAGCCAGAAAAGTTTTATGATTATATTGGTGTATTTTATCCGGAAGGATATATCGGCGCACAATCTTGCTTTCTGTTTAACCATGATGATGTCAACGATGTCGTCTTTAAGGGATACAATAATCCGGAACGTGAAGATTTTATCGAATTTTTAGAAAATGAGTTTTATAAGGAATCGGAAATGAAATAAATCTTCAGAGAAAAGATTTTACACAATTAAGCGAATAAAGCGAAAAAGCATAGATTATTCTTTAGGCAATACCGCACAATTGAGGTGTGCCTCAATTTGTGCGGGGTTGCCTTAATTCTTCAAGGATAATCTATGTTTTTTGCTTATCGTGCTCGGTATGCATATAATTTGGCAGTGAAAATCCGCTGTGGATGAGAGCTGCAAATATGCGGTATATTGTGATTCAAAATACTTTGATATGTCGGGTCACCGGCTTTTGCAATAACAAGGATGTGCAGAAACAAGCCTGTATTTTTATCGGAACAAAAAACATATCTCGGGTGTGTACACAACTATTAACTTCTGTGACAAGACCGTTATATCTATTGTAAGCCCAATACGCACAAAATTTTAAATTTTTGTACATTAGTCAATGATGTGAGACCAAAAAAATGAAAAAAGAAAAAGAGTTGATTAGAATATGTTTTTCGGGGCAGAGAGAGTGAACGACGGAGCGTAGCGGAGGAG
>CAVELL010000027.1:0-8285 GCA_963616775.1 Eggerthellaceae bacterium | reverse complement strand
ATCGCTTTTTTCTATGCTTTTTTGTTTTCAGTCTCACATCTATTGTAAACCTACAATATCTCATTCGGTAACAATTCAGCATAATACAAAATTTTTTCGAAATTTTTCGAAAATTTTTTCGAAGCCATCAGAATGAACGGTTCTGAAATATTTTTGAAAAATTTTTGAAAATATGTCGAAATAACTTATTGACTTTGACTACCGTAATCAGTATAATTATATATTATCAAAAAAACGTGGCGGAGGAGTAGTATGAAAAGCATACTGATAATCGGTCATTGTATGGAGATCGGCGGAGCGGAACGCGCCCTGCTCGGTTTGCTGAATGCCTTTGATTATGACAGATATGATGTTGATCTTTTCCTTCTCAGGCACACGGGAGAGCTGATGGAGTATATGCCCGAAAGGGTAAAGCTTCTTCCCGAAAACAGACATTACGCGTCGGTCGCCGTGCCTCTTTCTCGGGTGATAAAAAACAGAGCTTTCGCAGTTGGTCTCGGCAGATATATCGGCAAGAAAAAAGCCTATGAATACTGCAATATTCATAAGCCGAAAACCGACGAATATGTGCTTATAAATTACAGCCACAGGTACACGGTGCGCTGTATGCCGATGATATCAGAAAAAGAGTATGACGTTGTTATAAGCTTTCTGACACCGCACTATTTTGCGGCGGAAAAAACCAAAGCGAAGAAGAAAATCGCGTGGATTCATACGGACTATTCTTATATTGACATAGATGTTGATTCCGAGCTTGAAATGTGGGGGAAATACGATTCGATCATTGCGATTTCGGACAAGGTCAGGGACGCTTTCCTGAAGAAATTTCCGTCGCTTGAGGGTCGGATAAGCGTGATAGAAAATATCCATCCGGCGGAGCTTATCCGTTCTCAGTCGCTTGCCTTTTCTGCGGAAGAGGAGATGCCCGAAGACGGAAACACAAGACTTCTTTCCGTCGGCAGATACTGCGACGCGAAAAACTTTGACAATGTTCCGGAAATCTGTTCGCTGATGAGCTCGGTCAAGTGGTACATCATCGGCTACGGGCAGGACGAAGAGCTGATAAAAAGCAGAATCGCGAAGTTCGGTATGCAGGACAGGGTCATACTTTTGGGAAAGAAAACGAATCCCTATCCTTATTTCAGAGCCTGTGATTTTTACGTTCAGCCGTCACGCTACGAGGGTAACGCCGTCACGGTGAATGAGGCGCTTATACTCGGCAAGCCCGTTGCGATAACGAACTACGCAACCGCACAGAGTCAGATAAACGACGGAGTTGACGGAGTTATCGTCCCGCTTGAAACCGGAGAGTGTGCCGAGGGACTGACGAGCTTCATAAACGACAGTGCGCTTCGTGAAAAAATACTCGGCAACATAAAAAATACCGATTTTTCAAGGTCGGCTGAAATAAATAAATTATATGAACTTTTTTAACGGGAGCAGCGAATGAACAACTTTCTTGACAAGAGAATCGGCGAGATTATAAATCAGCTTGAAAAATATATCACACCTGTAAGGCAAAGCATAAACGGATGGCTGACAACGGAATGCGGCTACAAGAAAAACAACGTCGTTCCGTCAGTTAATGAGGGCGAATGGCGCGCATTCGGCGAGACCGAGCGTTGGGGAATGAAGCCCGAAGAGCACAGGTGGTTCTTCCGACACATTGAAATTCCGCAGGAGCTTAAAGGCAGGGATCTGGAGCTTTATGTTTCCTCGACCGATGTTCACGGTGAGGATTGGGAACCCCAGTTTATGGTTTATCTCGACGGCAAGCTTATCCGAGGAATGGACACGAAGCACAGATATGTGAAGCTTGACGGAAACAGGGACGGCTATGACGTACATATTTATGCGTATTCTCAGCCGTCGGGAAAAAGAACGGACTTTTTCGCTCAGCTCTGCGAATTCAACAGAGAGATCGAAAAGCTTTATTACAACATAAAGGCACCGTACAGAATACTTTACTATTCCGACAAAAATTCAAAGGAATATGCCGATGTGAGGGAATATCTCAACACGGCGATAAGCCTTATAAATTGGTGTGCGCCGATGTCGGAGGAATTTCTCCGCTCGGTCGACGACGCCAACGAATACCTTGAAAAAGAGTTTTACGGCAAATATTGCCACGATCAGGATATCAAGGTCAGCGTAATCGGTCACACTCATATCGACGTTGCGTGGAGATGGACGCTTGACCAGACGAGGGAAAAGGTGCAGCGCACATTCGGAAGCGTTATCGAGATGATGAAAAAATATCCCGATTATAAATTTATGTCGAGTCAGCCGCAGCTTCTCAAATTCCTCAAAGAGGAAAGTCCGGAAATGTATGCCGAAGTTCAGCGGCTCGTCAAAGAAAAACGAATTGAGCTTGAGGGCTCAATGTGGCTTGAAGCCGACTGCAACCTGACAAGCGGCGAAAGTCTTGTCCGTCAGATTATTTTCGGAAAGCGTTTCTTCAGGGAAGAGTTCGGAGTTGACAACAGGATAATATGGCTGCCCGATGTTTTCGGTTACAGCGCGGCAATGCCGCAGATTATGAAAAAGAGCGGCATTGATAAGTTCGTTACGTCGAAAATCGGCTGGAATGACACGAACAGGATGCCATACGACGCGTTTATGTGGAAAGGAATTGACGGCTCCGAGGTGTTCTCGTATTTTATGACCGCAAAGGAGCTTAACGATCGGGGAGAATTTGACGGTTTCCATTCGACCTACACTCCGATGACGAGGGCTTCGTATATCAAGGGTACATACGAGAGATTTGAACCGAAGGAATTGACGAACGAGGTTATGATGCCGTTCGGTCACGGAGACGGCGGCGGCGGACCGGAGACGGAGAACATCGAATTGCTCGAAAGACTCAAATACGGCGTTGCAAATTGCCCTCAGCCCCACTGGGAATTTGCGGGGGATTTCCTTGAAAGACTCAGGAAAAACACCGAAAACAGCAGAAGACTGCCGAAGTGGGTCGGTGAGCTTTATTTGGAGTTCCACCGCGGTACATATACGTCGCAGGCGAAGAACAAGAAAAATAACAGAAAGAGCGAGTTTCTTTATCAGAACGCCGAGGCGGTATCGGTTGCGGCGAACAAGCTTCTCGGACTTCCGTATCCGCAAAAAAAGCTCAATGAGGGCTGGGAGTGCATACTTCTTAATCAGTTCCACGACATTATTCCCGGCTCGTCGATACACTCCGTATACGAGCAATGCGACCGTGACTATGCGAAAATTGCCGCTATCGGTCACGAAGCGGAGGCAGAAGCATATAATGGCATAATGTCACGCATCAAAACCGACGGCGGCACGGTTGTATTTAATCCCAACTCGTTTGTCGGAAGCGGTTATGTGGAATTTAACGGCAGAACCTACCGCGTCGGCGGCATACCTGCCAAAGGATATAAGGTCGTTAAGCTTGAGGACAGAGGGTCAAATTATACGCTTGACGGAAGGACGCTTGAAACCTCAAACTACATTGTCGAATTTAACGACGAATATGTGATAACAAGGCTTTACGATAAGATGAACGAACGCGAGGTTCTCCGAGAGGGCGGCAGAGCGAACTATATTGAAGCGTTTGAGGATTATCCCTACGAATACGATGCGTGGGAGCTTTCGAACTACTACACCGAAAAGAAATATGAAATAAACAATGTCGATTCGGTCAGCTTTATTGACGAGGGCGCACGCTTCGGATTTGAAATCAGAAGAAAATTCTACAAGTCTTTATTCAGTCAGAAAATATGGTTCTATGACGGAAGCGCGAGAATTGATTTTGATACCTATGCCGACTGGCGTCAGGAGCACATTATGGTCAAAGCGGCGTTCGATGTCGACATCAATTCGGACAAGGCGACTTATGAAATCCAGTTCGGTTCGGTTGAACGCCCCGTACACAAAAACACAAGCTGGGATGCGGCAAGGTTTGAGGTCTGCGCCCACAAGTATATGGATTACGCCGATTACGGCTACGGCGTCAGTCTTTTGAACGACTGCAAGTACGGTCACAATGTTGACGACGGTACGATGAAGCTTTCGCTCTTTAAGTGCGCGACTCATCCCGATCCCGATGCCGACAAGGGTGAGCACAGCTTTACCTATACACTGTTTCCGCACGCGGGCAACTACAGAGAGAGCGGAACGGTTCAGCTTGCTTACGAGCTGAACTGCCCGATGAAAGCTTTTTCGTTGAGAAAACAGGGTGGAGAGCTTCCGGAAGAATACTCGCTTGTTTCCTGCGACAGCAATAATTTTATTGTTGAAACGGTAAAGAAAGCCGAGGACAGCGACGCTGTCATTGTCAGGGGTTATGAGAGCTATAACAAGAAAACAAGGGTTAAACTCGATTTTGGCTTCGCTGTAAATGAAGCAATGCTTTGTGATCTTCTTGAGAACGATATTGAAAAGCTGAATGTCAAAAACAACACCGTCAGATTTACTGCGAAACCTTTTGAGATTGTTACGATAAAGATACGGTAAAGGCAGATTCAAATGCTTTTACCCGGCTGATTTGAAGAGGGGATAGCGTTGAGTGGTTTTTTGCTGAAAAGAATCCTGATACTTTTCGTTGCTGTCGCAATTCTTTTTTCCCTTACCGTCTGTACGTCGGCAATATCGGACAACGCACTCTGGGAGGACAGCAAAACCTACGTTTTGCTCGCTGCGGGCGGCGAATCGAACAGCGATTTATGTTTTGCGGTTGTTAAAGTCAAGCTTGACCGCAAGATAAACAGAATATATCTTCTGTTTATGCTGGAGTTTACTGAATTTAACGACGATAAGCTCAGCGGAGTGGTGATGAACTTCAACAGCCTTGGAGACATCAGAGTTATGTCGGACGGAACTGTCGATTTTGATCAGGAGATATATTTTGCGCAGCTTGATGACGAGCTTGCCGATCGGAACAGCAAAAATGTACTCATAGAAACAACGGTCGGAATAAAAGACGGTATACCGGAGAATATAGGAATGAATGTCAACATAATAGATACCAACGGTGTCAGATCCAACACATTCAAGACCGACATAACGGACGAGGGAACGACCTCCGATTCACCGACCGACGATGAAACCGAAGGGCGGACACAGACAAAGAAAACCACAAAGACAACAAAAGCAAAGACCACGAAGATAAAAACAACCAAAGTCAAGACCGAAAAGTCGAAAACCGCCAAATCCGAAAAGGATGAAGAGCCTACCGTTATCGAAACGGAAATCAACAGCGATATCGGGGCGAACAATAACAGACGGAAGCTTGCGCTGATGTTCGGCGCGGGAGCGGCACTTGTCGCAATGTCGGCAGGGTGCGCGGCGGCGATAAATAACAAGAAAAAACACGAAAACAGGGGGCAGAAAAGATGAAGAATTACGGTCTGTTGGGAAAAAAGCTTTTGCACAGTCTGTCTCCGGAGATTCACAGAGAGCTGGGAAATTCGAGATATGACCTGTTTCAGCTTGAGCCGGATGAGCTTGACGCTTTCTTTGAAAAGCGGGCTTTTGCCGGCATCAACGTAACGTTCCCATACAAGAAAGAAGTAATTAAATATTGTGATGAGCTGACCGAGTCGGCACAGAAAATCGGCAGTGTTGACACCATCGTTGTCGATGATGACGGCAGGCTGATCGGCGACAATTCGGAGTATTTCGGATTTTGCTATATGATAAACAAGTGCGGAATAGATGTTTCGGGCAAAAATGTCCTCATTTTCGGCACGGGAAGCGACTCGCTTACAGTTCGGGCTGTTGTGAAGGATCTCGGTGCCAAAAGCATCGTTTCCGTTTCGAAGCAGGAAATTTCGGACCCCGATGATTTCTATGAAAACGAGGACACGGATATAATAATCAACACGACCTCAAACGGTATGTATCCGAATAACGGGGAGAAGCTCGTTGAGCTCGGACGTTTTCCGAAGCTTTGCGGTGTTATGGAGCTGATTTACAATCCGAGAAGAACCCGTCTTATCTGCGATGCGGAGGATCTGGAGATTCCCAACTCGGACGGACTGTCGATGCTTGTTGCTCAGGCATATCAGACCGAGGTTAAATTCGGTCGCATAAAGCCGGACGAGGAGCTTATCAAAACGACCTACAAAACCATGAGCGACCGCAGGAAGAATATAATTCTTGTCGGACTTCCCGGCTGCGGAAAAACCACGATCGCAAAGGTTATTGCGGCTAAGCTCGGCAGACCGTGTATTGACATCGAAAGACTCATATCAATGAAAGCCGGTGTGCCTCTTTCCACACTCTATATGGCTTACGGCGAGAGGTATTACAGAAAGCTTGAGACCGAGACGCTCAAGAAGATAACACGCAACGGAGGACAGGTAATTGCCTGTGAAAGCGGAGCGATACTCAGCAAGGAAAATCAGTATTACATCCGTCAGAACGGATATGTAGTGTGGCTGTCACGCGAGCTCAGCGGTCTGAAATTCGACGGCGTGCCGCTTATTCGAAATTATGACGCGATAAAGCAGCTGGACGGGGAGCGTTCTCCGATTTACAAATTCCTTGCGGATATAAATGTCGAGGTGACGGACAATGTCGAAAAAACGGTGTCCGAAATCATAGGCATAATGAAAATCAAACCGACGGAAAGCATTTTATACTAACAAAAAAGACGCGCTGCAAAATGCCAACACCACATAAGGATGTTTTAATGTAATAGTCACGGTGCAACTTGGAAACGGGTTGCACCGATTTTTGTGCGCCCGGCGGCGCACGTCTCTAACCCAACTTCCCCAAAAATTCACCTATACACCTATACGAGTCAAAAAAGAATGGCTAAAGCAGGTGATTTTATGGCATTGGATAAATCGGTTTTGGTTGAGCTTTCGGAGCACGGAATAGCATACAAAAAGGTTTCAGGAAAAACATATGTGTATTATGTGACCGCAACATACCGCAACGAGAAAGGACGACCGACATGTGACCGTTCTTCAATCGGTCGTCTTGATGAGGAGACAGGCAAGCTGATTCCAAATCGCAACTATTATGAAATCTATCTGAAAAAGCCTGCTCCGCAGACAAAAGGTGTATTTCAATACGGCGTTTATGATGTTTTTAACAAAATATGTGCCAAGCTTGGCGTTTAAGGCAACACCGCACACCTCAATTTATCCCAATAAGCTGCGCAGATACACCGTTGCCAAAGCCGACGGGAGTGTTGCTTTAAAGCCGTCAGTTTATTATTCTGTATCTTTCGTCCACGTCGCAAAGCTCATCGAACGAGTCTAATTCCATAGTGTCGCTGAAGGTGCACCTGCGAATATAAACCTCCGCCTCCTCGGGGTGAAAATGGCACACAACATCATCATAAAATCTGTCTTTTCCTCCGGGGGTGCACTTAAACACCTCGTCGACATATTTTCTGAAAAGCTCGCCGGTCTTTTTATCATAATAGCCTATGCCGTACATGTGGGCGCAGCCTGTTCCACCCTTATGCAGACCGGTTATTCTGTCGTTTTCGTCGTAGTCAAAGCACCAGTCCGGAGTTTTTGAGCACGGAACGGCAAGGTAATTGCTGTGATATTGATACTTTTTGATAAGGCTTTGATTGACAAGGTAAATATCGGATTCGAAAATGTAACAATTCTCTATCAAGTCCTTGACAAGATATGCGGAAGAAATGTTGTTATACTTCTCGTAATCCGGGTTGTCAATAAATCTTATGCTCGGATATTTATCCGTGAGCTGATTGAAGCACTCCTTCAAATATCCCCTGACAACCACTATATCTTCAATGCCGACATTAACGCATGCGTCAATCAAGGTGTCTATTATCCTAACCCCGTTAACACGCACAAGCGGTTTCGGACAGCTTAAAGAGATCGGCATCATACGTGAGCCGATACCTGCGGCAATAAATATTGCCCTTTTTGCTCTGTATGGCTCCAAAGCATCCAGCCCCTTGTCGGTTATTTTGCCGTCGGCGGCGAAGCCCTCTTTTTCAAGTGCCGATACAACCTCATCGGGTATGTCCTTAATGCCTTCGGAGTTCTCCTCAAGCCTTACCAGTGCGTCAAAAAAGATTTTGTCTAACATAAAAAACTCGCCTTTCCGTATAGTATTGGCTTCATATTAAGGTCAGTATATCACAAGCTGTGACTGAAAGCAAGCGCGAGACCGTAGATTTAACGCAATGACATTAGGTTTAACGTGACGCTGAAAAACGGCTGCAGGCACACCGTTTTTGGTTGCTTGCAGCCGTTCTGATCCGGTTCTGCTTTTGCAGCTTTTCAGCCGTAAGCTTTAGGTTTTAAGTCGATACGCACGATTTGGGATGT
>CAVELL010000026.1:0-81371 GCA_963616775.1 Eggerthellaceae bacterium | reverse complement strand
ATCGCTTTTTTCTATGCTTTTTTGTTTTCAGTCTCACATCTATTGTAAACCTACATTCCTCAGGACAGCAAAAGTACTTACATAGTTGATTTTTCCGCCAAATGAGTTTACAATAGTAATGAGGTGAGCAAATGGAGTACAATTACAATTACTTTAAAAAAAGTGCAGATTATGTGAAATCAATAATAAAGGACGAACCCGAAATAGGTATCATACTCGGTTCGGGACTCGGAGCCTTCGGAAAAGAAATTGAAAATCCCATTGAAATCAGTTATTCCGAAATACCTAATTTTCTTGTATCGACCGTTGACTCGCACGCAGGCAAGCTGATTTACGGCACCGTCGGCGGCAAAAAGGTTATATGTATGTCGGGTCGCTTTCATTTCTATGAGGGATATGACTTTGAACAACTCGTCATTCCTATAAGACTGTTCAAGCTCCTCGGAGTGCGCGCAGCAATACTGACGAATGCGGCAGGTGCCGTGAATACAGACTACAAGGTCGGCGACATTATGATCGTCAGCGACCACATAAAGCTGAACGGTGCAAGTCCGCTTTGCGGAAAAAACATTGAGGAATTTGGTCCGCGCTTCTTTGACGTGACCGATATGTATACAAAAAAACTCAGAGAGCTTGCCCTGCGCTGTGCCGAGGGAAGCGGACTCAGCTTCCGTGAGGGAGTCTATATGTTCTTTACGGGACCCCAGTTTGAAACTCCTGCAGAGATAAGGGCGGCAAGGCTGCTCGGTGCGGACGCAGTGGGAATGTCCACCGTCACCGAAGCCCTTACCGCAGCTCATTGCTCAATGCCGCTTCTCGCCTTTTCGGTTATGACGAACATGGCGGCAGGTGTGCTTGACTGCAAGCTTTCCGACGAAGAGGTCGGTATCGCGGCGGCGAAAATTTCTGCAAAATTCGGAGCTTATATTAAAAAGGTTATTTCGGAAATTGATATAAACGGTATATAAAAAGACTGAGAGGCTGTAAAATCGAAATTTTTACAACCTCTTTTTTCATCCTCAATTTTATTTATTCTTTTTTTTGGGCATCTTGTATATCTGCTTCGGGGTTCCGTCCTTGTCGAGCATCACGGAGTCCCCTTTTTCGATTTTTCTTTCGTAGCAAAGCTTATCCGCCATTCTGATGCGCTGTTCCTTGCCCTCGGCATCGGTAACAACCACGGTCACCATAGCCTCGGCATCTTCGGGAATGCCCTCACAACCGAAATCGTCCTCGATAATATCAACAACATTCAACGCCTTTCTGTCAAGCGATATACCGTAAGAGCAGCCCGGCAATAATCCGAGAGCGACTCCGAAGCACACACCGAGACTTATGTTGTCAAAAACCGCTTTTCCCAAGCACATACCCAGTCCGATACCTATACACATACCGATTGACATATACATACTCGCATATTTGCCTGATGATTTTTTCTTATCCACGGGCTCTTTTTTCATCTCTGATCACCCTTACTTCAAAAGTGACACATTAAGCCTTACAAGATACGACATCACAAGCTTAATATAAAACGTCAGCTTTTCGGAAATGCTGCCGATATTTTCAAAAATATTTGTGACTTTGCTTCTGAAATTCACCGTGCCGTAGCCCTCTATAACGCCGTTGTTGTCATCAACCCCGTCGTTGTCGCAGGCAAACCTGTAAAGTATCGGTGAAGCAATGGCTACAAGGAAAAATTCCGACTTGGTGTAAACCCCGAGCTTTTCTGCGCAGTGCTTGACAAAGCTGTCGGCAATCGGACCGTAACCGAGCGTCTCGAGAAAACTGTTCGCCGTCTTGAACAGAACGTCATCCGCCACTCCGGCAAGGTCGTTTCTGAGTATTGCAGCAACAGCCCTGAGAAGCGTTGTTACCTCAACGCTGTTCAAGTCGAAATGCTCGCCGCCCGAATAATGCCATGCCACAAGCTCGGTTGCAAGATCCCACCCTGTTTTGTAGCTTGAATCGGGAATTTCGATTCCGTATTCCTTTGCGATTGACTGCAAGCTGTTTTCTCCGCACAAGGGCATTCCGAGAAGATCAATCAGCTTGTCAACCGCCTGAATTATCGGCTTTGCGTAAGCCGCATTTTCGTCAAGACCCATCTTTTCCGGAGAAAGAGAAAGCTCAAGTCTGTACTGAACACCGGCTTTGAGATATCCCTTTGAAAATGCTCCGAGGTCGGTTTGCATCGCGTTGATCTGCTCGTCGGTGTATCCCTTTACGGTCGCTCTGAGGGTATCGAGATCAATTTTGTCAACGGATCTCGATTCATATTTAATCCCGTTATCACTGTACTTCACAACTCTGTATTCAAGAGGATACATTGCAAGGGACGTCGTTGCAAAATCATAGATCCTGTTTCCGAGCGCACTTGTATAGACCGTGGCATCGGAGCAATGCTCATGTCCGGTAAACACGGTTTTGATACCCCAGTCGGCAAAGAGCTCTGCCGTCGTAAAATGGAATTTGACAATAAAGTTTCTGCTGAGGACACGCTGAGCCGGCAAATGGTCAAGAAGATTATGATGCATCATAACGATGGGATATCTGCCGTCCTTTTTGGCAAGCTCAGTCTGCTCCTTAACCCATTTGAGCTTTTCTGCCGTCATACCGTCCTCGGTCGACTTTGTTTTGTGATTTGTATCAAGGGCAATAAGTCTGTATTTCCCGCCGAGGTCTGCGGTGTAAGAGCAGTCGTCTTCCCTTGTCGTAAGGGCGTGGTCATAACCAAATTCCGCATAAATCTCCTTAAAGCGTGCAAAAGTCGTAGCTTGATCCTCGCTCGCATCGTGGTTGCCGTTTATAACATAAACCTGCTTGCCCGATTTTTTTTCAAAATCACGAAGCTTCTGAGCAACAACAAGATGATCCTCGGGACGTGTACGTCCGTTATTGGCAAGATCACCCGATACAAGCACAAAGTCCACATCGTCGCTCTCGGCGCACTGATTGAGGAACTCGTCGATAATCAGCCCTGTCTCGTTTTCCATTTCGCAGCGTCTTATCGCGTGCCAATAAAGAGGGTCATCATTGGTTTTTTTCAGTTCCTCTTTGGGTGCGCTGTAATGCAGATCCGAAGCAACGGCAAAGCTCATATCGCACTTATCCCGAGCTGAGGTCGCCACCGCTGTCGTTGTGAGAACAACACATAACGAGAGAATAAACGAAAAAAATTTTTTCATACCAAAACTCCGTTCTTTTCTACAGAATAAGACGGCGGGAAGCGATTTTCCGCCGTCAGGTTTTAACTATTAAAGATACCAAATCCAGCCGAAAAGAAGAATGATAATTATCCACTGAAGCCATGAATAATCGACAGTTACCTTTCTTGACGCGCTGACGGTTCCGTCCGCAGTCTTGGCTGTTATCGTCGCCGTGCCCTTGCGCAAAGCCTTTATGTTTCCGTCCTTGTCGACCGAAACTATATTGGGAGCTGATGATTCCCATACAATTTCCGCGGAATAGGCAGCCTCTTCCGGAAGAACGGTAGCCTGCAGTCTGTCTGCTTTCTTCGCATAGATTGTAAAATCCTTTTCCGGAACGATAATAATCTGCTGAACGGGAACCTCGATCATCGGAAGCTCTCTTTCCTCATAGATTCCGCAGGAACGGCAGGTCTTTCTCTCTGTTCCCACCGAACGGTATGTCGGCTCTTTGACAACCTTCCACTCCGACCACGAATGTCCGGGAGCCGAAAGATCAACCTTGCTCTTAACCTGTTTGCACTTTGAGCATATTATCTCGATATATCCGTTCGTTGTACAGGTTTCTTTCTTGATATTACTAACATACTTATGTTCGGAAATCGGAAGAACCGTCTCTTTAACAATAGTGTGACAGTCGTCACAGATCACTCTGATATAGCCGGCCTTCTCGCAGGTTGGTTCAAGAGTTTCTGTTCTTTCGTTTTGATGTTCCGTTGTGGGAAGTATTGTTTCACTGATAACCTGCTGACAATCGTTACAGAAAATTCTGTCGTAGCCTGTCTCCCCGCAGGTTGCGTCCTTGTGCTGATCGACTGTGTTCTCGTGATTCGTTGCCGGAAGTATTGTTTCACTGATAACCTGTTGACAATCGTTACAGAAAATTCTGTCGTAGCCTGTCTCTTCGCAGGTTGCGTCCTTATGCTGAGTGACTGTGTTCTCGTGATTCGTTGCGGGAAGAACCGTCTCGCTGAGCTTTTGATTGCAAACGGAGCACCTCTCTATAATATACCCGTTCTCCTCACAGGTCGCATCCTTTTTGTCTTCAACCCCCGTATGTGCTTTCTTGCGAATCTCTCGGCTCTCGGCAACCTCGCCGCACTCGGAGCAGTAGCGCACCTCTTCGCCCGCCGCCGTGCAGGTAGAGTCCTTGAGAGTCACCCATTCGCCTGCTGCGGTATGCTCATGTGTTTCCGGAATCGAAACAATCGTTTCGACTGTTACGGGGACATCACCGCTCTCGCCTTTCTGATAGCAGGAACTGATTTCCACGGAGAAATCAGCCTTTGTGACGCCTGCGGCTTCGCTCTTTGTAAAGGTAAAGGTTGCAATGTCAAGAGGTCCGTTCAATTCGTCGGGGTTTGCAAAGGATAGCATTGAGCTTTCCTGATTCTTTGCGTATGCGCCGTTATCGTTGCCGATTATGTAGCTCATATAAGCGGACGTGTAGTCTATTGCACTGCATACCAGTCCCTCGGCGGTTTTAACGGTTGCGTCGAAGCAAAGAACCCTGCCGTCGGTTACAGAAAACAGTATCTTAACTTCGTTCGTTGTTTCGCTGACCTTTGTGAGAGTAAAAACAACTGCGTCGGAACTGCCTTGTTCCTCCTCTGCGGCAAGTGCAAACGCGGAGCCGACAGGCAGAAGCATACTTAAGGCAAGTATGACCGCAATTATCCTTGAAGATAACTTTTTCAATTCTTTTTCCTCCAATCACAGAAAAATCATCATTCTTGTCTTATATAATAGTATATTTTTTCCCCAAGGTCAATAGGACATTTTGACGAAATGTATTTATTTAATGAATTTTTCGGGTCTGTAATCAAAAACTTTTATCAAAGTATTGACGAAATGATGTGTTAATTTATGGAAAAAAGAGTAATTGCCGTGTTCACCTCGTTCTGCCTGATAATCGGCTGTCTTTGTTTACGTCTTTATGTTCTGAGTGCTTCCGGTACAGAAATGGTTTCCTCGGAGGCTCACTATTCATCGTTCAGGCTGTCCGAAGAACGCGGAGATATTGTTGACTGCAAGGGTCGCCGCCTGACGCAGACCGAATATGACAATTATGTTATAGCTAAACCCGACACAGCCTCTCTTTCCGCTCTTTCGGAAATTCTTGATTCCGTCAGCTATGCCGATGTTCGCAAAAGGATGGAAAAGGGACTTCCCGTTATGATAAACATCGGCAAAAGGACGCTTTCCTCCTCCGACTCCGTTCTTTGCGTTCCTGTCTTTCGCAGATATTCCTCCGCGCAGTCCGCACAGCATATAATCGGCTATCTTGACGGTGAGGGTCACGGAGTTTCGGGAATTGAAAAGGCTTTTGATGATATTCTTTTCAGCGGCGACTGTCTGACGGCACGCGTTCCGATCGACGCTTACGGCAGGTCGATTGTCGGCGGCAAAATCGAATTTTCCGGCGGAACCGCCGACACGGGAACGGTCAGGCTCACGATAGATTCCGACATTCAGTCCGCCGTCGAAGCCGCGCTGGATGAGGGCGGCATAACCGAGGGCTGCGCAATAGTCGTTGGTGTGGCTGACGGCGCAGTCAGAGCGTGTGCGTCGCGTCCGTCCTTTGACGCTTACCGTATCGCCGACAGCCTTGATTCTCCGTCGTCTCCCCTGCTTGACAGAGCTATGCAGAGCTTTGCCGTCGGCTCGGTTTTCAAGGTTGCCGTCGCCGCTGCCGCTCTGCAAAGCGGAAACGAAGGCTTTGAATACACCTGTACCGGCTCATGTAATATCGGCAGCGTGAAGTTCGGATGCAGCAGCCATACAGCCCACGGAAAGGTCGGGCTGAGGGAAGCTCTTGAAAAATCCTGCAACACCTATTTTATTAACCTCGGTCAGAAAATCGGAGCCGAAAAGCTTTTGGAAACGGCGAGTCTGCTCGGCTTCGGTCAGCAAACGGTACTGACAGAAAATCTGACTGCCGACTCCGGTATTCTCCCCTCTGTCGATGAGTTGACAAGCCCCGCCGCACTTGCAAATTTCTCTTTCGGTCAGGGTTGCTTCACAGCTTCGCCGTTTCAGATTGCTCAGGTGTTCTGTGCCGTTGCCAACTGCGGAAAGTATTACAAGCCGTACCTTGTCGAATCGGTTACACTCAAAAACGGCAAAACCGAACGGTACAGAAATAAATATCCCGTCGTCGCCATGGACGAAGCAACGAGTCTGCAGCTTACTCATCTCTTGACTTCGGTGGTTGAAAGCGGCAACGCCTCCGCCGCAAGACCTGCCGGATTTTCCGCTGCGGGCAAAACGGCTACCGCCCAGACAGGTATTTTTGACAAAAACGGAAATGAAATCTGCAACACCTGGTTCGGCGGCTTTTTCCCTGCCGAAAGTCCCGAATATGCTGTCGTTGTCGTAAAGCAGGGAGGCTCATCGGGCTCATACGACTGTGCGCCTGTTTTTAAGAAAATTGCCGATACTATAAAAATTTCCGAATAAAGCAAAAAAATTCAAAAAATGTATTGCAATGATATGAGCATTGTGATATACTTTTACGGCAAAACGCATGCAAGGTGTTTTATCCGTGGTGCATTTCAGGAAAAATGTTCGGATTTCAAGCCTTGCAGAGGCAAAAACTAAGGAGGATTTTTTATGCCAGTAGTATCAATGAAACAGTTGCTTGAAGCAGGTGTTCACTTCGGACACCAGACCAGAAGATGGAATCCGAAAATGGCTCAGTACATTTTCACAGAGCGTAACGGAATTTACATCATCGACCTTCAGAAAACAGTAAAGAAGCTTGAGGAAGCTTACCTTTTCGTCCGTGACGCAGCTTCAGACGGAAGCGACATTCTCTTTGTCGGCACCAAGAAGCAGGCTCAGGATTCCATTAAGGAAGAGGCTATCCGCTGCGGTATGCCCTATGTCAACGCTCGTTGGCTCGGCGGTATGCTCACAAATTTCAACACAATCAAGAGAAGAATCAAGCGACTTGAGCAGCTCAAGAAGATGGAAGCGGACGGAACCTTTGATCTTCTTCCCAAGAAAGAAGTTATCAAGCTCAAGCTCGAAATCGAAAAGCTTGAGAAATTTATGGGCGGTATCGTAAACATGAAGAAGCAGCCTGCCGCTATGTTCATCGTTGACCCGCGCAAGGAGAGAATCGCTGTTCAGGAGGCACACAAGCTCGGTATTCCCATCGTTGCTATCGTTGACACAAACTGCGATCCCGACGAGATCGACTATGTTATCCCCGGAAACGACGACGCTATCCGTGCCGTTCGCCTTATCGCAGGTGCTATGGCTGACGCTGTTATCGAGGGTCGTCAGGGCGAGCAGGAAGCTCCGGCAGAAGAAGCTGCCGAGGAAGCCGCTGCCGAATAATCAAAACTAATTTAACGGCGGAATTTTATATTCCGCCGAACTTTGAATACAGGAGGATTTATTATGAATTTTACAGCTAAAGACGTTCAGGCTCTCCGCGAAAAGACCGGAGCAGGTATGATGGACTGCAAGAAGGCTCTTACGGAAACAGACGGCGATATGGAAAAAGCAGTAGACGTTCTTCGTGAGAAGGGTCTTGCTTCCGCAGCAAAGAAAGCCGGCCGTATTGCAGCCGAGGGCGTTGTTGTTGCATATTACGATGAGGCTGCCAAGGTTGCTTCAATGGTAGAAGTTAACTGCGAAACAGACTTCGTTGCAAAGAACGAAAAGTTTGTTGCGCTTGCAAATAAGATTGCCGTTACCGTTGCCGAGAAGAATCCGGCGGACGTTGACGCTCTTCTTGCAACTACCCTTTCCGGAAGCGATGAGGTTGTTTCCGATGCCGTTCAGGAGCTCTTCCTCACAATCCGCGAGAATATGAAGGTTCGCCGCTTTGTCAGAGTTGAGGGCGACGTTGCTTCCTACATCCACGGTGCAGGCGCGGTCGGCGTACTTGTAAGCTTTGACACAGACATTGCAGACAAGGCCGAGTTCAAGGATATGGGCAAGAACGTTGCAATGCAGATTGCAGCTATGAACCCCGAATATCTCAGCAAGACCTGCATTTCGGACGACGAGCTTGCTAAGATGAAGTCAATCACGGTTGACAGCTCACTCAACAAGCCCGAGTCTCTTCCGAAGCCGATACTTAAGAACCTCTTTGACAAGGCAATCAACGACAAGCTCTTCAGCGATGCAGACCTTGCCGCTTACGAGGAGCAGAAGAACAACAAGTTCCTCTTCAACTTCCTTTCAAAGGAAGCAGTTGCTACTCTCGTTGACCTTGCAATGGCAAGCAAAGATGAGATCGTTGCTAACAAGATCTTCGCAGGTGCTGTTGACGGACGTATGAAGAAGCAGCTCAAGGAAGTTTGCCTTCTTGAGCAGGCATTTGTTCGTACCGACCTCTTTGACGGCGACGTTGCAGGCTATATTGCAGACGTAGCTAAGAAGCTCGGCGGCTCAATCAAGGCAACAAGCTTTGTTCGCTTTGAAAAGGGCGAGGGCATCGAAAAGAGAAATGACGACTTCGCAGCAGAAGTTGCAAGCATGATGTAATCTCATAATATTATAACTAATGGGGCTGTCGCTTCTTCGTTTTCACGATTTGCGACAGCCCCGTTTTTTATAATTCGAAGTATTCTTTAAGCCTGTCATAGCTTTCGGCGTAGAAATCGGCAAGCTTTTTTATTTCTTCCCTGTCGTCTTCATTAGAATAATCCTCAATACCGATGACCTTATAGCCTGCCGATTTGGCGGTTTCGATCGCGTAAAGAGCGTCCTCAAAAACATATCCGACGCCCTCGGCATGAATGGCTTTTCTGACATATTCAAACGCCGCAGGGTCATTCTTGTGAATACCTATCTCGTGCATTGAGATAACATCCTCAAAATAGCCGAGTATGCCGTTACGTTCAAGAGCTTTCTTAGCCATTCTGCTCTCGGTTGCCGTAGCGACAGCCATTTTAACGCCGTTATCCCTGAGCAACTGCAAAAAATCCTTTACGCCGTCCTTGATCGGTGCAATGCTTGAATAGTAGAACCACAAAATCTCCTGCAAGCCGTCGAGCACCTCGTCAAAGCTCATATTGAGGTTGTATTCTTCAATCATATAGCCTATTCCCGTCTTATAGCCCTGCTTGCGAAAAAGGTCAAATTCTCTCGGAATAATGCCCCTCATCATCAAAAAAGCACCCGAAGCCGTATCCCAAATGTGCATGGAATCAAGCAGCGTGCCGTCCATGTCAAAAATTGCGTAGTCAATATTTTTCATAGCTTATTCCTGTGTTTTAGATTTTATAATACTTTGCGGTATAGTACCTACCCTTTTTTACTCAAAAATGCCTCCCCTTAAACAATCAAGGAGAGGCTTAAATTTGTTGATATTAAAGTGAGTCAAACCACTTGAGAAGATCTATGATCGGCTTAATAAGGTAAGCATATTCCCAACCCGAAAGCCATCTGATGAACCTCTGCATCGTAGTAGACGGTTTGTCAACATTGAGCTTTTCAAGAATAAGATTTCCGCTCGTCGTAAAGCTTAATTCGTCACTGAGCTTACCTTTATCATTTTTAAACGAGCCTGCGGCAACAGTAAATGTATACTCACTCTCATGAGCCATACCGCTCTCGTAGCTGACGGTGACACTTGCATTGTTCGTGCCGTATTTCACGCTGACGTCGGCAGCAAAATAGAGTTTTTGAACTCCGTCCGTGCCTGTAACGGTGAGCGAGAAATCGTCGGTAATCTTGAGCGTGCTGTCTGCGCTTACCGTTATCACGAGCTCACCGACATACTTATCCTTGAAGTTGCCCGAAGCTGCAACCGCCTCGCCCGACTTGAGCTTGAAGCCTTCATCGGCAGCCGATCCGACCACCGCTAAGCTAAAAATCATAGCGATTGCAAGAAGTACGGAAAAAACCTTTTTAACCTGTGCTGTCATGATAATCACCTCATTCTATTTTCTTTAACAAGATTATATCATTAAATATCCGAACAATCAATACACTTTTTAACAAAATTACAGCTTTTTGAGCTTTGCGAAGTTTGCCATCAGCTTTTTTGTACCCGTTTTTTCAAAAGCAATTTCAAGCAAGGTATCGTTGCCCATCAACTTCGCCGATAGGATAACACCCTGTCCGAATGCCTTGTGAACAACGGTATCGCCGATTTTGTAGCTTTCGGTCGCCGCCGTTGAAGCCGGCTGAGCTCTCTTTGTTGATTGAGGTGTAAAGCCGCGTCTGATCGGTTTTCCGCTTGTAAAATCCTCGCCGAAGTCCCTGAAAGGCTCCTCCTCTGCGCTTCTTTTGAATGAAGAATAAGCCGTAACGCCCGTTTTTTCCGTCAGCTCTGCGGGAATTTCACCGAGGAATCTTGACGGTGGATTGTGAGTCGTTGAGCCGAACATCAGTCTCATTCTCGTATTTGTGAGGTAAAGCTCCTGTTTAGCTCTTGTAATGCCGACGTAAGCAAGGCGGCGTTCCTCCTCCATATCGTCGGGGCTGTAAGTTGACTGATTGCCGGGGAACACTCCGTCCTCCATTCCGATAATGAAAACAATCGGAAACTCCAGTCCCTTTGCCGAGTGAAGAGTCATCATAACGACTGTGTCCGAATCGGCATTGTAATTATCAATATCGGTCATGAGGGCGATTTCTTCAAGGAACCCGTTGAGCGTCGGCTCGTCGCTTTCCTCCTCATAACGCATAAGGTTTGCTTTCAACTCGTTGAGGTTTTCTTTTCTGTCCTGAGCACTGTCCTTGTCAATGTCAAGAAACTGATAATATCCCGTCAGATTGAGCGTCTTTTCAAGCAGCTCATGCGGCTTCAGCTCCTGCGCCGCTTCGATAAGCTCCTTAATCATATTGCTGAACTGCAAAAGCTTTGATGCGGCACGGCTGAGTGACGGGTAGGAATCGGCATTTGAGACAACCTCAAACATACTTACTCCCAGTCCTGCGGCAATCTCCGAGGCATTGTTGAGCGTCGTGTCGCCTATTCCCCTCTTCGGCTCGTTTATGATGCGGCGAAGTCTTACATTGTCCGCAGTGTTGTTGATAAGAGTAAGGTACGCAAGCGCGTCCTTGATTTCCTTTCGCTCATAGAAGCGCAGTCCGCCGATAATTCTGTACGGAATACCTGCACGGACAAACGCATTTTCAATCGTGCTTGACTGTGCGTTCATTCTGTAAAGAACGGCGTGATCGGACATTTTCCTGCCTGCCGCAATGTCTTTCATTATCGTGTCGGCAACGAAGCGTGCCTCCTCCCTCTCATCGTAAGAGGTGTTTACGGTTATCTTATTGCCCTTGCCGTTTGCTGTCCAAAGATTCTTGCCCTTACGCTGGCTGTTGTTGGCAATAACTGCGTTTGCCGCGTCGAGAATCGTCTGAGTTGAACGGTAATTCTGCTCAAGGCGTATCGTCTTGGCGTCGGGATACCGTTCCTCAAAGCTCAGGATATTCTGTATCGTCGCGCCGCGGAACTTATAAATACTCTGGTCATCATCGCCGACAACGCAGATGTTTCTGTATTTTTCCGCAAGCAAGCTTGTCAGCACATACTGCGCGTGGTTCGTGTCCTGATACTCGTCGACAAGTATGTATTTAAACTTGTTCTGATAATAGTTCCTTACCTCGTCGTTTTGCTGCAAGAGCTCGACGGTTCTGAATATCATATCGTCAAAATCCATTGCGTCGGCATTTTTAAGCAGCTTCTGATAGCACTTATACGCTTCGCCGATCGCCTTTAAGCGAACGTCCCCGCCCGCCCGGCTCAAAAACTCATCGGGCGGTATGAGCTGATCCTTGGCGCGGCTGATTTCCTTGAGTATCGTCTTGTGCGAAAGCATTTTATCGTTGATGTCGAGAAGTCTCTGCGCCTCCTTCATCACGCGCTTGGAATCATCCGTGTCATAAATCGTAAAGCGGTTTGTATAGCCTATCAAATCCGCATTTCTTCTGAGTATTCTTGCGCAGCAGGAGTGAAATGTGCTCGCCCAAATATCGTTTGCGGCGTCGCCGAGCTTAGCAGCAAGTCTGCTTTTGAGTTCAGACGCCGCCTTGTTGGTAAAGGTTATGGCAAGTATTTCCCACGGAGCCGGAGCATTAACCGTCAAAAGGTCATACACCTCGAAAAGATCTGTTTGCGGATCGTCAAGATACCGCCGCATGAGCTGAACATCGCTTTCGCTCGGTTCAAACTCGGAATAGTCTGAGCTGTACGCATTGCCGTATTTGATAAGATTCGCTATCCTGTTGACAAGGACGGTCGTTTTCCCGCTTCCTGCGCCTGCAAGAAGCAGCAAGGGGCCATTTACTGCATAGATAGCCTCTTGCTGCCTGTCATTCATTCTTTCAAAATCTTTTGCAATTATACAGCGGCGAAGTTCTAATAATTCGTCTTTAAGCATAAATTTGATTTCCTTAGATTGAAATTATGTTTGCCATCTTGTAAAGATTCATATCAATGTGCTTCTTCATATTGAGAGCCTCGAAGATATCGTAATCCACGATCTGATCCTTCTGCATTGCAACAACACGGTTGCCGATGCCGTCCATAAGAAGCTCAACCGCTCTGTAGCCCATCTGGCTTGCAACAACGCGATCTCTTACCGTCGGGGAGCCGCCGCGCTGAACGTGGGCAAGAACCATGGCTCTCGACTCAACGCCCGTTTCCTCTTCAATTGCCCTTGCAAGCTCGTCAACGGTCATATTTCCGTCAGCCGTTACACCCTCTGCAACGATTACAAGAAAGTGCTTTTTGCCCGTCTTCTGAGTGCGGCGGATTCTGTCAAAAACGTCTCTCTTGAGGTCAAACTCAACCTCGGGAATAAGAATTGCCGCTGCGCCGACCGCTATACCCGCATTAAGTGCAAGATAGCCTGCGCGTCTGCCCATAACCTCAATAACGGAGCAGCGGTCATGAGAAGCCGAGGTATCACGGATTCTGTCAACCATTTCCATAATTGTATTAAGGCAGGTGTCATAGCCTATTGTATAGTCGCAGCAGGCGATGTCATTGTCTATCGTTCCCGGGATACCTATGCAGGGAATACCTCTCTCCGAGAGGTCTCTTGCCCCTCTGAAGGAGCCGTCTCCGCCGATAACTACAATGCCCTCAATGCCGTAAGCATGGCATATCTCGATTGCCTTCTGCATACCCTCTTCGGTAGCAAATTCCTTGCTTCTTGCAGAGTGGAGCATGGTTCCGCCTCTGTGGATAATATCGCAAACCGTGCGGATTTCCATCGGAATGAGGGAGCCCTCCATAAGACCCTTGTAGCCGCGGTCGATTCCGTAAACCTTGATATGGTTTTCACACGCTGTACGAACAACCGCACGAACGGCTGCGTTCATTCCGGGCGCATCTCCGCCGCTTGTTAAAACTCCGATTGTCTTCATTATAACTTCCTCCTAAGGATTCTTCTGAAATACTTTAAAATCATACACCTAATTAAAAAAAATGTCAAATAAAACAATAAAATTTATTGAAAAACTACGTTTTCTTCGCCGAGAATTTTTTTCAGCTCGGCAACAAGCGGTGCATTGACATCGACCGCCCTGTTCATCGGCTGCGGAATGTACTTTTCGGTGTCGGCAAAATAGTAAAACAGCGGAATGTTCCCGTCGAAAATTGTCAGCAGCTTCTCCGCCTGACGCTGCTCCGGTGTTCCCTGTGTCGGGAATTTCAGGAACAATCCGTGCCTTTTCTTTTTGGCCGTCGTTTTCTGCGTCGATCTCGCCCTTGTGCTGTGTTCCTTTGCCTGTTCGACGGTATAGACCTGCTCACAAATGAGCTTCGACTGCTCCTCGTCGCGGACATCAAGCCGTCCGTAAAAGACAAGCAGTCTGCCCTCTTCAAGCAGAGCAGAGTTTTCCGCCAGTGTTTTCGGAAAAACGATTATTTCGATTGAACCCGATGTATCCTCGGCGTTTACAAAAGCCATTGTCGTATCGCTCTTTGTGATTTTCCTCTTGACACCGGTTATTATACCCATTATTTTTGTTCTTTCGCCGTCTTTGTACGCCGAAGCGGAGTTGCCGCCGCTGTTTGCAAGCTCGGAAATTCTCACGCAGGAAAGCTCTTTCGCAAGATTCATATATTCCGCCATCGGATGACCCGAAAGGTACAGACCCGTTGTCGACTTTTCCATTGCGAGAAGCTCGCTTCTCGGAAATTCGTCAAAAAACTTCAGAGCCGCTTCCGAGTGTGAGCCGCCCGAATCAAACAGTCCGATCTGTCCCTCAACGTTTCTGCGTTTCTTTGAATCAAGCTCGTCGATTATCTCGTTCATTGCCATAAGCATCTGACGTCGGTTTGCGCCGAGTCCGTCAAGCGCGCCGCTCTTGATAAGGCTTTCAACCGCCCTTTTGTTAAAATCTGCACCGTGCATACGCGAACAGAAATCATAAAACGAAATAAATTTTCCGGCGCGTCTCTCGTCGGTTATATTCTTGATAAAGCTCCTGCCGAGATTCTTGATTGCAAGCAGTCCGAAGCGGATATTTTCGCCGCTGACGGTGAAATTCTCGTTGCTTTCGTTGACGTTCGGCGGAAGAATTTTAATTCCTATCCTGTTACATTCATCAGTATATTCGGCCACCTTGTCCGAATTGTCAAGAACGCTTGAAAGCAAAGCCGCCATAAACTCGCACGGATAGTGACATTTGAGATATGCGGTCTGATACGAAACATAGGCATAAGCCGTTGCGTGCGACTTATTAAAGGCATACGACGCAAATGACGACATATCGTCGAAAATATCATTCGCAACCTCCGCAGGGATACCCCTTTTTACGCAGCCGTCACACTCAACCGTACCGTCCTCACGCACCATTCCGTAAATGAAGTTCTTACGCTCGCGCTCCATAACGTCGTGCTTTTTCTTCGACATTGCACGGCGGACTATGTCAGCGCGTCCGTATGAGTAGCCCGCAAGCGAACGAAAAATCTGCATTACCTGCTCCTGATAAATCATACAGCCGTAGGTGACCTCAAGAATATCCTTGAGCTTTTCCGTTTTGTATACCGTTTTCTCCGGATGATGTCTGTTCTCGATGTATGTGTTTATGGAATCCATCGGACCGGGGCGATAAAGCGAAATAACAGCTATAAGATCCTCAATATCCACGGGCTTAAGTCCGATAAGCACATTCTTCATACCTGCCGATTCGAACTGAAAAACGCCCTCTGTCTGACCCGACGCCATCATCTCGTAAGTAGCCTTGTCCTTGATATCAATTTTGTTTATATCAAAGCTTCCGTTCTTTTGTCTTATCATCTTGACAGCATCATTTATAACGGTCAGGGTTCTCAGTCCGAGAAAGTCCATCTTCAGCAGTCCGAGCTCTTCAAGCGTCGTCATTGTGTACTGCGTGACCGGTGAATTATCGTTAAGTGCAAGCGGTACATAGCTTGCAACGGGATCGCGCGTGATTACAACACCCGCAGCGTGGGTTGAGGTATGCCGCGGCATACCCTCAACCTTCATAGAGGTGTCAATAAGATTCTTTATTTCATCGCTGCTTTCATAAAGCGCACGGAACTCGGGCGACTTTTTCAGTGCCCTTTGTATTGTTATGTTCAGTTCGCGCGGCACCTGCTTGGAGACGTTATCAACAATGTTATAGGGTATACCCATCGCCCTGCCGACGTCACGGATTGCAGCTCTTGCCGCAAGGGTTCCAAAGGTTACGATCTGTGCAACGTGATCCGCACCGTATTTGTTAATTACATAATCTATGACCTCGCCTCTGCGCTCATAGCAGAAATCAACGTCGAAATCGGGCATACTGACACGTTCGGGATTGAGGAATCTTTCAAAAAGCAGGTTGTGCTTCATCGGGTCGATTCCCGTTATGCCGACGCAATATGCGGCAATACTGCCGGCTCCCGACCCTCTGCCCGGACCGACGGGAATACCCTTTGACTTTGCATATCTGATAAAATCGTGGACTATCAGGAAATAATCGACATAGCCCATTTTTTTTATAACGTCAAGCTCGTAATCAAGCCTGTCAAAATACTCCTTCGGAGGATTCTCGCCGTAATTGCGGTACATTCCGTCATAGCACTGTTCCCTGAACCATTCAAAGTGATCCCGTCCGCCCGGAACCTCAAAATGCGGAAGCTTTGTGTTGCCGAATTCAAAATCATAGCTGCACCTGTCGGCTATAACCTGTGTATTTTCTATCGCCTGAGGCACATGGGAGAAAAGCTCGTGCATTTCCTCCTCGCTTTTAAGATAGAACTCATCGCTCTGAAACTCAAGCCCGTTGCCCTGACCTATCGTCGTATTTGTCGCGACACATATAAGCACCTGCTGAATTTTGCTGTCCTCCCTGCGGACATAATGCGTATCGTTTGTCGCAACAAGAGGTATGCCTGTCTCCCTGGAGAGCCTTATGAGCATCGGTTCAATCATTTTCTGCTCGCGTATACCGTGGTTCTGAAGCTCAAGATAGAAATTACCCTGACCGAACACCTTGTTGTACCACAGTGCCTTTTCCTTGGCGCGGGCGTAGTCGTCGGCGATAAGCGCACGCGGTATCTCTCCTGCCAAGCAGGCGGAAAGCGCGATAATGCCCTCGTGGTACCGCTCCAAAAGCTCGCGGTCGATTCGCGGCTTTGTGTAAAAACCCTCTGTCCACGACTTTGAAACCATCGCTATCAGATTCTGATAGCCTGTTGCATTTTTGCAAAGCAGAACAAGGTGATACCTTTCGCTGTCAAGGGCGTGTATCTTATCCGTTCTGCCGCGCGAAGCAAGATAGCACTCACAGCCGATTATCGGTTTTATGCCTCTTGCCTTTGCCTTTTTATAAAAATCCACAGCGCCGTACATAACGCCGTGGTCTGTTATCGCAACGGAATCCATACCCAGCTCAACCGCACGGTCAAGCAGGTCGTCAAGACGGCAGGCACCGTCAAGCAAGCTGTATTCCGTATGTAAATGAAGATGTGTGAAGCTCAACACGCCGCCTCCTTAATTATAAATGCCATTGGTTTATTGTTCCTACAAAAAATTATATAAAGCTTCACCTGTACTTATCCGCAAGCTCCATAATTTTCATAAGTCTGTGATTGACTCCCGACCTTGAAATCGGGACGCTGAGATTTTCACCCAGCTGCTTCAGCGACATATCGGGGTTCTCTTTGCGGAGTATTGCGACCTCCTTCAGCTCGTCCGAAAGAGAGTCAAGTCCCTGCTTCTTTTCTATTATTTCTATTGCCTCGACCTGTGCAAGACCCGCCTCGATGGAGCGGCTCATATTCGCCGACTCAAAGTTCATCTGCCTGTTTATCTTATTTCTTACGTCTTTCTCGATTTTTATTCCCATCAGCTCAAGACTTGAATTTACCGCACCCATCAGGGTTAGCAAATCCTCGATGCTTTCGCTTTCCTTGAGATAGACAACATAAGAATATTTCCTGACAATCAGCTTTGCCTTGAGACCGTAATCGGTCAGTATCTTCAGAAGATCCCGGCTGAGGTTGCGGTAAGGAATGACGAACTCCAGATGATAGTTCCTGTCCGGATTGGCAACCGAGCCGCAGGAGAGAAACACCCCTCTGAGAAATGCGCCGTAGCATTCGTCGTCCTCAAGCACTCCCCTGTTTATTCTCAGCGAGAGCGCGTTGACGGAATGGTCGAAGTATTCAATCGCCTTTTTTCTGTCCTCGGCGGACAGTATTTTGAGCGTAAATTTGCCGCTCTTGAGTCGGGTCACCGTTGTTTCAACATCTACGGTTTCGCGAATCGCTCTTTCGAACGCCTCCATAACCTCGACATAGTCGGTTGCACAGCTCACCGAACGCGCGGTAAAGCTCTTTCCGTAGAGCAAAAAGCCGTATACAAATGACCTTTTACAGCACTCAGTCGGAAATTCAAGCCGAGATAATTCACTTTTCACGCCTGCCGTGAATGACATCTGCTTACACTCCCGTTACTTCTCTATATCCCTGTGCTTAACGCTGACGCTGTAGCCCTGACCGAGCAGATTTTCCCGTATCTTTTCCGCGAAGCATACGGAACGGTGTCTGCCGCCCGTACAGCCGATTGCGATTACAAGCTGGCTTTTGCCCTCCTCAATATAAAGAGGAACCATATAACTTATCAAATCATTGAGCTTTTTAAGCACCATTTTTGAGTGCTCCGAATTCATAACGTATGCGCTGACGTCCTCCTCCAGACCCGTTCTGTACTTCATCGACGGGACATAAAAGGGATTTGGCAGGCACCTTACGTCAAAGACAAGGTCCGCGTCGCTCGGTATTCCGTATTTGAAGCCGAACGACATACAGCGTATTCTCATTGCGCTGTCGGGGTTGTCCAAAAACAGCTCATTGACCCTCTGTTTACATTCCGAAACGCTTGATTTTGAGGTATCTATTATATAATCCGACCTCATTCTGAGATTCAGAAGCATCTCGCGTTCTTTTTGAATTGCGGTATGAAGCGAACCGTCGCACTTGTCAAGCAGCGGATGCTTTCTCCTCGTTTCCTTGTATCTCCTGACAAGCACCTCGTCGGAAGCGTCAACAAAAAGTATTTTAAAGTTATAATTTTGTTCCTCAAGCGTTTTCAGCACGTTTGTGAACTCATTAAACATTTTTTCACCGACACGGATATCCGTAACCGTGGCTATTTTCTGCGTCCTGTCCGTCTTGCTGACAAACTGGGCAATCGTCGGAATAATCGCAGGCGGCAAATTGTCCGCGCAGAAAAATCCGAGATCCTCAAGCGCGTCAACAACCGCAGATTTTCCCGAACCTGACATACCGGTAACTATCAATAAATCCACTTTTATTCCTCCTTTATCTCTCGATGAGCCTTACTTCCGGTTCGAGCATTACGCCCTTTTCCCGATATACTGTTTCCTGAACATATTTTATCAGATCGAGCACATCCTTTGCCGTCGCAGAGCCTTTGTTTATTATGAAGCCGGCGTGTTTTTCGCTGACCTGAGCTCCTCCGATCGAGTAACCCTTGAGTCCGCACTCCTCGATAAGTCCGCCCGCAAAGCAGCCGGCGGGTCTTTTGAAGGTGCTTCCCGCGCTCGGATATTCAAGAGGCTGCTTATCCTTCCTGCGCTGTAAAAGCTCCTGCATCTTCGCCTTTATCGCATCGCGGTCACCCTTTGAAAGCTTCATCACAAGCTCGGTTATGATAAACCCGTTACGTTCATAGGCACTGGTTCTGTACGAAAGCTCCAGCTCGTCGCCCTCCAGCGAACCGAAGTCGCCGTTTTCGTCAATATGTCTGCATTCAACAAGTACATCTTTCATTTCACCGCCGTAGGCTCCGGCGTTCATATATGCCGCTCCGCCGGCACTTCCCGGTATTCCGAATGCAAATTCAAGTCCGGTCAGGTTATTTTCGAGCGCAAAATTGCACACCTTGCTCAAGGTCGCTCCGGCGTTGCAGACAATCGTATCCCCGTTCACAAGCCTGATATCGGCTGCGGGACGGCACATATTTATCACGACGGTATCCGGTCCGTCATCGGAAACAAGCATATTGCTTCCGTTACCGAGAATGAGCGGCTTGATATTCTCCTTTTTGCATTCTTTAATAACAGAAACAAGCTGCTCGTCGTTCAGCGGAGTGAGCATAACCGCGGCATTTCCGCCGATGCGGAACGTCGTGTATCTGCTCATCGAAACCTCACGCTCCGCCTTGCAGCCGATGCCCGCTGCGTATTCAAAAATCTTATCGAAGCTCATAGTGTCTCCCTTGGTTGTTTTGTGAAGCCTCTCCCCTGAAACAAAGGGAGGCTGAATAACCTCTGCTGCTTACCGAGAAGCTTAGTCCAAAAGTGCCGCGCCGATGATGCCTGCATCATTGCCGAGAACCGCCTTGCAGATTTTTGTCTGCTTCTTGGCATATTTGCTGTATCTTTCTTTCTCAACATATTCCCTAATCGGATCAAGAAGATTATCGCCCTCATTGCTGATTCCGCCGCCGACGCAAAGAACCTCCGGCTGGAAAATATTGATTATGTTGATAATTCCGACCGCAACGTAATAGCGATATCTGTCCACAACTTCCTTGCCCGCCTTGTCGCCTGCGTACATTGCGTTAAATGCGGTTCTTCCGCTTACCTTGTCGATATCTCCGCCGCAAAGCTCCCACATCTTGCTGTCGGGGCACTCTTTCATCTTCGCCTTTGTCTGTGCGATAAGAGCCGTCGCCGAAGCATAGCTCTCCCAGCAGCCGTTTCTGCCGCAGTTGCACGGTATTCCGTCAACGACGATAACGGTATGACCCATCTCGCCGCCGGTGAAATTCATTCCGCTGACAATTTTTCCGTCCACGATAATTCCGCTGCCGACACCCGTTCCGAGCGTTACGGCGACAAAGTTCTGCGCTCCGTTGCCCGCCCCTGCATAGGCTTCGCCGAGAGCTGCGGCATTTGCGTCATTCTCAAAGCGGCAGGGCTTGCCGGTCAGCTCCTCAAGCATCTTCTTTGCCGGAACATTGTTAAAAGCAAGGTTGTTTGAGAACTCTATCATTCCCGTGTCCTGATTGACGGAGCCGGGAGTTCCGACGCCTACGCTTTCTATATCAGCCATTGTAAGTCCCGCATCGGCGACCGCAAGGTCTATCGCTCTTTTAATATCGTCAAAAATCTCCTCTGCAGGACGGGGTGCATTCGTCTTAACCCTGCCCTTGCCTATGATATTGTATTTTTCATCAACAACTCCGACGGCAATA
Organism: Eggerthellaceae bacterium; assembly: GCA_963616775.1. Lineage (GTDB taxonomy): Bacteria > Bacillota > Clostridia > Oscillospirales > Acutalibacteraceae > CAG-488. Next base: position 60,502 of record CAVELL010000026.1, on the reverse strand, counting down.
TTTGTTCCGCCGAGATCAACTCCGACCTTATACATAATAAAATTCCTCCGTTATTAAACAGTTTGTGTGTTCGGTATCGCCTTAAAAATTGTGCCAGATTTCAAGCTCATCCTCTTCAACCTTGATGTCGTCCGTCATACCGAGGTTGTGAAGAAGCTGTTTTGCGGCATTGTAGCCCATTTTTTTCTGTCTGTTGTTCATTGCGGCTGCCTCGATAATAATCGAGATATTACGACCCGGTGTGACCGGAACAACGCATATCGGAACATCAATGCCGAGGATATCTATTGTCTCGTTTTCAAGTCCCAACCGCTCGTAGTTCTTCTTGGGATCCCACGGCTCAAGCTGTATGACCATATTTATCTTTTCGGAAACCTTGACGGAACCGATACCGAAAAGACGCCTTGCGTTTACCACACCGACCCCTCTCAGCTCGATAAAGTGGCGTATGTTTTCCGGCGCAGAGCCGACAAGTGTTTTGTGCGACACCTTACGTATTTCAACCGCATCGTCCGCAACAAGGCGGTGACCTCTTTTGATAAGCTCAAGAGCCGTTTCGCTCTTGCCCATTCCGCTCTCACCCATAATGAGGACGCCCTCGCCGTAAACCTCGACAAAAACGCCGTGGCGCGTTATTCTCGGTGCCAGTTCAACGCTGAGGTACGAAATCAGCGTTGACATACAGCTTGAAGTTCCGTCAGTTGTTTTAAGGAGCGTAACGCCGTATTTTTTAGCAAGCTCAAGCGTGTCGTCATGGTAATCCTGTCCCCTTGTCAGGATGATTGCAACCGGTTTTTTTGAAAGCAGTCTCTTGACCTTTCTCAGCCTTTCGTCGGGCTTGAACGAATTGAGATATTCAATCTCCGACACACCCATTATCTGTATCCTGTCGGGGTCAAAATACTTTGTGAAGCCGGAAAGCATCAGCCCGGGACGGTTTATCTCGGTTGACGACACCAGAATCTCCGAGGTATCGGAGGGTGTGTACTCAATTTCAAATCCCATAACCTCTATAATTTTTTTAAGCGATATGGTATATTTAGCCGCCATAGTATCACTCCGTAAAAAATATTGCAACCATACATAGCTCATTATACATTATTTGTCTGAATCTTCCAATAGTTTTTTTAAAATTTCAAGAAAAAACGTCGGAAACCTTTTGTCTCCGACGTAAATACTGTCATTTTCATATTTTCCCGTAGTAAACGAACTCTATTACACGCGTAATTTCGTTGTTCAGAGCCAGCCATACGTTTCCGAAATCAGCTAACAGCAATGCCGCAATAACCAGTGTAAGCACGAGATAAGCAATATAAATCTGTCTGCGCCTGCGTAGGAATATAACCAAATGCCATACCAGCAGAAAGAATACGGATAAAGCCACTGCCATTGTTCCGAGCTTTACGGGAACCGTGACGTCCTGGACAATCACAACCGATGCAAATATCACTCCGATGAGAAGTAAAACCACGCTCAGAATAATTGTGCATACAACTCCGATAAGGTATGCCAAGCGTTTAGACCTTTTGTACTTGCCAGTTGACTTTTCAATGGCTTCATCTGTTTCGTCGCCCGTTTCGCTGCGTGCCGTTTCCGACCTCGGTTCAAATCGACTGCAAATCCTTTCCGGCATAGAAAGATTATGACGGTAAAGCTTGCAGTAACCGCCCTCGATCAATCCGCGGGAAAAATACATGCAATTTTTACAAACGTTCTTTTCCTCATCCGCCATAATTTCACTTCCGTTCCGTACTCAAAATAACCGTCGAGAACCGTGTCTCAAATTAAGCAACGGCTTGTTTATGGTAACACATCATTGCGTTTTTGTCAAATATATACGATAAATTCATCACAATATATATGTTATTTCGACCGTTTCAAGTGCATTTTGTGGTATTTAACAACAAAAATTATTGCAAACTCATTGTATCGCCTTAATACCGTTCTTCACAGCCTTCTTTTTCTTCCTCTTCCGTTTGAGAGCCTTCATCATTTCCGCCGAGCTTCTGACGACATTCCCTGTACATTTTCAGACAGTAATTCTTCTCGCAATAGGTATCAAAAAATGCGCGGACTATGTAGGTGCAAAATATCGCCTTTGTCAGGTCGATAACCGCTCCGCCAAGCGTCTCGGCAATTTCATTTCTGCCGAAAGCGGCAAGAATATAGCTTGCCGATATCCATATAAGACAGAATACAAGGATAACCGATGTCCACTTTTTTGTGTAATTGAACATACTGAATCTCTTTTTCAGCTTACCCATTAAATCACTCCCGTATAACAGCTGCGATTAAGCTTATTTTATGCCGAAAGAATCCGACGAAAGTAAATTTCGGAACAGACAAAAGTATTTTCACGGTGTGATGTTAGACTTTAGATATTAGACCTGCGATAAATTAAAAACAGCATTTCCCCGCAACAGCATCTAAAATCCGGCATCTAACATCTACCGTCTGTTCCGTAGGGCACGATGACCACTGTCGTGCCGTAATTCATTTTAATTATTGATAATCACCGGTTTTAACTGTTTCTTTATCCCCACCGTCTCTTCGAGACACCTCCCCTTGACCTCAATCAAGAGGAGGCTGAGGTTGTGCAAGTCGTTTAGATTTATATAATTTGCCTTGTATTTCTGCTGACTTTCCTTGCCTCCATCTGATGAGGGAGGTGGCGCGGCGAAGCCGTGACGGAGGGAGAGAAAATGCTTATCACAGTCTATATGAAAAACTTTTATAAATGGTGTCTTTCTAACCGGCTGTACCGTCCTCCAAATAAAAACCTCGGTCGGTTTCTTATATCATTAACGGCAACTACTGAATTATATGAAAGCGAACATAAAAAAAGACGGAAGCCGCCAAACGGTTTCCGTCATTGAAAATTTCAGTCAAGCTTTACCTTGTATGTCCAGCCCATATCGTCCTCAACATGACCTGTCTGCATACCGTAAAGTGTGTCGTAAAGTCTCTGAGCAATCGGTCCGACATTGCCGTCGGCAACCTTGCAGTCCTCGCCCATATAGTAAAGCGTTCCGATAGGAGAGATAACCGCAGCCGTACCGCTCGCAAAGACCTCCTTGAGAGTGCCTGCCTTTGAAGCAGCGCATACATCGTCGATTGAAAGATGTCTCTCGGAAATCTTTACTCCCCACTTTTTAAGGAGCTCAATAACGGATTTTCTTGTGATACCGGGAAGAATCGTTCCCATAAGCGGCGCAGTAATAACCTCATCGCCGATTACGAAAAATGCGTTTGAGGTTCCGATCTCCTCAACATACTTATGCTCGGCGGCGTCGAGCCACAGAACATCCTTGCAATCATGCTCCATAGCCTTTGCCGAAGCCTTCATACCTCCGGCGTAGTTGCCGCCGCACTTTGCAAAGCCTGTACCGCCGACTGCCGCACGGATGAACTCGTCCTCAACATAAATCCTTGTTGTATGGAGTCCGCCGTCGTTCGCCGCATAGTAGGAGCCGACAGGGCAAAGAATGATGATAAAGCGATAATGCTTTGCCGGAAGAACGCTGAAGGAAACCTCATCGCCGAAGATGAACGGTCTGATGTAAAGAGCTGTGCCCGGCTCCGAGGGAACCCAATCGCGGTCAACCGAGATAAGCCGGTTGATGGCGTCGAAGAAAATGTCCTTTTCCATGTGCGGAATACACATACGGTCATTGGTTCTGTTCATACGGGCAAAGTTCTCTTCCGGTCTGAAAAGCTGAATGTCTCCCGACGGAGTTGTGTAAGCTTTCATACCCTCGAACATCATCTGTGCGTAGTGAAGCACGCACGACGCAGGCTCAATGGCAATCGGCTCGTGCGGCACGATTCTGCCGTCGTGCCAGCCCTGTCCCTCGTCGTAATCAATCATAAACATATGGTCTGTGAAATATTTTCCGAAGCCGAGCTTTTTCTGATCCGGCTTCTCCTTGGGATGAGTGGTTCTTGTTACAGGAAAATTATACATAATTATAGCTCCTTTTCAAAGTTCATATAATTCCGGTTTTCTGTCGTTGAAAACGTTGATTGAGTTTCTTATATCCTTAATTATATCAAAATCGCAGTCGGCGGAAATGACCTCCTGCTCCTCGCCTGCCGCCGCAAGCACCGTTCCCCACGGGTCAGCTATTTGCGAATGTCCGCCGAAAACGGCATCCGGAGTTTTTCCGCAGGAATTGCAGCAGACAACAAACATCTGATTTTCAATCGCTCTCGCCTTTGTCAGCGTAACTATGTGCTCCGTTCTGACCTTGGGCCATTGAGAAACCATAAACAGCATATCAATGCCCCTGAGCGCAAGGCTTCTGATAAGTTCACAGAAGCGGATGTCGTAACAAATTACAATGCCGCACCTGTGACCGTCAAGCTCAAAGGTTACAAGCTTTTTGCCGAAGCTGAAATACTTGTGTTCGTTCATCGGAGTAAAAAGATGCGTCTTGTCATACTCCGCAGCGACCTCACCCTTTCGGTCAAAAACAAACGCGGTGTTGTAGATTCCGCCGTTCTTCTCATTGGCAACACTGCCGCAGACAATATTGACATTAAGCTCCCTTGCAAGCGGTGAGAAAACAGCCTTTACCGTTTCGCCGTCTTTATCGCAGAGATCGGAAAGCCCGTCTTTCGGATAAAATCCCGTTGTCCATGTTTCGGGCAAAACAACAACATCGGATTTTTCCTTTGTCACCGTTTCCCTTATCAGCCTGACCGCTTCGGAATAGTTATACTCGACGTCACCGAGCTTCATATCGAGCTGAATACAGCTCACCCTCATCGGCTTATTCATAGTCATAACCGGCTTTCACGGCATTTTTGTTCACATCGAGGAGGTCAAGGTGACGCGCGGAAACGACCTTTTTCAGTGCCGCGTCAACGTTGGCGTCGGAAAAGCCTTCAACCTCTTTGAGAATTTTGCCTGTGATAATCATATTTGCAAGAGTCGGCGTTCCGTTGTCGTTCGCCATTTTTGTTGCAGGAATATAATAAACGTCCACGTCCTCCCTGTCAACCTTTTTGGAAATCATCGTCGAATCGACAAATATCTTGCCGCCGCTGACGACCTCGTTCTCGTATTTTTCAAGGGACGGAAGATTCATCGCAACGAGAACATCGGGCTTGTCGACAATCGGAGAACCTATAGGCTCATCGCTGATGATTACGGAACAGTTGGCTGTACCGCCGCGCATCTCGGGACCGTAGGACGGGAGCCAGCTCACCTGCCTGCCCTCAATCAGTCCCTTGTAAGCGAGGAATTTTCCCGCGAAAAGAATACCCTGTCCGCCAAAGCCTGCGAATAACATTCTGCAAGTGCTGCTCATTTTTCTTCCTCCTTTGCGTAGATATCCTTATAAACACCGAGAGGATAGTACGGAATCATATTTTCCTCAGCCCAGTCAAGAGCCTTCTGCGGAGTCATACCCCAGTTTGTCGGGCAGGTTGAAATAACCTCAACAAGGGAGAAGCCCTTGCCCTCTATCTGGTTTTTGAAAGCCTTTTTGATTGCTTTCTTTGCATTTTTTACATTTTTGACGTTGTTGACCGCAACTCTCTCAAGGTAAGCCGCACCGTCAACATTTGAGAGAAGCTCGCATACCTTTACGGGATAGCCGACCGTATTGACATCTCTGCCGTAGGGAGAGGTTTGAGTAACCTGACCCGGAAGAGTTGTCGGCGCCATCTGACCGCCCGTCATACCGTAGATTGCGTTGTTTACGAAAATTACCGTGATATTTTCACGTCTTGCCGCGGCGTGAACCGTCTCGGCAGTACCGATAGCTGCAAGGTCGCCGTCGCCCTGATATGTAAAGACGATTTTTGACGGGTCGCTTCTCTTGATGCCGGTTGCAACGGCCGGAGCACGTCCGTGAGCCGCCTGGACAAAGTCACAGGTGAAATAATTGTATGCCATAACAGAGCATCCGACAGAGGCAACACCGATTGTATCACCCTCTATGCCGAGCTCGTCCATTACCTCGGCTACAAGGCGGTGGATTATACCGTGGGTACAGCCGGGGCAATAGTGAAGCGTTGCATCGGTCAACGATTTCGGCTTTTCAAATACTACTGACATTATTCAACACCTCCGTTGGACATTATTATTGAAAGCACATCTTCGGGTGTGGGAATCATTCCGCCGACACGGTTGCAAAGCTCTACCGGTCTCCTGCACTTGATGGCAAGCCTTACATCGTCGATCATCTGACCCATATTCATTTCAACCGTTATAAAGCTCTTGCACTTTTCGGCGGCAGCCTTGATCGGCTCAACCGGAAACGGCCAGAGGGTAATCGGTCTTATCATTCCGACCTTGACGCCTCTCTTGCGAGCCTCATTGACGGCATTCTTGGCAACACGAGCCGTGATACCGAACGCAACAACGCAAACCTCGGCGTCCTCCATAAGATATTCCTCGTACATAGTCTCGTTTTCTTCAATGGTCTTGTACTTCTGATATCTTTCAAAGTTCTTTATTTCAAGCTCCTCGGGCTTGAGGTAAAGCGAATTGACAATGTTGTGCTCTCTCGCGCACTTGGTTCCCGTCAGTGCCCACGGCTTTTCAACGGGAGTGACCTCGGCTATGTCAAGAGAAACCGGCTCCATCATCTGACCCATTGTGCCGTCGGCAAGGATCATTGCAACCATTCTGTACTTGTCGGCAAGCTCGAAGCCCTTAACGGTGAGGCTTGCCATTTCCTGAACGGAAGCCGGAGCAAGAACGATATTGTGGTAATCGCCGTGTCCGCCGCCCTTTGTCGACTGCCAGTAATCCGACTGTGAGGGCTGGATTCCGCCGAGTCCGGGACCGCCGCGCTGTACGTTTACCACGAGCGCGGGAAGATCACAGCCGGCAAGGTATGAAATACCCTCGCTCTTGAGCGATACTCCGGGGCTGGAAGAAGAGGTCATAACCCTCTTTCCCGTTGATGAAACGCCGATAACCATATTGATTGCGGCAATTTCACTCTCCGCCTGGAGGAACGTTCCTCCGATTTTCGGCATACGCTTTGACATATATGCGGCAACCTCGGTCTGCGGAGTTATCGGATAGCCGAAGTAATGACGGCAGCCCGCTCTGATTGCGGCCTCTGCTATGGCTTCGTTGCCTTTCATTAAAACTTTATCTGACATTTTCTTCACCTCTCTACCGTAATCACACAATCGGGACACATAGTTGCACAGAACGCGCAGCCTATACATTTTTCCTGATCCGTCACAACTGCGGGATGATGTCCCTTGTTGTTCAGCGTTGTCTCTGACAGATGTACGATTCCCTTGGGACAAGCGTTCACGCACAGTCCGCAGCCCTTGCAAAGGTCTGTTTTGAATGTTACCTTAGCCATCTGACATTCCTCCTAATTTATTTTCTCCTGTAGGGTGAGCGGCAGAAGATTTTCTGCCCTTCCGTACAGTTCTTTGAAAAGTGATTTTTTAACTGTTGTCATCGCAACGGGAAGCCCCGTGAGCTTTGAAACCTCGTCGGCATATCTGAGTGAATCGAGAACGTCCTGTGCGGTCGTTTCCTCGCCGAGATTTGAGTTGTTGATTATCGCCGTAAACTTCATTGAAGCGGCTTTTTCGATTTCATTCATAACCTCAAGAGTGCTGTATGCGTCCCTTGTAAGCGGTCTGTACATATTTATGACAAGGAACATTTCGTAATCATCCTCGCGGACTATGCTCTCGGAATACCGTCCGAGAGCATAAGCTCCTCTGTCGTCTCCTCCGATGTCCATAACCGCATACTCGGAGCGGTCGTCAATTACAGAATAGATATCCTGAGGCAAGGACGGAAGATCAACGTTTGAGCTCGCAAAATCAGAGCAGATCAGCCTTATTCCGGCTTCGCTGAGCTCCTTTTCGCTGTCCTTTGTCCTGAAGTACGGATTGACTATATCCAAATCGGCAACCGCAACCTCAAGACCCTGCCGTCTCAGCTTGAAAGCATAGTTGACGGCGATATTGGTTTTCCCGCTGCCGTAATGTCCGGCAAAAAGCGTTATGCGCTTCATAATTTCACCCCAATATAGATTTTAGACTTTAGATTGTAGATATTAGATATTCCGATAATCAAATCTTTAATATCTAATCGGCGTGCCATACCTTAGAATAAATTGTTCAGGGTGCGTCGAGTTCAAGGCGGTGAGCCGATGGAATGCTCTGTGTATTTCGAGGCTCACCAACGAAGAAAGCAATGTGCCGAGGGCAATTTTACAGTTGATTCCTTATTATCTTGCCGCTTATGGTCTTGGGTAATTCATCCTTGAAAACAACGATTCTCGGATACTTGTACGGCGCGGTATGCTTCTTAACGTAGTTCTGAATCTCTTTTTTAAGCTCTTCGGTGGGCTCGGTGCCCTTGGTGAGAACGATGGATGCCTTGACTATCTGTCCTCTTACCTCGTCGGGAGCTGCGGAAACACCGCACTCAAGGACATAGGGAAGCTCCATGATAACATTTTCAATCTCAAACGGTCCGATACGGTAACCGGATGACTTGATAACGTCGTCGATACGTCCGACGTACCAGAAGTAGCCGTCCTCATCGCGCCAGGCGATATCGCCCGTGTGGTAAACTCCGTCGTGCAAAACCTCGTCGGTCTTTTCCTGATTTCTGTAATAGCCGAGGAAGATTCCGCAGGGAGTTTTCTCGGAGGTGTTGACACAAATTTCACCGGTTTCACCGATATCCGCTTCCGTTCCGTCGGGACGGAGAATCTTGATGTCGTAAAGCGGTGTGGGCTTGCCCATTGAGCCCGGCTTCGGAGTCATACCCGTAAGATTTGCGATTCCGAGCGTCATCTCCGTCTGACCGAAGCCCTCCATAAGCTCAAGTCCGGTAGCGTTATAGAACTGCCGGAAAACCTCGGGGTTAAGTGCTTCGCCCGCTGTTGTGGCATGACGGATAGAGGTAAGGTCGTACTTGCCGAGATCCTCTTTTATCATCATTCTGTACATTGTCGGAGGTGCGCAGAATGTTGTGATATTATATTTCTTGAACATCGGAAGGATATCCGATGCGTCGAATCGGTCAAAGTTATATACAAATACCGCACCCTCGCAGAGCCACTGTCCGTAGAGCTTGCCCCAAAGAGCCTTACCCCAACCGGTGTCGGAGATAGTAAGATGAAGTCCGTCCTTGCTTACGCAGTGCCAATATTTCGCCGTAATAAAGTGACCGAGCGGATATTTGTAGGAATGAGTTGCGATTTTCGGATATCCCGTTGTGCCGGAGGTAAAAAACATAAGCATCGGGTCGTTTCCGCACGGTGCGCCCTCTTCTCTTCTGTATCTTCTGGAGAAAAGTGTATATTCGCTGTCAAAGCTGTGCCAGCCCTCACGCTCACCGCCGACGATTATCTTGTTGACAAGCGTATGTGTCTTTTCGTCTGCAAGATCGACCTGGTGAGCGGTGTCGCCGTCGGCTGTGCAAAGAATCGAAGTTACACCCGCGGCTTCAAATCTGTACTCAAAATCGTGGTCAACAAGGAGATTTGTGGCGGGAATTGCGATTGCGCCTATCTTGTGCAGTCCGAGGATTGCGAACCAGAACTGGTAATGACGCTTGAGGACAAGCATTACTCTGTCGCCTTTCTTGATACCGAGCGACCTGAAATAGTTGGCAGCCTGAGCCGAATGTTCCTTGATATCCTTGAATGTGAAAACACGCTCCGTCTTGTCTCGGTCAATGTGAACAAGGGCACGCTTATCGGGTGATTTCTTCGCGATTTTGTCAACGATATCAAAGGCAAAGTTAAATTCATCCTCATGGTTGAAGTCGATTGAAACAAGATTTCCGTTTTCGTCTTCGGTTGCATCAATGAATTTTTCGCAAACATAACTGCCCTTCGCCTTGACACCCAAAACAGCTCTTTCATGAACGATGTTCTGAACAGGCTCATCGCTCGACATAACCATTGCAAGGAAGAGACAATCTCTGCCGTCAACGGCTATCATTCCGTGAGGCGTTGAGGAGTTATAATAGATGCTGTCGCCCTCGTTAAGAATTTCCTCGTGATTTCCGACTCGCACCCTCAGCGAACCGCTGATGACTATATCAAACTCCTGACCTCCATGGGTAACGGTGTGGATAGGCTTATTTTCAAGCTCTGCATCATACTCGTATCTAACCCAATACGGCTCGGAAAGCTTTTTTCTGAAATTCGGCGCAAGGTTTTTAATCTCGATTCCGTTTTCACTGGCGGTTATCTGACCCTTGCCCAGCCTTGTAACGGTATAGGATGAAAGCACGGCACTGTGTCCTTCAAGGAGATCCGTGATGCCGATGTCAAATGCAAGCGCACACTTGTGAATAAATGTAAAGGGGAGGTCGACTGTTCCGCTCTCATAAAGTCTGTAGGTTTCAACAGAGACTTCTGCCTTTTCCGCCATTTCTTCAACGGTAAAGCCGCATATATCTCTCATTTCGTGGATACGCTCAGCCACCTCGTAAAGCTTTTTGGTTTCATTCTGATTTGACATAATTTTTACCTCCATAACATACCGGGCACCGAACCGAGATAAAACAAAAAATCCGTCCCAAAGTCTTTAAAACTTTGAGACGGATTTGAAAATCCGCGGTACCACTCAAATTGCGATCTGCTATTGCTTCTCGCCGCTCTGCAGGATCAAACAATCCCTCAACACTGACGTAGTTGTCACGGGAGAAACTACTGCGTTTTCATCTCTCCGGCTCGGAAGTGATGGGTTCTGCATTTACCTCGCTGCCGGCTCACACCAAACGCCGACTCTCTGAAAGGACATAAACGCAACCGTCTTCGTCACAGCCTTTGTTTCAACAGGTTACTTGCACCCGTTGCGGTACATTATAAGATAGTTTTCTTGTTTTTGCAACTGATTGTTTGTAATATACATATTACATTTTGTAATGTTATGCGGTAACAACCGAATCCGCTTTCTGAAGTCCGTATTTTTTAATTGCATCCTCGCGCATTTTGTACTTGAGTATCTTGCCGGCGACATTCATCGGGAACTCCGTGACAAAATCAATGTACTTCGGCACCTTGTGCTTTGCCATGTGCGAAAGAACATACTCTTTCATCTCCTGCTCGGTCATTGTCTCGCCCTCCTTGAGAATTATACAAGCCATTATTTCCTCGCCGAGTGCTTCGTCCGGAACACCGATTACCTGAACGTCCTTGACCTTCGGGTGGGTGTAAATAAACTCCTCAATTTCCTTGGGGTAGATATTCTCACCGCCGCGTATAATCATATCCTTAAGTCTGCCCGTTATTCTATAATTGCCCTCGGGGGTGCGGCACGCAAGGTCGCCCGTATGAAGCCAGCCGTCCCTGTCAATCGCGTTTGCCGTTGCCTTGGGCATTTTGTAATAGCCCTTCATTATGTTATAGCCGCGTGCAACGAACTCGCCCGTAACATTGTCGGGGCATTCCAAGCCCGTTTCCGGGTCAACGATTTTACATTCGATTTTCGGCAGCGGGTGACCGACCGTTGCAACACGATCCTCCAGCGGATCATCGGTACTGCTCATTGTGCAGCCCGGAGACGATTCGGTCTGTCCGTAAACGATGGTGATTTCCGACATGTGCATTTTTTCGACAACCTCGCGCATCTTTGAAATCGGGCACGGCGAGCCCGCCATAATTCCCGTTCTCATATACGAGAAATCCGTTTTTTCAAAGTCCGGGTGCTGAAGCATTGCAATGAACATCGTCGGCACACCGTGGAAAGCTGTTATACGCTCGCTGTTTATACAGGCAAGCGACGCTTTCGGCGAGAAATACGGAAGAGGAAGAACTGTTCCTCCGTGGGTCATTGCCGCAGTCATCGCAAGAACCATTCCGAAGCAATGGAACATCGGGACGTGAATCATCAATCTGTCCGCCGTCGAAAGATCCATTCTGTCGCCGATACATTTGCCGTTGTTGACAACATTGTAGTGAGTCAGCATAACGCCCTTCGGGAATCCCGTGGTACCCGACGTGTACTGCATATTGCACACATCGTCCTTTTTGACGAGCGAAGCCATACGGTAAACCTCCTCGACCGGAACCTCACCCGATTTATCCATAGCCTGCTCCCAAGTAATGCAGCCCTCCTGCTCGTAGCCGACCGTGACGATATTTCTCAAAAACGGAAGTCTCTTTGCATGAAGCTTGTCTCCGCTCCTTGCGGAAGCAAGCTCGGGACAAAGCTCAGCCATAATCTCGTCGTAGTGTGAATCACGGTAGCCCTTTATCATAATGAGCGTGTGCGTATCCGACTGTCTGAGCAGATATTCTGCTTCGTGAATTTTGTACGCCGTATTCATTGTTACAAGAACTGCGCCGATCTTTGTCGTTGCCCAGAACGCAATATACCATTGCGGCACATTTGTCGCCCAGACGGCAACATGGGTTCCCGCACGAACACCCATTGCTATGAGCGACCTTGCGAAGGTATCGACGTCGTCGCGGAACTGCGAGTACGTCCTTGTGTAGTCAAGCGTTGTGTATTTGAAAGCAAGCTGATCCGGAAATTCCTCCGCCATTCGGTCAAGAACCTGAGGGAATGTCTCCTCGATAAGCTCCTCTTTTTTCCATATAAACTTGCCTGTGTGCGTCTTGTTGTAGTAATACTTTTTCTTTTTGGAATCGTCCTCGACAGTCTCCATAAAGCTCTCATAGTGTGTAAGAATAATGTCGAGATCATCTATCGAAGCAAACCAGTCGGGGTTCCACTCAATGCAGACAAAGCCGCTGTAATTGATTGAGCCGAGTGCGTTCATCATTTCCGTAATCGGAAGATTGCCCTCGCCGATAAGCGTGTGCTCCCCTGCCTTTGCCGCGTCGGTAAGATGTACCAGCTTTACGTAAGCACCGAGGTTTGTAATCGTCTTTTCGGAATCCTCACCGCCGACAAAGTATGTTTCATACATATTCCAGTCCGCTCCGATATAGTCGCTGGCAAAGTGATTCATCAGGTCGCAAAGTTTGGTAGTGTCGGCAAAGATACCTGCTGTTTCGACAACAATTATAACGCCGCTCCTTTCGCCGAGCTTGATTGCCTCGCCGATGAAATCAACCGCCTTGTCATAAGCATCGTCGCCGCCGTCAACATGAACCTTAACGTATTGAACATTAATGTTGCTTGCAACCGAGACCGCAGAACGGAGCTTCTCAAGGTTTCCCTCCGACATATCGGCGGCATTGCAGTTTGAATTTATGCAAACAATGCTTTTCTTCCCGTTAATAAGCTTCCTTTTGGTTACGGAAGCCATATCGGGATTGAACGGCGATGTTCTTCCCGAAAACATCGGGTCACGGAAATCGTGAATCTCAATGCCCCGATACCTCAGCTCGTCGGCAAGCTTCAGGAAATCATCAAAGCTTCTGTCCTTATGAAATTTTGTAGAAAAAGCTAATTTCACAATTAACCCTCCTCATAAGCTATCTTGTTAAGTGCGCTGACATAAGCGCGGATACTTGCACCGATAATGTCGGTTGAAATTCCGGTTCCTGCATAGAGCTTTCCGCTTGAGGATCTGAGCTTTACAAGCGAATGGCCCATAGCCTCGCGTCCCTCCGTAACCGCCTTGATTTGGAAGTCGTCCAGCTCATAGTGGTGACCGATTATCTGCTCAATCGCCAGAAACGCCGCATCAATAGGACCGTCTCCGACGCTGACGCCGCTGAGCTCCGTACCGTCCTTGACAAGCTTTATATTAGCCGTTGCGGTAATAACATTGCCGCTGTTTATAACATAGCTTGCAATGCTGTATATCGACGGCACCTGCAAAGCCGAGGATGCGATGATAGCCTCCAGCTCCTTGGTTCCCACATAGTCCTTCTTCAAAGCAACACGTCTGAACGCCTCATAAACATTTGAGTTATCCTCGGGAGAAAGGTCGTAGCCAATCTTCTTGACCGCCTTGATAACCGTCGCAATTGTGTCGTTTCTGTCCAGAGTAAGGTTTTCGACGTCCTCATTCACGCCGTTCTCAAACGGAGTATTCTCGCTCTTTGTCGTGTTGAGGATTCTCTTTATCTGACCCGTTACACGCTGAAGCTCCGTCGTTCTGAGCTTGCTCGATACCTTTATTGAATCCCCTCTTGAGGTAAATATCTTCATTATCCTTTCAACGGTCGGGAAGTTGAAATTGTCGGCTGTGGCTTTAATCTGAGAAGCTCCTGCTTCGACAGCGGCGAAAACCGATGCGGTCGCCATATTCATTGTGTCGGCAACCTCCACGCCGAGTGTGCAATCCTTGACGGACGGAGCATTCTCGTAGATATCGGCAACGAACTTGCCAAACTCCGACGGGAACATCGTGCCCTCCGAGTCGCAGACCGTGACTCTCTTTGCTCCTGCCTTGACAGCCTCATCTATCGCCTGATAAAGGAACGGCCTTTCGGCTCGGACAGCGTCCTCTGCGGAAAATTCGACGTTGTCGGTGTATTTCTTACATTCTGCAATGAGCTGTCCGACCATACCGAGAACCACGGGCGGTTTTTTCGCACACTTGAACTCCATCTGAACTGCGGACATCGGGAGTGAAACCTTGAGAGAAAACTTCTTTGCACCCTTGGCACAGTTATATGCCGTCTCAACGCCCGAGACATCGTATCCGACATCAACCGCAATTTCGGAATGTTTCATCAATGAAGCTATTGTTTTTATAAGCAAAACATCTGTCGATGCGTTTTTAATCTTCGGCATTTCGATTACATCGCAATGGAGTCTGTCCATCTGTTTTGCAATCTCGATCTTTTCCTTGAAGCTCAGGGAATGACACGCTGACGATGCCGACTCTCTGAGAGTCACATCGGATACAATGATTTTTCTCATAATAATTCTCCTCTTTTCGTTGATGTGACAACACCGCACAGGTAAGTTACGGTATTGTCTTACAGAAACACAAAGTCCCGGAAGTTAAATAACTTCCGGGACGATAAAACTGAGTTTACCGCGGTACCACCCGCATTGCCTGAACCAGGCCTCTTCGGATTCCGACAAATCCTAAGCTGTGATAACGGTGCTTGCCGTAGCTCCTTATTCAGTCCGCAGACGGTTAGGGAGCTCTGCTCGGATACGAGACAGCAAATTCATTCTCATATCGGCTCGCACCAACCGCCGACTCTCTGAAATAAGCTTTGAACCGCTTAATATCTTCAACGCATTTGAAATATTGAGGTTATTATATTCGACATTTTACGAAATGTAAACTGACAAAATATAATGTCTACATTACAGGTTGTAATTATTTCAGAAGATCGGCGTTGAGCTTCTTGCCGTAAGCCGTTGCGGCATTGATGAGACCCTCATCGGGAATTGTCTGAGCAATCGGTCTGCCCGTGCTGAGCACCTTGCAGTAAATCTCCGCCGACTTCTCGATTGTATGCATCAGTCCGAATGCCGCATCAAAGGTGTTTCCGGAAACAAAAAGTCCGTGATGCGCCCATACGATAGCGTCATACTTTTTCTGAAGCTCACAGGTCTTGTGGGCAATCTCTGCGCCGCCGGGAATCATCCACTCAACAACACCGACGCCGTTCGGGAAAATGATCGGACACTCGGTCATACTTTCCCAAAGGACTCTTGAAAAAGCCTCTGAGGTCAAGGGAAGAATAAATGTGAGCGCAATTATATTGACCGGATGCGCATGGTAAATAACCCTGCACTCGCCGTTCGTCGCGGAAACACGCACACTGTGATTCATAAAATGTGTCGGGAACTCACTTGTCGGACCGCCGCCGTTAACAAGACCCCAAACGATTCTGTAGCTGTCGCCCGCGTCGTTGATTTCAAGAATACACATATTGGCAGCAGGGTCTCTCTTGACGTTCTGGAAGAACTTGCCTGTTCCCGTTACCATAAAATACTCGTTTTTGAGGTTATCCGCCTGAACTCCGAGGTTCACCCAAGCTCTGTCATAAGAGAAATAGGGCTTGCACTCCTCAACCTCCTGCGCCGTCATACGGTAGGAAAGGTTGCCGCCGTTACCCTCGTGCCAGCCCTGTGCAAAGCCGTCATCGCAGGTAAGCGCGAATTTTTTTACCACTTCAAGATCTAAAATGCTCATTTCAAAGTCTCCTGTTTTTATATTCTATATTTTTATTATACGTTTTTCATTGCCTTGAGTCTCTTCATAACGTCATTCTCTCCCCTGCCGAAATAATCGTGCAGACGCTTGTATTCGTCAAAGAGCTTGTTATAGATTTCAACATTCTCGGGTATCGGATAATAAACCTTATCCTTGACCTTGCCGAGAGCCGCCGCTCCGTCGTAGAGACTGTCGTAGCCGCCCTTGTCCGCACCGGCGGCGCAGGCACCGTAAATTGCGCTGCCGAGGGCACCGCCCTGTTCACAGTCGGCAATCTTAATCGGCATATTGATAACATCGGCATAAATCTGCATCGTCATCGGATCCTTTTGGCTGATTCCGCCTGCGGCATAGAACGAGTTTACATCGACTCCGTATTCCCTGAAAACATCTATGATCATTCTTGTACCGTAAGCCGTCGCCTCAATAAGTGCTCTGTAAATGTCCTCGGGCTTGGTTCTGAGCGTCATTCCGAGAAGCATACCCGAAAGATCGGCGTCAACAAGCACCGAGCGCACACCGTTCCACCAGTCGAGCGCAACCAGTCCGCTCTCGCCCGGCTTTTTATTTTCGCACTTCTGTCTGAGAAGCTTATGTATGTTTATGTCCTTTTCCCGAGCCTCATCATAGTAGCTCTTCGGCAGACAGTTATCAATAAACCAGCTGAAATGATCTCCGACGCAGCATTGACCCGCTTCGTATGCGTAAAGACCGGGAAGTATTCCGTCGGCAACAACACCGCTGATGCCCGGAACGCGTATCTCCTCCTCGCTCAGGAGCATGTGACAGGTTGATGTGCCCATAATCGCAAGCATGGCACCGGGCTTCGTAATTCCGACAGCAGGCACAAAAACATGGGCGTCAATGATAGGCACGGCAACCGCTGTACCCTCTTTGAGTCCCGTCATCTCGGCAAACCTTGCCGTTACCTCGCCTGCCTTTGAGCCGAGGGGAAGAATATCCCTTGAAAACTTCTCGTCAATGACGTGCTCCATCCGCGGGTCAAGAGCCTTGAAGAACCCATCCGACGGGAAGCCCTCCTTCTTGTTCCACATACCCTTGTAGCCGGCACAGCAGGAATTGCGAATCTCGTGACCGCACATCTGCCATACGACCCAGTCTGCAGCCTCAATAAATCTGTCGGCCTCGTCGTATATTTCGGGAGCTTCGTCCAATATTTGCCAGAGCTTCGGAATAGCCCACTCCGAAGAGATCTTGCCGCCGTAAAGCGAAAGCCAATCCTGATTCATCCTTTCGGCTATCTCGTTGAGCTTGGTTGCCTGAGCCTGAGCCGCGTGATGCTTCCAGAGCTTGACATAGGCGTGCGGCTCATCCTTATACTTATCCATAAAGCAAAGCGGAGTACCGTCCTTTTTGACCGGCATAACCGTGCAGGCGGTAAAGTCAAGACCGATTCCGATAATGTCATCGACGCTCACGCCGCTTTTCTCGATTACGTCGGGAATCGTCGTTGTGAGCACATCGAGATAATCCCGTGGATCCTGAAGTGCCCAGTCCGCGCCCAGCTTCTTTCCGCTCGGAAGTTTTTCGTCCATAACGGAATGGGGGTAATCGAGAACCGATGTTGCCAGCTCATCACCTGTTTTCACATCAACTAACAGTGCTCTGCCCGAAAGAGTACCGAAATCCACGCCGATTGCATATTTTGCCATATTAAGCCTCCGTTTCAATTCTGTAACCGCAGATTACTTCACGCAAGAAGCAATGCGACAATATTTGAATAAATGTTCACAGGGTCGGCAAGGAATCTCTCCTTGACCGCCAGTGCCTGATCGTAATCGGCGACAAAAAGCTTGACGCTCATAATTTCATCGTCCGCATCAACCACCGAGAGTATCACGTTACAGCCCTTTTCAACTCTTTCGATTTCAATTTTGTTTTCGCGCTCACGTCTGAGACGTGTTTGCAGGCGAACGGCTGTGTTGAACGCCTTTTCTCTCACCGTGTACGGAATGTCGTGCTCCAGCGTTTCGGAGTTTTCGCGACCCGTTTCGGTGATTATCAGCTCATTGCCCTCGAGTTTTATGTTTCCGTTGTCAACGAGCTCACAAAGAGCCTGACTCATTTCAAAGTAATTGGCGATTTCCTCGCCGCAGATTATCTCGTCAAGCTGTTCCCGTGTCAGCGGAGTATCAAGACGGCTGAGGAGATAGCCTATCAGTACCTTTATCTCGTTTTTAGTCCTGAGACCGCCCAGCTCAACACCCTCGCTGAAGGAATCGTATTCCATAGCCGAAGCCTCCTTATTCAATGGGAATCTCAACGGGCTGTCTGTGTCTGAATATCAGCACACTGTCAAAGCCGCAGCTTTTCGCAATCCGCATACCCTGCTCGATTCCGGCACCCATATACTCAACGTAGTGCGAATCCGAGCCGACCGTAACATACCTGCCGCCGAGCTTCCTAAAGCGGCGGACACAGTCCTCATCCGGCAGGGTTCTGCCGAGCGGCTGTCTGAGCCCCGATGTATTGATTTCAAGCGGCTTGTCGTTTTCAACAAGCAGGCTTAAAATTTCGTCAATATCCTTTTGATATCTCGTCATATCAACGTCAATATGATGCTCACCGATTATGTAGCGCAAAGGATATGTGAGGTGGGCGAGCGTGTCGAACTTCGCCCATTCCGCAAGCCCCTTAATCTCGCGAAAATAATCGTCAAGAAGCGAATACACATCGTATTTTTTGTAGTCCAAGTCACAGAAGTCCGGAGTCTTGCGAAGGTTATGTATTGAACCGATAACTATGTCGTAATCCTTGGAAGCAATCAGGGCTTCACTCTCCGCAAGGTCATAAGTCGGCTCGCCCATCTCAACTCCGACGCAAACCTCGATTCTGTCCTTATACTGCTCCTTTGCCCTGAGAATATCGGCAAAGGACTCGTCTGCGGTCTTGTCAAAACCGTTCCGGCGAAAAATATCCATTTCGACGTGATCCGTGAACGCAACAATCTTGATTCCCTTTTCAATCGAGCTTTCTACCATCTCGTCGACAGAGTAGTGCCCGTCAAAGGAGTGTATCGTGTGGGCGTGCATATCAACAATATTTTTAAAGCGCATTTTATCCCTCGGTATTCGGGGCATACCCAAATTGCCCCAATATATTCTTTGTAGATTTTATCACATTCGGTTATGTACTGTCAACCGTTATTTGCCCTTTAAAACCTTCTTTCGCAAACAAAAACCGCCTGCAAGCCGACATCAGCCGACCCACAGACGGGTTGTACTACAGTGAAAATTTTAGAACGAATTACGCAACGTAGCGATAAATCTGCGCTTTTTTGCGCTGCTCCTCTCTCCTGCGGCGAGCCTGAGCCGCAGCCTTTTTCTTTGCGATTGCCTTTTTGCGCCTGCGGATATATATCCTCTTGGCTATCATACGGATGATTTTATCTTCAAGGGCAATGAATTTCTGCTCGTGCAGCACACCGTATACAACAAATATTACTGCCGCTATCTCAAATAAAGTTCTGATTGCAAATGCTGTTGTCATAATAAAAACCTCCTGATATCAACCGAACGTTTTCCGAACGTTTGTTCTTTACGAGTTCTATTATAGCAGGTTTTTTTGATTTGTCAACACAAATGTTCGATTATTTTCGCTTTTTCAGTCCCTTTGAGCGGACTTTACACCGTAATTTTTGAATTTTCTGCAAAAATTCGGTTATCCAGCGTTCCGTCGGCAAAAAATTCGCTTATATTTTCGAGCGTTGCAGACGCAATGTTTGTCAGTGCCTCCCCTGTCAAAAACCCCTGGTGCGATGTCACTATCACGTTCGGCAGACAAATAAGGCGCGTGAGAATATCGTCCTTGACTATGGTTGACGAGTTGTCCTCATAGAAAAGCTCGGACTCCTCCTCGTAAACGTCAAGGCACGCTCCGCCTATTTTTTCGTTCAGCAAGCCGTAAAGCAAGGCTTCGCTGTCAATAAGTGCGCCCCTTGAGGTGTTAACGATAAACACTCCTCTTTTCATTTTGTCAATGCTCTTGGCGTTTATAATATGCCGCGTTGACGGATTGAGCGGACAGTGAAGCGAAATCACGTCGGACTGCTTCAACAGAGTATCCAAATCAACATATTCCGCCTTTTCATTGCTCTCAAAAATATCGAATGCCAGCACTCTCATTCCGAAGCCGCGGCATATATCAATGAAAGCCGAGCCGATTTTTCCCGTGCCGACAACTCCGACGGTCTTACCGTGCAAATCAAAGCCCGTCAGTCCGTTGAGGCTGAAATTAAAGTCCCTCGTCCTGAGAAACGCCTTGTGAATCTTTCGGTTCAGGGTCAGAAGCAGAGCCGTTGCGTGCTCGGCAACGACATAAGGCGAATACGCCGGCACCCTGACAACAGGAATCTTTTCGTCGGCATATCTGACATCAACGTTGTTGTATCCTGCACAGCGCATCGCAATCAGACGCACGCCGAGCTTTTGTAAGGCGTTGATTGTCGGTGCGGAAACATCGTCGTTGACAAACGCACACACGGCGTCCGAGCCCTCGGCAAGCTTTGCCGTCCTCGCGCTTAACTTCGTTTCGAAGTAATTTATCGTAAAGCCGTACTGCTCGTTGATTAAATTAAAATATTCTCTGTCATACGGCTTTGTATCATAAAAGCTGATCGTTATCATATAATTCCCTCCGGAATTAGGATAAACGATCAGCCTTTATTTATTCACTTTTACGGCAATGCGGCAAAATTTGGATACTCCGACCGACTAAATTATTTTGTAAATGAGCCTTTGCTTCTGCGGCTTGTCGCTACCGAATGTAAAAGCGTCAAGAAAAGTACGCTCGGCTTCTTTGATTTTACTTTCATCATCGGTGCAGAACACCGCCAGCGTTTCTCCCTTTCGGACATAGTCGCCCGTTTTCTTTTTGAGTACAATTCCTGCGCTCGGATCAATCGGGTCGCCCTTTTTCTCACGACCTGCGCCGAGAATCACGGACGCGACACCGATTTTTTCAGCGTCGGTGTGTTCAATAAAGCCCTCGCGCTCCGAGACTGTTTCGGATATAAATCTCGGCTGTTTAAAGAGAGAGTAATCATCAACCGTATCGGCGTTGCCGCCCTGAGCGGCTATCATATCCCGCAGCTTTCCGAGTGCCGAGCCGTCGTCTATTGCGCCCTTCGCCATACGACGGCACGCTTCCGCGTCCTCACCGGTCACCTGACAAAGCATTTGAGCCGCAAGGGTCAGACAAACCTCCGTCAGATCATGTTCGCCCTTTCCTTTGAGCGTTTCTATCGCTTCGATAACCTCAAGCGAATTGCCGACCGCGCTGCCCAACGGAATGTCCATATCGGTAATCACGGCGGTAACTCTCCTGCCTGCCGCCTTGCCTATCGAGACCATTTCCTTTGCCAGCGTTTCGGATTCCTCAACCGTTTTCATAAATGCGCCGCTGCCGGTCTTTACATCGAGGACAATTCCTCTTGAACCTGCGGCAAGCTTTTTGCTCATTATGCTTGAAGCAATCAGCGGCACGCTTTCGACCGTAGCCGTAACGTCGCGCAGGGCGTAGAGCTTTTTGTCTGCCGGTGCAAGCTCGCCTGTCTGACCGACAATGCAGAGTCCGATATCATTGACCTGCTTTATAAAATCATCGGGCATAAGCTCGGTTTTGAAGCCCGGAATCGACTCAAGCTTATCGACGGTACCGCCCGTGTGACCGAGCCCTCTGCCCGACATTTTTGCAACCTTGCCGCCGCACGCCGCGACAATCGGCGCAACTATAAGCGAGGTTTTGTCACCGACTCCGCCCGTGCTGTGCTTATCGACAGTGAAGCCGTCAATCCCGCCGAGGTCGATTTGATCGCCCGACTCCGCCATTGCAAGCGTCAGTGCCGAAGTTTCCTTTTCTGTCATACCGCGGAAATATACAGCCATACAGAAAGCCGCCGCCTGATAATCGGGAATACTGCCGTCGGTATAGCCCTTGACGAAAAACCCGATTTCCCCGCCGCTCAGCTCACCGCCGTTGCGCTTTTTTTGAATAATATCGTACATTCTCATAGAATCGCCCCTATGTTGTAACACAAAGCCATAATTCATATTGCTTTCGGTTTTGCTGCAAACTTTCTGCTATGAATTATGGCTTTTCTTCTTTTTTCTCTTTTATCTCGGCAACGGTCAGCCTATTCTTGTCACCTTATATGCCTTTACGGTTTTCGGTGACTTTTTGTAAAGCTTGCCGTTATACGAAATCTGCAGCGTTGCGCCGACTTTCAAATCGTCACGGCTCAGCTTGCTACCGTCGGCATCATAAATTTCATCGGAGCCGCCCTTGAACACAACGTACAAGCCGTTATCGTCGTAGAGCTCCGTATATGCACCGCCGAGGTTCTGAACCTCAACGATGAAATCCTTGCTGTCGTCGGTGTTCTTTATACTGTAATTTGCTATTATCGTGCTCGCTTCCTCGGGCTCCTGCGAACCGCAGGACGCGAACAGACAAAGGCTCACGACCGCAACAAGTGTCAATGAAATCAATCTTTTCATAGCCGCCCCTTATCTCCAGGAAACGTAAACCGTCGAACCGTTTGATGCTACCGCATACTTTGCGCTCTTTGAATTTGTTTCAAAATCGGCGGCAGAAACCTCTGTGAAGCTGATTGAGCGGGTTCTTCTCGGTGAGTTATGGAGAATCTCCGTTGTGTTCTTGAGTCCGCCGATAAAAGCCTGAGCCTGCTGAGGATTCTTGAAGTTGATTGTCGACTCAACTCTGAGGTGCTTTGTGTAATCTTCGCCGACATCATAGCTGCCTGCGCGAAGCGTTCCGGGTGTGAAGCCCGTAAGCCACCATGTTGTTGTCGGTGTTCTTGAGAAAAGGAGCTTGTACTTGTTCGAGGTTGAGCTTTCTTTTCTGTATACCTTCATGCTCATATTGAGCTTGTCGGCATCACTTACGCACTCATAATAGCTGCTTGATGTGGAGTTTTCCTTACGGTTATATATACCGAGCTCCGCACCGATGAGAACAAAGCCGTACTGTCCCTTCCAGAACTGCATCATCCATTCCTTGCCCTCGTAGTTAAACTTAACACGAATGGTATCGTATGAAATCGCACCCGCTCCGGCAAAGTTATCGTATGTTTCCATGTAGCCGAAGTTTCTCTGCCATGCATTTTCCGCAGTGTAGAAAACCTTGTCCGTATTGCTGTATTTGAAGCCGAAAAGACCTGTGTCCTTGCCGTTATTATAAACTGTCCAGCTGTCTGTCTCCTCGTCGTACTCAATGTCAATCGATTCGCCGAAGCGTTTGAGACTTGCCCTAAGATCCTTCACAAACTTCTGAGCGTCGAACTTCGTTGCGGTTGTGCTGTTGTTTTTATTACTGTTTCCGTTGTTATTATTCCCGCCGCCGCTGCTGTTATTACCGCTGCTGCTGTTACCGCCGTTACCGCTGCTTCCGTTGTTGCCGTTGCTGCCGTTGCTGCCCGAATCGCCGTTACCGTTGCCCGAGCTTGACGAATTGTCAACATAGCCTGCCGAAGTGTCAACCGTGCTGATAACATTACCGTCGCTGTCAACGACATTTATCTGATTCTTTGTTTGGTCGTATTTCCATTGCTTTCCGCAGGAATTGCAGGTGTATGTGCCGTCTGCACCCTCGGTTATATCCGTTGACTGGCAGATCGGACAGCAGAGCTGATTCCCCGCATCATCAACAACCGTAGCCTTTGTTATATCTTCATTCTTAGCCTGACCGATAAATGTACAGCCCGGTAAGGCAGTCAGAATTATAAGCGTCAGTGCACAGACCATTGCAATCAGTCTGATCGTTCTCTTTTTATTTTCCATCTCTTCTCCGAACCTCCGTAAATTTTTTATCATTATACCACAGTATTTTGCAAAATTCAACATCAGATTTCAAACAACATAAAAATATTGACTAAAGGCGTTAAAAAGTATATAATGAGTAGGAATAATTATCTTTATGGGAGTAATTTTATGCAAGATATCAGCAGTTCTGTTTTATCAGACATAATTGACGCGTTTCCTTTCAGCGGAGAACTCATAAAATATGAATCTACAAATATCGGACTTATCAACTCTACATACATTTTGACCTTCTCCGACGGCAACCAGGATTTCAAGTACATAGTGCAAAAAATAAACACCAACGTTTTCAAAAATCCGGACGGTCTTATGTCCAATATTATGAATGTTACGAGCTTCCTCCGCAACAAGATAAACCTTTCCGGCGGCAACTCCGAAAGAGAGACCCTGACATTCCTCTACACAAGGGAAAACACTCCCTATTTCCGCGACAGTGAGGGGGCGTGTTGGCGCGCGTACATCTATATCGGAAAGTGTTACACCTGCGACCGCGTCGATTCGACAGTCAAGGCCTACCGTTCGGGCAAGGCTTTCGGAAAATTCCAGAAAATGCTCTCCGGCTACCCTGCCGAAAATCTTTTCGAGACGATTCCGAATTTTCATAACACACCGTCGAGATACGACGCGCTCAAGGAAGCTATTAAAAACAACCGCTCCGGCAGACTTGCGGGAGCATCTGATGAAATCGGCTTCGCTCTCAACCGCAAGAAGGACGCGTCGCGCCTTGTTGATCTTGCCGCCGAGGGTAAAATTCCGATGCGCGTAACACACAACGACACCAAGATAAACAACCTGCTTTTCGACAGCATAACGAACGAGGCCTTTTGCGTAATCGACCTTGATACCATTATGCCGGGTCTGTCCCTTTACGATTTCGGCGACAGCATCCGTTCCGGCGCGGTATCCTCCGACGAGAACGAAAAGGATCTCAGAAAATACGGTCTGGATCCTGAGCTTTTCAAAAGCTACACGGAGGGCTTCCTCTCCGAAGCGGGAAAGGCTCTCAACGAAACCGAGGTCGCAAATCTTGCATTTTCCGCGAAGCTTATGGCACTTGAATGCGGCGTAAGATTTCTGACCGACTATCTCGACGGAGATACATATTTCAGAACCGAATATCCCGAGCATAACCTTGTGCGCTGCAAGACGCAGTTCAAGCTTGTTGCTGACATTGAAAAGCAGATGGACGAGCTCAATTCCTGCGTTGACGAGCTTTACAGGAGGAGTTTGGTTGAAGAGTAAGAAAAAGGGCATCATTGCAGCTTCGGCGATTGTTTTTACGTCGGCAATCGCATTGCTTATTCTCTTTCCCGTTTTTAAAAGCGGCTTTTTCAGTCTCTCGCTCAACAGATACCTGAGGGAAGATCTCGGCAATGTTGACAATATTTCTCTGATCTCGCATTGTGAGGAAATCGACGGAGTTCCCGATTCCGTCGCAGGCTTCAAGGAGAGCGTCAGACTCGGCGCAAACGCCGTTATAGTCGATCTCTGTTTCAGAAAGGACGGTACACCCGTTGCCGCGGCGGACTATTCGGACGCCGACAGTGCCGAGCCGATCGAAAATCTGTTGCTCACAATGAACGACGACAGGTACAAAAAAATTAAAGTATATTTCAACATCATTCAGCTTTCCGATATGTCAAAGCTCAATTCTCTTGTTGTTGAGTACGGCGTTGTCGACCGGGTGTATCTCATTGGAATGAATAAGAGCCATTACGGGCTCGTCACCACAGACGACACGATTATCCCGTTTCTTCTGAACTATGAGTTCGGCTCCGACGAGCTGTCGAATATAAAGGACGGGTGCTTCACCCCTCCCGAAGTGACAGAGCGTTACGGTGCCTCCGGGCTTGTTGTCAAAAGTACTCAGCTCTCTGCCGAGCTGGCGCAGACGCTCAATGATTACGGCATACCGTTCATCGTTGACGGTATCAAGGATAAAAAAGCTTTTTGCAAAGCCCTCACCGACGGGGCGGAAAATGTCGTTATTTCGGACACGGAAGGCTGCAAAAAGGTTCTCGACAAATGGGTAACCGATATGCAGGAGCGTTACAAGGCGTCCGTCGAAAAATCCATTAAAGAGCTTTCAAAAAAGAGTAAATAAATATAATTTCCGAATAGGAGTGATTTCAATGGCAAAAATTCTTATCGCTGATGACGAAAGCAAGCTTCGCAGACTGGTTTGTGATTTTCTCAGACGTTCGGGTCACACCCCCGTTGAAGCAGGCACGGGACGCGAGGTCATGGACATTTTCAATTCCGACGAGAAGATTGATCTATATCTTCTCGACATTATGATCCCCGAGATTGACGGTTGGGAGCTCTGCCGTCAGATTCGTAAATCCTCATCCGTCCCCATCATTCTCCTCACGGCGAGAAGTGCCGAATATGACGAGATAATGGGCTTTGAGGCAGGAGCTGACGACTACGTTACAAAGCCGTTCAGCCCGACCGTGCTTATGAAAAGAATCGACGTTCTGCTCAAGCGTTCTTCCGCCGGAATAGTCAGAACAGACAAAGACGTTATTTCCCTTGACGGACTGCTTATCAACAATGAGGCTCATCAGGTTACGATAGACGGCGAACCGGTCGAGCTTACTCTGAAGGAATACAACATCCTTGAAAAGCTTATCTCAAGCCGCGGACGGGTATACACAAGAGAGCAGCTTCTTGACGATATCTGGGGTTACGACTATGTCGGCGACACAAGAAATGTCGATTCACATGTGGCACGTTTGCGCAGCAAGCTGGGTGTGTGGGGCTCCAACCATCTCAAGACCATATACGGTATAGGCTATAAAATTGAGGTGAACTGATTTGAGTTCACCGAAAAACGAAAAGACAAAGAGCCCTTTCAGAAATCTAAAAGGGCAGGTCTTTCTTCAGTTTATTCTGATTTTTATGATCATTCTCTGCGCCATTCTCCTCACCTCCAACTCCTTGTATACAAACATAATTTCCGGTATGACGCTCTCAAACCTTCGTGATGCCGCCGAGGATGTCAAAAAGGTTGACACCTCCCGCAGCGACGTAATACAGAAGGTTAAGGAAATTGAAAGGGATAAATCTGTTTTTATCGAGGTTTACGGCAAGTCGCCCAACGACAAGGCAGGAGAATACTCCAAAAAGATTTACACAAAATATGCTTATGACATATTCACAAACAACAACTCGGAGACGCAACAGCAACATGACGCAGAGGCATTTGTTGACTTCAACAATAAAAAATTTGAAGCTGACCGAGCCTACAAGGACGGCAGCCGGGTCGGAAAACTGAAAAGCAGGGATGGTTCATACGAGTTTTATGTTCTTGTTTCACCCGGAATAACCGGAAGCTATGAAATTGTTTCCGCCGTGCAGTATTCTACGATTGAGCTACAGGCAAAAACCGTCAGCACAACTGTCGGACTCATCATTTTGATGATATTTATTGCCGTCAGTATTGTTGTTTATTTTTATGTAACGCAGATAACCGAACCGATTAAAAAAATTACTGAAATAACACAGAAAATGGCATCGGAAAACGATCCCGAGCTGCGCATTCCGACAGGCGGAAAATCCGTCAATACGGAAATTGACGCTTCGATATCGAGCATCAACGCCATGTATGCTTCGTGGATGATAACCAAAGACCAACTCACGGAAAAATCGGAATTTCTGCAGGAACAGCTCAAGGAAAAGGAACTTGAAAAGAAATACCGTGAAGAGTTTATCGCCGGGACGTCGCACGAATTAAAAACACCCATAGCTATAATTCAGGGCTACGCCGAGGGTGCAAAATACATTCTTGACGACAAAGCGGCTGTCAGCGAATACTGCGACACGATTATTGACGAGTGCGGACGAATGAATGATCTCGTCGTCAATATGATGAGCCTTTCGAACATCCAGCAAAATCGGGATTCTCTGAATTTTGAGGATTTTTCGCTCACGGATTTCATCGCCGATTTGCTCAATTCTCACGCCATTGTCTTTGAAAAGCACGAAATCAAGGTTGAAAACCTCGTATCGGACAGGCTGACAGGCAAGGCAGATCTCAAGAAGCTTACGTTTGTGTTCAACAACCTTCTTTCAAATGCGGTCTCCTACATCGGCGGCGACCCCAGGATAATCCGAATAAGATACGAGGACGTCGGGCTGTCATATCGAATCTTTGTTTTCAATTCCGGCAGCAACATCCCCGAGGATGTAATTGAAAAGCTTTGGTTGAGCTTCTACCGTCACGATTCGGCAAGGCTTCGCAACGACGGGCATTTCGGTCTCGGACTTTCGATTGTCAAGAGCGTTCAGGACGCTCACTCCGAGCAATGCGGCGTCAACAATGCCGACGGAGGCGTTGAATTTTGGTTTGATGTCGGCAAAGGCTCCGAAGAGCAACAATAATATAGGCAATACAACAGAAACTGTCACACTCGCTTTATGTCGAATGTGACAGCTTTATTTTTGCATCCTCTCAAGCCGATTCTCCGCAAAACAAAAGAACGGTCGAATTTATCGCAATTTATGAAAGAACGATATCCCCGTCCGCTGTGTCCACGGTTACGGAGGTCAGCGGAGTATCAATGTTATCGATTATCATCTGCGCAATCTTGTCCTCAACCTTGCGGCGGATATTATTTCTGAGGTCTCTTGCTCCCCTCACGCCGCCGATTGAATCCCCGGCAAGCTGTGCCACGGCCTCATCGGTGTAGCCGAACACAATGCCCTTGTCCCTGAGCGGCTCCCTGAACTCATCAAGCATAAGAACCGCAATCTTCTTAAACGACTCTTCGTCAAGGTCGTTGAATACAACAATTTCATCGACTCTGCCGATAAATTCGGGTCTGAGAAACTCTTTAAGAGCCTTCAGAGCTCTTTCCTTGTTTGCATCGCCCTGAGTCTTTCCAAAGCCGAGCGCACCCTCGGAGCGGCTGCTTCCGGCGTTTGACGTCATAACAATGACGGTGTTTTCAAAGCTGACCGTTCTGCCCTGAGCGTCCGTGATCTTACCCTCGTCGAGTATCTGGAGCAGGATATTCATTACGTCGGGGTGAGCCTTTTCGATTTCGTCGAACAGAAGAACCGAATAGGGCTTGCGCCTTACCTTTTCGGTGAGCTGACCCGCTTCGTCATAGCCGACATAGCCCGGCGGCGAACCGATAATTCGCGAAACGCTGTGCTTTTCCATAAACTCGGACATATCAAGCCTGATAAGCGTCTCGGG
Organism: Eggerthellaceae bacterium; assembly: GCA_963616775.1. Classification (GTDB taxonomy): domain Bacteria; phylum Bacillota; class Clostridia; order Oscillospirales; family Acutalibacteraceae; genus CAG-488. The sequence continues at coordinate 31,386 of CAVELL010000026.1, read as the reverse complement.
TGTGTCGAACAGTTCATTTGCAAGCTGCTTGACAAGCTCGGTTTTGCCGACTCCCGTGGGACCGACAAAGATGAACGACGACGGTCTTCTTCTCGGACTGACGCAGATTCTGCCGCGCCTTACCGCCTTGGCGACCACGTCAACCGCTTCGTCCTGACCGATGACCTTTGCCTTGAGCTTTTTATCGAGGTCGGCAAGTCTGCGAAGATCGCTTTCGACAATCTTCTGAGCGGGAATGCCTGTCCAAAGCTGAATTACACGAGCCAAATCCTCCTCGGTTACAGGCGAATTTTCGACAAGCGGCACAAGCTGATTGATTCTTGTTTCGCACTGCATAATGTCCTGCTTGACCTTGGCAATAGCCTCGTAATCGGGCTCCTCGACCTCCATAAGCTCCTGTTCGCGGATAATGAGATCCGCCTTTTCATTGAGCTTGTTCTCATACTCGCTGATATATTTATTCCTCAGGTTAGCACAGGTGCAAGCCTCGTCGAGCAGGTCGATAGCCTTGTCCGGCAAAAATCTGTCGTTTATAAATCTCTCCGAAAGGGTAACGGCACTGTGAACCAGGCTGTCACTTATCTGAACCTTGTGATAGCTTTCGTAGTAGTCCTTTATTCCGAGAAGCATATTGTAGGTGTCCTCAATCGACGGCTCCTCAACCTTGACAGGCTGCAAACGTCTTTCAAGTGCCGCGTCCTTTTCAATATACTTTCTGTATTCGGTGAACGTTGTTGCACCGATAATCTGAACCTCGCCTCTTGAAAGTGCGGGCTTGAGGATATTTGCGGCGTTCATAGAGCCCTCGGAGTCTCCGCCTGTTCCGACAAGGTTGTGCACCTCGTCGATAAACAGAATTATGTTGCCCTCCGACTTTACCTCTTCGACAAGTCCCTTTACCCTGCCCTCAAACTGACCTCTGAACTGAGTTCCAGCAACAAGGGATGTGAGATCAAGAAGCTGTATTTCCTTGTTGGCAAGCTTTGCGGGAACATCGCCCGACGCAATTCTCAATGCCAGTCCCTCGGCGATCGCCGTCTTACCGACACCCGGTTCTCCTATCAGGCAGGGGTTGTTCTTGGAACGTCGGCAAAGAATCTGTATCGTTCTGTAAATCTCGTTGTCTCTTCCGATTATCCTGTCAATTTTACCCTCTTTTGCCTTTTGGGTCAAATTGGTACAGTACAGCGGAAGATACTTGCGCTTTTTCGATTTCTTCTCGTTCTTTTTCCTGTTCGTTTTGTTTTCCTTAACTTCCGTGTCGGGAACATCCGTGAAGTCGTTTTGTTCGGCATTGTTCATAAAGCCCTGCATAAACGGGAACGTCGGTGTTCCGCCGGGCTCGAAGCCCTCTCCCTCGTCGCCCATGCCCATCATGGCACCGAACTGCTCGCTCATTGCCTCGTAGTCGTCCTCGGTTATTCCCATATTTTCCATCATCTGCTTTATCGGACCCGTTGACTCCATAGCACACTTCAGGCACAGTCCCTCCTGATGGGAGTTCTTGTCACCGTCCATTCGTGTCATAAAAATCACAGCAGGTCGGATTCCGCATTTGCTGCACATTATTTGCTTCATATTTGTCTCCTGTTATTTTTTTATGAATTTTTCCTTGAATTGCTTATAAACTCCCGGAAGATAGCTGACAAATGCCACAACCGTCAGCAATGCCGAAATCGCAACAAGCACGATGAGCATTGCATCGGGAATTGTCCAAAAACCGTTGAAGGCTCCTACATCGGGAGCGAAAGCAAACAACGCTATCATTACGAAATAGAACACGCAGGTCGCAACCTTACCGTAAATTTCAGCTGCACCGGGTTTCAGACCGATAGCTATCATAATTCCTCCGAAGAGAACCATTACAAATTCCTTGATAATAAAAATGAGAAATATCCAGCTGAAGGTTTTGATAAGCGATTCGGAGCTGGAGCTGAATCTGATGTAAAGCAAAACGGCAATCGTTATCTGTGTCAGCTTGTCCGCCACGGGGTCAAGCATCTTGCCAAGCTCGCTGACCTGATTGAAGCGTCGCGCAATCTTGCCGTCAAAGCAATCGGAAAGCCCCGAAAGAGCAAGCACAACGACCGCCCATATTATATTGTTCGGAATTGAATCATTTAAAAAAAGATATGCGAAAATCGGAACCATAATGATTCTTGCAAATGACAGCCAGTTCGGAATTGTGTTCCAGTTTTTAAAGAGATCCTTAACCATTTTATATTCCCCCGTATGAATTGTTAAATGTCTTGATGTTTTCAGCAATCTTATCGTTTGAAATAACCGCTTGAACAATGACAGACGAATCAACCGCGTTCACGTATTTCGCATTATACACCACATGGGATGATATTTGCAAGCCCACGCTGATGACAAGTATTGCCACCAATCCGCAGCCGACGCCGAGAAGTGCGCCGAGCAGCTTGTTCGCGTGCTTGAGAACCGGTAGTTTTTTCAACGAACCGAGAATTGAAATTATCCACGAAAAAAGTACCTTTACGGCTATGTATATCAACACAAACACAATAAGCTTTGCAAGATATCTCTCCGTTGAGCCGAAAAGCCTCGTGTTGCTGTATATCCAGTTTGTTGCCGCCGAGCAGGTTGCCGCTGCCGCAGCAAAAGCCACGATATAGGAACCGAACTTTAATATCGTCTCAACCAGTCCCTGCCTGTAATACTTGATTGTTATCAGGAGAAATATAACTCCGAGAATTATGTCAACTATATGCTCCTGCATCATTCGGACACCTGCCTTTCATCTGTTGTTCCTCTTGTTTTATAGCTTTTTATATTCACGGAGGTGAGAACGTATGTCCTGCTTCCGTCAATTACCACTCTGTCCGGCTCTCCGCTGAAGTATATTGTACCTACCTGCTTGCCTCTGCTGTTGTAGGTTCTGACCTCGCTGTCGAAGAGCACCGCCGTATATTTTCCGTCGGTATCAACCCACTTGGCTTCCTTGTCAAACTCCTCGGTGAACCTCTCTTTATTCTTGTTGTTGTAAAATGTCAGCGATGAAAGCGATGTGCTGCCGTACTTTGAAAGCACCAAGACGCTTGACCCGTTCTGTGCGACACGGTAATTATGGAGCTTGTCGGAATTGAAACTCAAATCCTCCTGCCTGTCCCTGTTATTCTTTATATAAGCTCTCAGGTTGTCACCGAGAACAGCTATGTTGTTGCCCTTGACGTAGTTTATGCGCAGAAGCGTTGTTGACGGGTAGTCAAACGATGTCGTTACCTCTCCCGAGCCGATGTTGAAAACATACAGCTTTGAAGTCATCTCACCGTTCACGGCTTTTGCCGCCGCAACCGCAGCAAATTTTCCGTTGGGTGAAAGGTCGACATCAATTATCCTTTCGTTGACGAAGTCGTGTGAAAGCTTTTCTTTTTTATTTTTACCGTACACCTTGAGTACTGATTTTGAGCTGTCCTCATAATAAGCGACTGCAAAGCTGCCCTTTGCGCATATTGCGGCGGCTGTAATTTTACCGCTCTCCGAATGCTCCCAGAGAATATCTGCGCCGCTTTGTATTCTGAACTTGCCCGAATCCAGATCGTACACAATCATTTTTGAGCCCTTCATCTTCATTGCGGGGCTTGAAAAGCTGTGATTTTCGGACATTATCTCCTTGGCGGACGAGGTGAGTGCCATTGTTTTATCATTAAGCAGCAAATTAAGGTTTGATTTGTTTACGACAACATCGGCTACCTCATCGGATTCCAGCGAATACGGATATCCGTCACCCGAGCCGAGACTCAGAAAATACGTCTTGACGTCGGAGGTGAATGTGGATATCGTCATATTTCCGAGCTTCTGAGCCGCCGTCATAACTATAAGTATGACAACAGCCGCAACAAGTATGTAAGTCAGAATGTTTTTTGTTTTTTCACTTACGGATAAGAACCTTTTAAACTTCTGAGATTTTTTCAAGCTTACGCCTCCCCGTAATCGACCGAGTCAAGATACAGACCACACGCCGGCGCGGTTCTCCCCGCCTTTTCTCTGTCCTTAGCTTCTATTATATCTATCAGTGTGTCTTTTTCAATTCTTTTTTCTGAAATTTCTATTAACGTTCCAACCATTATCCTCACCATATTATAGAGAAAACCGTCGCCCTCAACGAGAAAATCCACCTCGTCGCCTTTTCGTTCAACCTTGAATGAGTAAATCGTCCTCACGGTGTCCTCAACGCTGCTGCCCGAAGAACAGAAGCCGCCGAAATCATGGGTACCGACAAGCTGCTGTGCCTGTTCGTTGAGAAAATCCGCGTCGAGCTTGCTTTTATAGTGATAAGCATAGTTTTTAAGAAACGGATTTTTTGCGGCGGTGTTCCACACGCGGTATAGATATCTCTTGCTTTTACAGTCATATCTCGGATGAAAATCAAGCGACACTTCGCGGCAGCTTTTCACCGCAACAGAATCCGGAAGCACAGCGTTGAGCGCACCCATAAGACGGTAACAGTCTATATCGCTTTTCGTTTCGAGCACACAGCAAAAGTCGTTTGCATGGACGCCTGCGTCAGTGCGGCTGCAGCCTGTAACGGCTTCGCGCACCCCGAGTATCCTTTCGACCGCATCCTGCAAGCATTCCTGAACGGTCACACCGTTGGGCTGTACCTGCCAGCCGTGGAAATCCGTGCCGTCATACATAATGTGAAGAGCAAGCTTTCTCATTTTACGAGCACCGCCTTGAAATACATATTCAAGAGGATTATACCTGCAAAATATACCGCCGTGATTGCCGAATAGACAAAATCGGACGGCTTCAATTTCATCTGTTTCATTCTTGTTCTGCCCGGACCTCCCGTATAGCATCGGCAGTCCATTGCGTCGGCAAGCTCGTATGCTCGTCTTATCGACGAAACAAAGAGCGGAACAATTATCGGTACAAGAGCCTTCACTCTCTGCATAAAGCTTCCGTTGTCGAGGTCTGCGCCTCTTGCCTTCTGCGCGTTGGTGATTCTGTCGATCTCGTCAATGAGCGTGGGAATGAATCGCAAAGCAAGCGTCATCATCATCGCAAGCGTTGAAACGGGCACCTTGATAAGCTTCAGCGGTGCAAACAGCTTTTCGAGCGAATCCGTCAGCACCGTCGGCGTTGTCGTGTAAGTCAGCAAAGAACTGATAACAACCAGGCACACAATTCTTATCGCCATAAACAGAGCCGTAAGCAGTCCGTTCGACGTGATATGAATAAAGTGCCAGTCAACAAGAGTTGTGCCGCCCCTGATGTAGAAAATGTTAAGCACCGAAGTGAAAATAACAATGATAACAATAGGTTTAAGGCTCTTGGCAACCATTTTCAGCGGAACCTTTGAAATTATATTAACAGCAAGGGTAAACAGCACCATAAGTCCGAGTGCCGGGAAGCTCTTGCACATAAAAATCGAAACTATAAACACAACGGTAAGGATTATCTTCATTCTCGCGTCCATTCTGTGCATCGGAGAATCTACGTTATAATACTGACCGATAGTGATGTCCTTTAACAATGGCTTTGCACCTCCTTGTGCGGGATAACAGGTTATCTTGAGAGCACCTCAACCGCCCTGTCAACGGTGTAAACGGATCCGAAATCGTGTCCGTTCTTTTTCAGGATTTCAAAAACCTTTGAAATCTGAGGAATATTCAGTCCGATTTCTCTGAGCCTTTCCCCCTGAGAGTAAACCTCATCGACCGTTCCGTACATTTCAAGCCGCGCGTTGTTCATCACGGCGACCTTTGTTGCAATCTTGGCAACGTCCTCCATACTGTGCGAAACCAGCAAAACCGTACTGCCCGTTTTTTTACGGTAATTTTTTATCATTTCAAGTATTCTGTCCCTGCCGATGGGGTCAAGACCTGCCGTCGGCTCGTCCAGAATAAGCACCTTGGGCTGCATCGCAATTACTCCCGCAATTGCGGCGCGTCTTTTTTCTCCGCCCGAAAGGTCAAAAGGAGATTTTTCGAGAAGCTCTTTTCTGAGTCCGACATATTCAGCGGCGGCTCGCACACGTGCGTCGATCTCCGTGTCGGAGAGCTTCATATTCTTCGGACCGAACGAAATATCCTTGTACACCGTCTCCTCAAAGAGCTGATATTCCGGATACTGGAAGCACAAGCCGACCTTGAACCTTGCTTCTTTGGTGGCTTTTTTGTCCGACCATATATCGACTCCGTCAACGATAATCTTGCCGCTCTCCGGCTTGAGAATACCGTTAAAGTGCTGAACAAGCGTACTTTTTCCCGAGCCCGTGTGTCCGATTATGCCTACAAGCTCGCCTGCATCTATATCAAGATTTATATTATCTATCGCTTTCGACTGGTTCGGCGTTCCCTTGTTGTAAAGGTGCGTAACGCCCTGCATTGAAAGTATCGGCATTATTTCACCTCCAAAAGCTTCATGATCGCTGCGGCACATTCATTTTCGTCAAGAATGTCGTCCGGCAGCTTCATTCCCTTTTTTCTGAGTCTGTACGCAAGCTCCGACGCCTGCGGAACATCAAGACCCAGCGATTTAATCATCTCAACGTTGCGGAACACCTCTTTCGGAGTCCCGTCAAGCGCAATATTACCGTTATCCATAACCACTACACGGTCGGCTTTCACAGCTTCGTCCATATAGTGTGTGATCAGAATAACAGTAATTCCGTAATTCTTGTTGAGCTTCATTACGGTGTCGATAACCTCTTTCCTGCCCTGCGGATCAAGCATGGCAGTCGGCTCGTCCATAACGATGCACTTTGTATTCATGGCGATAACGCCTGCAATGGCGACTCTCTGCTTCTGACCGCCCGAAAGACGGTGAGGCTCACGCTTGCGAAGCTCATACATTCCGACCGCTTTCAGCGCGTTATCGACGGCTTTTCTGATTTCACTCGGTTCAACTCCGAGATTCTCGGGACCGAACGCAACATCGTCCTCAACTATTGTTGCAACAATCTGATTATCCGGATTCTGAAAAACCATACCCACCGTGCGGCGGACATCGACGGTTTTCTCTTCGTCGGAGGTGTCCATTTCCTCGACCGTAACCTTGCCCTCTGTCGGAACAAGAATACCGTTTATGAGCTTAGCGACCGTGGATTTTCCGCAGCCGTTGCGTCCCAGGACAGCAAGGAACTGTCCCTCCTCTATTGCAAGGTTAAAGTTCTCGATAACCTTGCATGCAGGGACATTCTCCTCCTCCGTATCGTAGGAAAAAGTTACATCTTTAAATTGAATAATGCTCTGGTTCATATACTGTGTTTCTCCGGATTACTTTTTCTTCCATATTGCCGAGGCTCCGCACGGAAGCACCATTCCCGTCTGCGTGACAGGCAGACCGATTTCGCTTCCCGTAACCTCGCCGCCGAATTTCGGAACAACGAGCGAGCCTAAAATATACTGCATAACGGCAGGCGACAGTCCCGTTGTGTAGGAGTTTATCAGCACCGTTATCGGGTTGTCCGAAAGAACCTGTGTGCAAAGCTCGACAAAGCCGTACACCTCGTCCTCCAGCTTCCATACCTCGCCGCCGGGTCCTCTGCCGTATGAAGGAGGATCCATAATTATAATATCGTATTTATTTCCGCGCCGTATTTCGCGCTGAACGAACTTTATACAATCGTCAACGATCCAGCGCACGGGTCTGTCCGCCACGGACGAAGCCGCAGCGTTTTCCTTTGCCCACGCCACCATACCCTTGGAGGCGTCAACGTGAACCACCTGCGCTCCCGCTTTCAGGCAGGCAACCGTTGCTCCGCCCGTGTAGGAAAACAGGTTGAGCACCTTGACAGGTCTGTCGGAATCCTTTATCAGCTGCGCCGTGTAGTCCCAGTTCACCGCCTGCTCGGGGAAGATTCCCGTGTGCTTGAAGCCCATTGTCTTGACATTGAGGCTGAGCTCTTTATAGTTTATGCGCCAAACATCGGGAGTTTTTCTGAGAACCTCCCAGTGACCGCCGCCCGTTGAAGAGCGCAAGTACCTGGCGTTGGCTTTTTTCCACATCGGATGCTTTTTCGGAGTTTTCCATATTACCTGAGGGTCGGGACGGATAAGAATAACATCGCCCCACCGCTCCAGTCTCTCTCCGTCGGAGCAGTCAAGCAATTCATAATCCTTCCAACCGTCTGCAACTCTCATCGTAACTTCCTCCGTTTTAAGGTGTGCACCGCAATTTGTGCGGTGTTGTTTTAAGTCAATTTGTGCGGCATTGTTTTAAATAAGTCTTTCCTTTACAACCTCGGCGATATCCTCTGCGAGGCTCTGTATCAAATTCTTATCCTTGCCCTCAAGCATAACTCTGACAAGCGGCTCCGTACCGGAAACGCGGACAAGAACTCTGCCCGATTCGCCGAGCTCCTTTTCGGCACTCGCAACAGCTTTCTTGATTTCCTCATCCTTGTCGTAACGGGCTTTGCCCATCTGGGAAACTCTGACATTGATAAGCACCTGCGGGAAGATTTCCATTTCAGCCGCAAGCTCGGAAAGCTTCTTGCCCGTTCTTCTCATAACCGCAAGCAGCTGAATTGCCGTGAGCTGACCGTCGCCCGTCGAAGCGTAATCGAAGAAAATGACGTGTCCCGACTGTTCTCCGCCGATTTTAAAATTATTTTTCTTCATATTTTCAAGGACGTATCTGTCGCCGACCATTGTAATTTCGGTCTTGATTCCGTTCTTCTTGCAGAACTCAAAGAAGCCCATATTACTCATAACCGTAACAACCGCCGTATCGTCGGAGAGAACTCCTCTCTGCTTCATATCCTTTGCGCAGATTGCAATAATCTTGTCTCCGTCGACAACCTCACCGTTCTCGTCAACAGCCAACATTCTGTCCGCATCACCGTCAAAAGCGAATCCGACGTCACAGCCGTACTCCTTAACGTAACGGCAAAGTCCGTCAAGGTGAGTCGAGCCGCACTCACGGTTGATATTGATGCCGTTCGGCATTGAGGACTTGATATGGCAGTCAACGCCGAGCTCCGTGAAGAGGTCGGGCGCCGTTACGCTCGCCGCACCGTTCGCACAGTCAAGAGCAACCTTATAGCCCGAAAAATCAACGTCCTCAACCGTTGAAATGAGGTGACGCGTATAGTCGAAGGTCGGCATCTCGGAGCTTCTGATGCGTCCGATGTCAGCACCGATTTTAACCGGAGGTTGGGTCACTCCGTCAAGGATTATCGCTTCGATTTTTTCCTCCAGCTCATCGGGAAGCTTGTAGCCGTCCGCCTGAAAAATCTTTATTCCGTTATATTCACACGGATTATGGGAAGCCGTTATCATAACAGCGGCGTCATATTCGTATTTCTTTACGAGGAAAGCGACTGCGGGGGTGGGAAGAACGCCGAGCTGCATAACGTCTGCACCGACCGAGCACAGTCCTGCCGTTATAGCCGAACAGAGCATATTAGATGAAATTCGAGTATCCATTCCGATCATAACTCTCGGACGCTTTTTATTCTCGTCAATAAGAACCATTGCCGCGGCACGACCTATCTGCATTGCAAGCTCGCAGGTAAGCTCGGAGTTCGCAACTCCTCGTGCACCGTCAGTACCGAATAATCTACCCATAACATAACCTCCGAATTATAATTCAAATTTTTGCTGTTCCGCGAGCGGAACGGGGTTAATATTTGCTCCGTTCTGTGCCGGCATCGGTATTCCCAAGTGTGCGTAACCCGCCGGAGTTACCATACGTCCGCGCGGAGTTCTGGACAGGAAGCCGATCTGCATCAGATACGGTTCATAAACATCTTCAATGGTTATCGCCTCTTCGCCGATTGCCGCGGCGATTGTTTCGAGACCGACAGGTCCTCCGTTGTAATTCTTAATCATTGCCGTCAGCAAAAGGCGGTCAATGGAATCCAATCCGAGAGGATCCACCTCAAGCCTGTTAAGCGCAAGATCGGCGTTGTCGTCGGTAATAATGCCGTTGCCGAGAACCTGAGCAAAATCACGCACACGCTTTAAAAGCCTATTGGCAATTCGCGGAGTGCCGCGCGAACGGGAAGCTATCTGGTATGCTCCGTCGTCGGTGATTTCAATACCGAGTATCCCCGCGCTTCGCCTTACAATGCTGCCGAGATCCTCGGGCGAATACAGCTCAAGTCGTGCAATAACTCCGAAACGATCCCTGAGCGGCGCGCTGAGCTGACCCGCTCTCGTCGTTGCGCCGACAAGTGTGAACCTCGGCAAATCAATTCTGATGCTCCTTGCCGACGGTCCCTGACCGATTATGATGTCAAGCGCGTTGTCCTCCATCGCAGGATAGAGAACCTCCTCAACGCTTCTGTTCATTCTGTGAATCTCGTCAATGAAGAGCACGTCGCCCTCGTTGAGGTTCGTCAGCAGTGCGGCAAGATCCTTCGGCTTTTCGATTGCCGGACCCGATGTGACACGGAAATTCACTCCCATTTCGTTGGCAATAATGCCGGCAAGAGTGGTCTTGCCCAAGCCCGGAGGACCGTAGAGCAAAACGTGATCCAGCGGCTCATTTCTCTTGTTCGCCGCTTCAATATATATTGAAAGATTTTCTTTCACCTTAGTTTGACCGATATAATCCTTCATCATTCTCGGACGGAGCTGAAGCTCGACATCCGAGTCCGTGTCAAGATATTCCGGCGCGACTATTCTGTTTTCAAAATCCATATCGTCCATATAAGCTTCTCCTATATCAGAGACTTCAATGCCTGTCTTATAAGCTCTTCGACGGGCAGAGTATTGTCAAGCTTCCGCAAAGCCATTGCCGCCTCGGAACGGCTGTATCCGAGCTGAACAAGTGCTTCGATTGCTTCACCCGAATTTTCAGCCTGAGCCGTAACCTGAACCGCTCCGAGTATTTCGGACTGCTCTCCTGTGAGATCGGCGGTAAATTTATTCTTGAGCTCAAGGATTATTCGCTGTGCGATTTTTGCGCCCACGCCCTGAGCCTTTGTTATGGACTTTGCATCACCGGACGCTATACTCAGCGCAAGCTTATCGGGAGTTAAAACCGAAAGAATTGCTGTTGCCGCCTTGGGACCCACACCCGAAACGGTGATAAGCTGACGGAAAGCGTCCAGCTCGTTCGGCGTTGCAAAGCCGTAAAGCTCCATCGCGTCCTCGCGGACATTGAGATATGTATAAACCGTGGTCTCCTTGTTAAGCGCAACGTTTTTCAGCGTGTTCATTGTGGAAAAGCAGAAAAACGCAATTCCGCCGCACTGCACGGCAAGTCCGTTTTGGTCAAGAGCAATAACCTTGCCCGTAAGAGAGTATATCATCGTTTTCCACCTTTCGGTAAATAGTTTTTGCTTTTAATGTTGAAGCCGTGACGGAGGGAGAGAAAATGCTTATTATAGCCTTTTAGAAAATATTTGAAATAATGTCTCCTGACTACCACTCAGTCGGCTTACGCCGCCAGCGTCTCGCTGCGGCTCGGTCACGCTCCGGCTCTGACAGTCCACCGGACTGTCATTCACTACCGTCGCGCCGCTTCGCTACCTGACAAGGTGAGCCTATATGGTTTCTGCAAAATTGGAGTTTACATTCATAGATAAACATTTTCAAAATCCTTTTTTCCCGGTGTGATGTGGTATCACACCCTACGATTCCGGAAAGAACAAAAACCCGTCACACATCCTCAATAATACTTCTTCAGCTTTCCGACGAGCGAGCCGCTTGTGTGAGCATGGCAAATAGCCATTGCGAGCGCGTCGGCGGTGTCGTCGGGCTTCGGTATTTCATCAAATTTCAGCATAATACGCGTCATTTCCTGAACCTGCTTCTTCTCGGCTCTGCCGTAACCGACAACGCTCTGCTTAACCTGGAGCGGCGTGTATTCCGCAATCTCCAAGCCGTGCAGCTGCGCCGTCAGCACGATAACGCCCCTTGCCTGGGCAACGTCGATTACCGTTTTTGCATTTGTATTGTAAAACAGCTTTTCAATCGCCATAACATCCGGCTTGTACTTCGTCATTATCAGATCCAGCTCGCGGTAAATCATCTCAAGCCTTTGATTGAACGGAGTTCCCGCCTTTGTTGTTATCGCGCCGTAGCCGAGTACGCGAAAATGATTGTTGCTGTATTCCAGCACCCCGTATCCGATTATCGCATAGCCGGGGTCAATTCCCAAAATAATCATTTTTTCTCTTCTCTTTCGCGGATAACCATCTTCGTCGGCGTTCCCTCAAGTCCGAAAACCTCACGAATTTGATTATCTATATAACGCTGATAGCTGTAATGAAAAAGATCCTTGCGGTTGACAAAGCAAACGAACGTCGGCGGTCTTGTGGACGCCTGTGTAATGTAGTATATTTTCAGTCTTCTGCCCTTATCCGTCGGCGGCTGAACTCTTGCCGTTGCCTCAGCCAAAATATCGTTGAGCTTGCCCGTCGATATTCTCATTGCGTTCTGCGAGTCAACATATTTTATCAGCTCAAAAAGTCTGTCGAGCCGCTGACCCGTCTTTGCCGAAATGAAAATTATCGGAGCGTAAGACATAAAGGAAAAGTCGTTCATCAGCTTTTTGCGGTAGCTGTCCATGGTTTTTCCGTCTTTTTCGACGGCGTCCCATTTATTGACCGCGATGATACAAGCCTTGCCGAGGTCATGAGCGATACCCGCAACCTTTGAATCCTGCTCGGTGAAGCCCTCCTGCGCGTCAATCATAATAACACACACCGTTGCCCTCTCGACAGCCATTCTCGCCCTGAGCACGCTGTACCTTTCAATTGCCTCTTCAACCTTGCTCTTGCGTCGGATACCTGCCGTGTCAATAAAGATAAACTTGCCGAACCGATTTTCAATCAGCGTGTCGGTCGCATCTCGTGTTGTTCCGGCGATATTTGAAACGATAACGCGCTCCTCGCCCGCAATGGCGTTGATAAGTGAGGATTTGCCGACGTTCGGCTTGCCGATAACGGCGACTCTGATCCTGTCGTCCTCGTCGTTCTCCGAGTCGTCCTCAGGGAAATATTTGATTACCTCGTCAAGCAAATCGCCCGTGCCGTGACCGTGAACGGCAGACACTCTGATCGGCTCGCCGAGACAAAGATTGTAAAATTCGTAAAACTCAAGCGGCGGCTCTCCGACCGTATCGCACTTGTTGACGCAAAGCACGATCGGCTTTCCACTCTTTATGAGCATTGAGGCTACCTCCTGATCGGTGGCGACAACGCCCGTTCTCATATCGGTAACGAAAATTATAACGTCCGCGCTGTCAATGGCAATCTGTGCCTGGCGGCGCATCTGCGAAAGAATAATATCGTCCGAAGCCGGCTCAATTCCGCCCGTGTCAACCAAAAGGAAGTTGTGATTGAGCCACTCGCAATCGCCGTAAATTCTGTCGCGGGTAACGCCCGGGGTATCGTCAACAATTGAAAGACGCTGACCCACAAGCTTGTTAAAAAGCGTAGACTTTCCGACATTCGGTCTGCCCACAACGGCAACTATCGGTCTTGCCATATTATCCCTCCTGTTCTCCTAAAATTTTATCAAGCATTTCATACCCGTCATTTTCAACGGGTGTGACCTTTATTCCTAATTTTTGTGAAAGCTCCTCAACGGACATATCGTCGAGGAAAATATCTCTTTCGCTTCTCAGCGCAACCGCTGGGAAAAGCAGCTCATCGTAAAGCATCGTGTTTTCAAGTCCCGCAATTATATCTCTTCCGCAGAGAAGTCCGGCAACGGTGATTCTCTCGCCGAAAAGCCGATTCTGTATTCTGACAACCTCAATTTTTATGTTCGGCACTTTCTTCTCAACCGATTTTGCTATATATTCAATCAGCCTGAATGCCGCAACACCGGTAGCCATGGTGATTCTTCGGTCTTTCGGCAGTGTATATCCGTCGGGAATATCCTTTATCGCCTCTTCAAATTCGTGCTTTAGCATAGTCCAAAGTCCGACGCCGTTTTCAAGCTGGACAAAATCGCCGTAACGGCTGCAATCGGGCATCGGAAGATCGGTGCTGAGATAGAACTCATCGGCGGCAAAAGCAATATTCATATTATTATAACACATAAATTGAGAATTGTAACTATCAATTCTTGAAATTACGTCTAAAGATTGTTCTTTTGTGAAGGGATTTAGGTTGGTAAGCCCGTCTCGATGGCAGGACAAGCCTACCGGCACGGCGGCGATGCTCTGAACGGACGGATAAAGCTTACCCAGCTCTTCAAGAGAATATGTCAGCTCGTCCCCATCGTTGTAGCCGGGACACAGAACAAGCTGAGTGTTGAGCTTTATTCCGGCGTCGGCAAGCTTCTTGACATAATCAAGCACCTTACCTGCGCGCTTGTTACCCATCATTTTAACTCTGAGCTCCGGATTCATCGTGTGAACCGAGATGTTCACCGGACTGATATGCATTTCAATTATTCTGTTAATGTCCCTTTCGCCGATGTTTGTCAGCGTGATGTAGTTACCGAAAAGAAAGGAAAGCCGCGAATCGTCGTCTTTAAAATAAAGGCTTTCACGAAGTCCCTTGGGAAGCTGATCTATGAAGCAGAAAATGCAATTATTGGCGCAGGAACGCTGTTTGTCCATAAGATAGGTTTCAAACTCAAGTCCCGTCTCCCCCTCGCCGAGCTTCAAATGAATCTTTCTTCTTTTGCCGTTCGGCTTTTCAACAACAAGCTCGGGCGCATCGTCAAGATAAAATTGATAGTCAAGCACATCGCGGATCTCATGACCGTTTACGCTTATCAGCTTGTCTCCGGCCTTTATAAAATGGTGCGACGCAGGCGAATGATGCTGAACGGATGAAATTTTAACAGCCATAAAGACCCTCCTTTTTTTGTTTTTGTTGTTATCTAATCAAAGTATAAGCCTCCTTGGGCTCCCCTACAAGACAATGTCATTAACTTAATGGAGAAGTCTGATTAAATTCAGTACAGAAAACAAATTCGTTAGACTTTCTCGGTGCGAAGTTAGACTTTAGATTTTAGATTGTAGATGTTAGATTTTAGATGATGTTTACGGGAAATACAGCGTTTAATTTACAGACGGAGCAAAGATATTGAGTTGTTCTTAAATCCCCACCGTCGCTCACGCGACACCTCCCCTTGCTTCAAAGGGAGGCAGAAGATAGATCACAGATGTTAGATGATGTTATGGGAAAATGCAGCATTTAATTTAACGCAGGTCTAAAATCTAAAATCTAAAGTCTATATATCGGCGTGCGCCACAATTGTGCGGTATTGCCTTAAATCCCCACCGTCGAGATAGAGGTTAGACGGTATATGTTAGATTTGAGATGTTGTTTACGGGAAATACAGCGTTTAATTTACAGACGGAGCAAAGATATTGAGTTGTTCTTAAATCCCCACCGTCGCTCACGCGACACCTCCCCTTGTTTCAAAGGGAGGCAGATGATAGAACACAGATGTTAGATGATATTATGGGAAAATGCAGCATTTAATTTACAGACGGCCTAAAATCTACAGTCTAAAATCTACAGTCTAAAATCTAAAGTCTATCATATCATCGACCCAAGAATTTTTGACTACAATCCTTAAGTTAATGACATTGCCTACAAGGGAGCCCTGTGTAGTTTTGACGAGAGATTTTTTAGGCGGATTTTATTCTCCGAAGGCAATCTTTATATATGACGAGGGGGATAAGATTCGTATAACGGAAAAAGAGCCTAAGCCTCTATTTTAACGAGAGATTTTTTCGTTAGGCGGATTTTATTCTCCGAAGGCAATATTTATATATGCCGAGGGGAATAAAATTCGTATAACGGAAAAAGATCCGTCAAAAAAGTCAAAAAGGCAGAGAACGGACTATTTAATCACGGTCCAATCTCTACCTTCTCCGTTTCGTTGAAAAGACTTATGCGTCCTTCTTGACAACCAACTTGCCGTTATAATAACCGCAGGCTGAGCAAACTCTGTGAGCTCTCTTGTACTCACCGCACTGTGAACACTTTACGAGCGTCGGTGCTTCCATCTTCCATACGTTGGAACGTCTCTTGTCTCTTCTCGCCTTAGAAACTCTTCTCTTTGGTACTGCCATTCTGAGCGCCTCCTTATAATTCTTACTGATCTTCCTGCGTGAGCTGCAAAAGCGCGTCCCATCTCGGGTCTGCTTCTTTTTTGCAGTCACACGGACCGTCATTCAAGTCTTTGCCGCACCGGGGACAGATCCCGAGGCAGTCATCTCTGCACAGCACCTTGGTAGGCAAACTCAGGAGAATATCCTCCCGAATAAGCGGTTCGGCATCGAATCGAAGTGAATCGACGACAATGTATTCGTCATTGCCCTCGTCATTCAGCTCCGTGACAAGTACATGCTCGACCGGTACTGAAAAATCGCGGTCAAACGCAACCGCGCATCTGTCGCAGGTGAGATTGAGAGTAAAGTCCGCCTTTGCTTTGATGCTGACGATACCTGTTGAGTTGTGTATCTCGCCCGTTATACGGACGGGAGAACCGAACGGATTTACGCCGTAAAGCTCACATTCGCTCATATCAAATGTGAAGTCAAGGGGCAAAACCATACCTTCATTGTTGAAGACAGGCTCAAGCTCAACAAAATACATAAATACTCTTCACCTCAAATGTCATGCACCAAATATTATATCGTGTAAAACCCGGTTTGTCAATAACAAAAGCTCAAAAACCCACGGCTTTTCCCGATTTTTCCGTCGATTTTTTCCGTCTTTATCCGTTCGCAGTCTCAAAAAGGGCTTCCGCCTCGTTTTCTGCAAGCTCGACCCGTCGCTTTGTATACGAGCTGCTTTTTCATTGCGTCAAAGGTGTTCCTTATTCACCGTTCTTTCGTTCTGTTTTAACCTTCAAAAAATAACCGACAGCCGCACCTGCAAGTGCGCCGACAATCATATTCACAAAAACATTCACGTCGGTAACAAGCGAAATCAAGGCACCCACTCCTGCTCCGAGCAATAAAAAAATGAGGACAAAATATCTGCTCAACTACACCGACACCTTTCCGAAAAGATTTCTGAGCGTACACACAAACGCTTCGATCACATTTGTATGCACGGTAACACCGATACTCTCGCTGTCAAGGGCGTTTCCGCCGTTGTCAACAAGCTTCGCCGTGATAACAGCCGTACCCTCACCCTTTGCGGTGATAAAGCCTGCGGAATCGACAGCCACAATGCTTTGGGCACTCGAGCTCCACTCGACTTTGCCGAGCGATTTGTCAAAATCGGCAAGTATTCTCGCATTCGCCTTGTATCTGATATCAATTTTGTTGAACGACACCGTAAGAAGCTTGTTTTCCGCGGTGTTTATTTTTTTTATGTCATCGCCCGACATCGAACGCATCCATGCGAGCGTAACATAAGGCTGATGAACGTTGAGAACCGTGTTGAGCTGTCCGAGGAGAGCCTTGACATCAGCTCTGTTGTCCTTGGCAAATTCCATCATCAACGTTATAACATCAATGATTCCCTGTATCTGCTCCTTGTTGAGGTTCTGCCCCGCGTCGCTTTCGGATATCTGCTCTGCAACGTAAGAACGGAAGCCGTCACTTTTTATGGTTTCCATATTGGCAGGGATAACGCCGAGAGCAACCGCAGCAAGCATAACTCCGAGAGCTTTCAGTGCGTCGCCGGCATTAAGCTTTTGACCTATATACTGTCCTGCAACAAAAATCAAGCTGTCCTCATACTTCTGCGAATAGTATTCCTGACTTTTAAACACTTCTTTTGCAAGCTTCGACATAATCGAATCCAGCATTGCTCCGACGGAACGCGAATCCTCCTCACTGTAAAAATTGGAATCTGAATCCTTGTCCGTATCCGCCATCAGCGTATCAAATTCCTTACAGACATTTTCGTAATACTCGGAATAGTTCGCGCAGTTCTCCGCTGACGGAAGATAATATTCCACTCCGTAATGAGTGAAGCCCCAGTCGTCCATAACGAACTTCGGGACATAGTCGTTTGGGTTCATTATGTTGAAAATATTGCCGTAAGCCGAATCGTTTGTTCCCGATTTTTTTGTGCATTGAGGAGCCTCATAAGTGTATATAAATGTATTGTCCCTTCCGATTTGAAGTTTTCCTATGCAGTCCTCACCCTCGATGCTTTCCGTATAGCTTCCGTCGTCAAGCTCCGCTCCGACAAGGTTGGCTATTGAGCCGCCCCTGCTGTATCCCGGAATAAACAGCTTGATTTTCCCCTGTATCGGGTGCTCGGAAAAATAACCGTTAATATAGTTCAGTATAATTTCCTTGCCGATATCAAAGCCGAGATGGTTTTCTCCCGTGCCGACGCGGAGATTTCCGCCCCATTCCATACCGTAGTTTCCGCTTCTCACGGCGACAATCACTGCGGTGTACTCGCCGTCGGCATTCTTGACCCTTTTACTGCCAATCACCGCCCCGGCTGTGTCGTAGCCCTCGGTCTCGTAGCCGTAGGATTCGGTTTCAAATCCGCACTCTTCAAACATTCTTGTTATATTGCCGTCCCTGTCCAAAGCATCAAAGGAATTGAATGACGCCATGGAAATGCTGAGCAGGAAAACCGCAAGGTCGTGATTATATTCGCAAGAGTCGCCCGAAAAAAGCGAATCACTGTATTCATAGGGATAATAAAGGCTTTCGTTAAACCAGTCGCATTGAAATATGCCCGTCGTCTTTTTTTCCTCTGCCGCCGCAAACGGAAGCGAGGTCAAAACGACAGCAGACACTAACACAACCGCAACGACCTTTTTCAGATAATTCAATTCAAGTCTTCCCCGTTTCTGATTTCTTTTTTATGATAATAACATATTCGAGCAAAAAAATAAATACGTTTTGACGCTTTTATAAAAAATTTACAATTAAGGCGTGCGCCTCAATTGTGCGGTGTTGCCTTAAAGTCAAAACATATTTATTTCGTAATTTCCGCTTTTCAAAATTCGTACCAAATCGGCGTTGTTGTTTATTTTTTCTTCCGTAATGATTCCCGAAGCATTGGCTTTCTGGCTCTCGCGGTGAAAATCCGCACCGCCGGTCACGATGTCGAAGTTCTCTTTCTTTGCCCATTTTTGAGCCTTTTGGTTGAAATCCTTGTCCCTGTCCTTGCCGTTGAATATTTCACAGCCGTCAATATACTTCGGATTCGCCCTGTGAATATACGGGCGGAACGGGTGCGCCTGAACAATCAAGGCACCCTGCTTCTTAACGAGATTATAAAACCGTCTTTCGCCCTTGAAGAGCATATTTCCGTTGCTCCTGATAAAATCCTCGTCGATACCGTAAACCAGATAGTCGTTTGTCGTCATAAAATATCTGATTTCCATTCCGAGCAGGACGGTAAAGCCGTCGCCTGCCGCCTCCAGTGCGTTATGATATCCCCTTAAATACTTGTCAACATCTATTTGCCGCTTGAAGGAGCTTTGCGTGCCGAACGTCAGGAATGAATAATGATCGGTTATCACCATTCCGCTGTATCCTATTGACTTGTAGAACTCTACGGCGTCCGCCGCGCCGATTGCCGCACATTCGCTGGTCTCCGCCGTGTGACAATGCAATTCATATTTATATTTCATACCGGCCTCAAATTCACGCCTCCCCCGGCGCAAACACAAGGGGAGGCAAAACAAGCTGTAATTTTATTTGACTCGCTTCATTATATCGGCAAACACATTTGTAAGTGTCTCCGCCGAAGAATATCCCATAGAATTTGTCTCGTGGTAGTGATTTCTGTCAAAACGGTCTCTGCCGTTTGAAAGATAGGGCTGAGTCTTGTGAAGAATAAAATCGTTCGGAGCAACGACATAACCCGTCATATCGTTTGTAACACCGAAAATAAGGAGATTGTCGTCGCCCGCAATTTCCGTCAGCGGCGTCGGGTCGATTTCGGAGCCCCTACCGGTTGCCGAATCCTCCGCAGAATCATATCCGCCGTAAGCAACCTCAGGAAATACCTCGCCGGGCATGAGAAGTATCTGCTGTGAGCCGATCTTCATATATGTCATCTCGGAAACAAGCGCAAGTCCGAGGTTACCCTTCTTGGCGGCAACGAGCTTGGAGCTCATAACCTTGAGCAAGGCGAGGAACAGGAGAACCGAATTGTCCGCATAATAATAGAACGGCTGCTGTACAATCGTGATTTCGGGAGTCATCTTCTCGTCATTGTCAATGGAAAGGGCAGCCTGGCCGAGCGTTACGCCCTGCTTCTCCGTGCGCTCCCAGTTGTCCTCAATGTCCGGAAATCCGGGATCAACCGCACCGATTGCACCGATACCGTAGAGAACATTGACATCCTTCTCCTTGTATATGGTCTCTCTGAGAAAATACGGATAGTCAGCACTGCAAAGAGTGTTTGATCCGCCGAGTGTGTTCGGGTGAGCCGCATAGTTGAGGAGCCAAGTTTCCTTGCTTCCGTCATCGGGAACGAAGCGGATTCGTGTAAGCGTGTCATGGAGAACTATCGGAGGACGCTTGTCGTACTGAGCATCGGGTACATGAGTCGAACCGACATAAAGGTCTCCTTTTTTGCGGTTATCATAAGCCTCGATGCAGACCTCTTTAACGTTTTTAAAGATTTTTTGCATATATGTATCAACCTTGCCCGTCTTGGGAAGCTTGCCCCAATAGCCTACGGTATCAAAGCCTCCGTGGGTATGTGTGCAGCAAATGTTGACCGCCTTGCAGCTTGACTTTTTCATAAAATCGGCAAGGCTCGCGCGGATAAGTCCGACCTCCGAATTTGTAAGACCTATAAAGTCGGCGGTAACCATCATCACTCCGCCCTCTGCTCCGCAGCCGATCCACATTGCACTGACCGTTATCGGGTCGTGAAAGCCTGTCATTTTCTGAGCCATTTTGTGTCCGGCAATATAATATGTTTTGGAATCAAAATCATCGGGCATTGTTTCTTTCATCGCAAAGCCGACGTCAAACTTGCCGTCTTCCTTATTGGAAATTGTAACGGGGCTGACCTTTTCCGGCTCTGCGGGATATCCCTTTTTCGCAAGTCGCTTTCCCTTTCCCACTGCGATTTTTTTCACGGCACTTGCCGCAAGATCCGCTATATTCATAAATTAAACCTCCTTGAAATAATCTTCCGTTTCAAGTACATTATATCATATCATACATACATTAACAAGTTAATTTTTTGTTAATTTGTACAGATTGATATCGCTTGCAGTTTATGATATAATAGGCAAGAACTGAAAGGAGAGACGCCTTTGAAGTACAAAATAAAAGTTTTCGGTAATTTTTCTTCAGTAAAGCGTTACTGGGATAAAATCATAAAAGACAATACGGAAATGACCGTATATCAAGCCGTAGAGTGGAATCAACATATAGCCTTTTCGTACAGCACAAACAATTACCTTTTGAAAAACATCAAGAGTAAATACTACGTCCTGTTTGAAGACGGAGAGGCAAAGATTATAGCACCGCTCGCAATACCGAATAACGACTCCGAATACATATCGATTAAAGGTCAATATTCCAAGGCGGGAGCTTTAAATCTTATCTACTCCTCAGATGTAAAAAAGGAAAATTTTGATTATCTGCTCGAATATGTTTTCAATACAACCTCCAATGATGAATTAGGCTTTTATGAAATTCCGTCATATACATTTTTTCACAAATATTTGGAAGAACGCAGCGATGCAAAATTTCTTTTCGGAGAAACCTGCGTCAGGTGTTATGTTCCTGAGAACTACGATGATTATTATAATCTCCTCAGCAAAAGCTCAAGACAAACGATAAGAACCGCTCACAATCGCGTTAAAACCGACAATAAAAATCTTAGTTTTGATTTTTATCTGAACGGCAAAAATATTCCTTTGAAAACAGCTGTACAAATAAAAGATTTAGTGTTAAAAAGAGAAGCCGAAATCAACGGTAACGAGCAAGCTTCTTCCGATAACAGCACCAATATAAAAAGCATTATTGATATTATCAGAGATCCCATATATAGATTTTCAATGCACGAAAAGAACTCTTTTTGTGCCACCCTTTTAATTGACGGTGTACTCGCTGCCGCTGTAATTGCCATGGAATCAAAAGGAAATATCATTGTGCCTTCTTTTGCCCACAACAGTTCCTTTGACAGATATTATCCCGGAGTTCTGCTGATTGATGAAATTTTCAAGCACATCTGCGGAAAGAAATACGGAACCTTTGACCTTTCACGAGGAAACGAAAGATATAAATACCGCTATCTTTGCAGCCCGGAAGAATATACGGCAGATCACTTCAAGATAAAGCGTCCTATTTAATTAACTCATTGTAAATAAAAATAATATATATACATTATAAAAAACCTATGGAGGAATTTTTATGAGAATCAAAAAGTACATTGCCGAATTTTTCGGCACGGCAGTTCTTGTCCTTTTCGGCTGCGGCACAGCCGTTGTCTGCGGCGGAATTTCCGGCGCAACACAAACGGGCACGCTCGGCGTTGCAGCCATTGCGCTTGCTTTCGGTCTTTCGATTGTCGCCGGAGCATACGCGATCGGTCACATTTCCGGCTGTCACGTCAATCCCGCCGTTTCACTCGCTATGTTCATAAACGGCAAGCTCGACGTTATCGACCTTATCGGTTACGTTGTCGCACAGGTTGCGGGTGCTTTTGCCGGAAGCGGCCTGCTCAGCTTTATAACAAAAAATTCGGTGCTCAGCGGCTTCGGTTCAAACGGATACGGCGAACTGAGCTACTCATCGCTCAATATGACGGGAGCAATTGTTGTTGAGACAGTTCTCACCTTTGTCTTTGTGATGACAATTCTCGGCGTTACATCGAGTGAAAAATACTCTTCCGTTGCCGGCATCGTTATCGGCGCAGCTCTCACCTTTGTGCACATAATCGGCATTCCTCTCACAGGAACCTCCGTGAATCCCGCAAGGAGCCTTGCCCCTGCGGTTTTGGAGGGCGGTGCGGCACTTTCACAGGTCTGGGTATTCATTGTTGCCCCTCTTGCGGGCGCAGCACTTGCGGGAATTGTTTTCAAATTCCTTTTCAAGCCGAAAGCGGAGTAATTAACGTGCTCGGATACAGAAAGCGGTTTTATTCCGAAGCTGTATAGGAAAACTTAATATTAAAGAAAAGCTATAATTCACAATCAGCACTGTTTGCTTACTGAAATGTGTATTATAGCTTTTATTGTTACTGCGCCGAATGAGACGGTCACTTTTATTTGTAGTTTCTGAGTATTTTAAGCGTCGTTGTCTTCGGGAACTCCGTGTCTCTCGTCTTGACTTTTGCTACCTGCTTGTATGTCGGCATCTTTCTGTTTATCTCGTTGACGTCGTTCCTTATGCGCTCCTTGGCGTCGGGAGTTGAAACGGTGTCGAGGAAAAATTCGGCGGTGATGTATCCACCATCCTCGTATACGATGACCTCCTTAACGTACTCAATGGTTGAAAGCTTGTCCTCAATCTCCTCGGGAGAAACATTCTTGCCGTTGCTGAGTATGATAAGATTCTTCTTTCTTCCGCGGAAGAAAAGGAAGCCGTCCTCGTCAATATAGCCGTAGTCACCCGTCAGGAACCAGTCGCCGTCAAAAACAGCCGCCGTTGCTTCAGGCTCATTGTAGTAGCCCTTCATAACGTTCTTGCCGCGGACGCAGATTTCGCCCACTCCGTCGGCATCGGGATCCTTGATCTTGATCTCGTTGCACGGAAGAGGTATTCCGACGCTGCCGGGCTTATATGCATCAAGTCTGTTGCAGGTTACCGCCGGAGAGCACTCGGTTATTCCGTAGCCGTTGATTATCTGAATACCGAAATCGAGCAGTCCCTTTTCGTACTTTTCGTCAAGATAAGCACCGCCGCAAACAATCATTTCAAGGTTGCCGCCGAGGTTGTTGATAATTTCGGAGAAAATTTTTCTTCTCCTGTCTATTCCGAGCTTCATAAGGAAGTTACTGATTTTGAGACCCTTTTTGAGCATATCCTCTCTGCCGCTCTTCTTTGCCGTGAACCAAATTTTCTTATAGATTGTCTCAATTGCAAGCGGAACCGCGGAGAAATTTTGCGGATGATATGTGTTCAGATCCTTTTGAATGTCCTTGAGACTGCGGCAGATAAATCCCCACTCCGTCAAGAGGTTGCCCGAGAAGAGACAGCCGACCCACGAAAATGTGTGGTGAAGCGGAAGGAAACCGATTGCGGGACCGCCCGTCATAACACGGCAGGAAGCAGTACAGTCGGAAGCAACGTTTTCCTGAGTAAGCATAACGCCCTTACTCTTACCCGTTGTGCCCGATGTGTAAACAAGGAAAGCCAAATCGTCGGGAAGAACCTCGTCGTTGAGATAGCTCTCGACGCCGTTCTTGACCTCGTTGTGACCCTCTTCAATCATTGAATAAAAGTCTTCAATTTTTATGTAGTGCTCGATTACAACGCCGTCCGTCTTTTTCATAAGCTCAACGGTGTTTTTGAAATCCTCGCTGTAATACACTGCATTGCATCCGCTTCTGACCATAATGTCGATAATGTCGTCGTCGGGGAGCTTCGGATCCATCGGAATCGCCGTAATCTTGCCCGTGATAATCGAATAGTAGCAAGCAATCCAATAGTAGCTGTTTTCGCTGAGTATGGCAACCTTTTTGCCGCGAAGTCCAAGCTTATAGAGATACTGACCCAAGCCGGTCAAATCATAATTAACCTGTGCAAAGGTTTTGGTTTCAATTTCGTCCTCAGAGTTGTAAAATGTGTACTGGGGCTTGTCTCCGCCCTTTTTACCGCCGAAAACGACAATGTCCTTAACGGTGTTCATATCCGGAAATTCGGCATATTTCAATTTCTTCTTTGCCAAGAGAAAACCTCCTTTTAAAAACATCGTTGGGATTATAACATATTTCTTCGGCAATTGCAACATTCTTCCGTATACACATTACTTTTATTGACACAAAAGAACAAATGTGATAAGATGATTACAATTCATGAGAGGGTGAAAATATGGAAAACTCCAAAAATGCGTGCAGAAAAAAAATTATCGTTTTTGCCGCGTCGGTTTTATTTCTTTTCGGCTTGGCTTTTATGTTTCCCTACACCGGCGATGACTGGGCATGGGGCAGCAGTATCGGTCTTGAAAGACTTGCCGTTTGGTTCAAGGACTACAACGGTCGCTATCTCGGCAACCTGCTCGTCATTCTGCTTACAAGGTCAAATGCTTTGAAGGCGGCGGTTATGAGCGCAGTCATTTTTTCAACCGCATTTCTGATTTACAGGACGGTTGAGAAAAAGAATTTTTCCGTCTATATGCTCGCGCTTATATGCTTCTTTGCCGTTCCGCGCTATGTTTTCAGGCAGGCTGTTGTTTGGACATCGGGTTTCACAAATTATGCCGTACCTACGCTGTTGGTAATTCTCTATATTTTCATCATAAGGGGTATTTTTGACGGCAAGCCTGAGTTTGCAAAAGGAACATTTGTCGCAACGTTTTTCATAGGTGTTTTCGCCGCTCTTTTCATTGAAAACATAACAATATATCAGATAATTATGGACATTCTTCTGATTATCGGCACTCTCATCGGATACAGAAAAAGCTTCACGCCCGTTATCAGCCATTTTCTCGGCTCGGTTGTCGGCTGTGTCATAATGTTCTCAAACGGAGCCTACCGCAACATTGCCGCATCCACCGACGAGTACAGAACAATGGAAACGACATCAAGCGGTATGGTCGCCCGCGTCAAGGAGAACCTTTACACGGTCATCAGCAAGGAGCTTGCTCTGAACAATGTCATCCTAAACATATTCATTGCGCTTGCCTGCATCGCGGTCGTTATCGGCTTTCTTCACAAAAGAAAAAGCGCGTCACCCGTCAAGAAAATCCTTGTATGGCTCAACCTTTTCATCACGGTGTCCTACACCGCCTACTCCGTGGCGTGCGCGCTCTATCAGGGCTGGAACTTTGCCCTCAACTACACCAAGTATTTCAACAGCATTTTTGTTATCCTGTTCGGCATTTCGCTTCTCACGCTCAGCATTTTGTGCGTTGACCGCGTCGCCGTAAAAATCAGGCTTTGCTTTTACCTTGTCAGCATTGCCGTACTGACGGCTCCGCTTTTCGTTGTCACACCGATCGGAAGCAGGTGCTTCTATTGCAGCTATATGTTCTTCGCCCTCTTTCTTTGTGAGACGTTCAACTACCTTACGGACGGCAAAAAGCTTTCTGTCGGCACCGTATCGGGCGTATTTGCCGTAATCTGCATAAGCTTTGCGCTTTACTATATCAGCATTTTCGGCTACATTTACAAGTCGGATGTTGCACGAAACGCTTACGTCGCTCAGCAGATTTCGGACGGTAAAACCGTAGTTGATGTTCCCGAGCTTCCTTACCGAGGATATCTTTGGAACTCCACCCCCGACCCCTCCACCGTGTGGGCGGAAAGATACAAGAAATTCCACGGTATCGACACCGACACGGAGTTTAACATCATCGGCTTCACCGAATGGCGCACATCCGTTAAAAACAAATAAAAATCATTGAAGAAAAGGCTGTAATCCGCAAAAAGCGTTTTGTGCGCAAATTGTGAATTACAGCCTTAAATGTTACAAACAAAGCTTTTCGCTTCGGAGAACCGAGTCAGTTAAGTATCCCGAGGCTGACCGACAGCGCACGGTTCACGCGGGTCATATCGGTCTCGCCGAGGTTACCCATACGCTCCTTGAGTCTCCTCTTGTCAAGAGTTCTCACCTGTTCGAGCAAGACTATCGAGTCCTTTGACAGTCCGCATTCCTGCGCGTCAACCTGTATGTGCGTCGGCAGCTCTGTTTTGAACCGCTGACTCGTTATTGCGGCAGCTATCACAGTCGGGCTGAACTTATTGCCGACATCGTTCTGAACAATAAGCACCGGTCGCATACCGCCCTGTTCGGAACCCACGACAGGGCTGAGATCCGCATAGTAAATATCTCCCCGTTTTATTATCATTGTTATCACTCTCCGAGATTTTGATTGTCATAATTATATTTGCCAATCATTTGCCGAAATAATCATTATTTTTCGGGGATCGGAATAATGAACCGACACTATTATTATATTCTCGTAAGCTTAACGGGTGAAAGCACGATACGGGTTAATTCCGATGTGCAACGATTGGATTCCGCCGTATCGAAGCTCATATTTTTTACAAATAAAAAACTCTTGACAAGTCGGTCTACATAGTGTAGAATATAGTTGAACTACATCTTGTAGACTAAACGGAGGTGATAAGATTGAACGATTTGACTATGGGTGTGGCCGAATCACGCTTCGCAGATATAATCTGGGGCAACGAGCCTCTTTCTTCCTCCGAGCTTGTCAAAAGAAGCAGCGAGCTGCTCCAATGGAAGAAAAGCACTGCGTTCACGGTACTGAAAAGGCTATGCAACAAGGGCATTTTTCAGAATCGAAACGGTACTGTTACTTCCCTCATCAGCCGTGACGAATTTTATTCGGCGCAGAGCGAGCAGTTTGTCGAAGAAACCTTTAACGGTTCTCTGCCTGCTTTTTTAGCGGCATTCACGTCGAGAAAAAAGCTTTCAGACAAAGAGGTAGAAGAAATAAAAAAGCTGATAGATGAACACAAGGAGGTCTGAATATGGAAAACATTTTCTTTAAGCTTATCAATATGAGCCTGACGGCAAGCGTTGCGGTCGCCGTTGTCTGTATCCTGCGCCTTATCCTGAAAAAAGCACCCAAACGAATTTCCGTCGTCCTGTGGATGCTCGTTGCCCTGCGGCTGATTCTCCCCTTTTCCATTGAAAGCACGGCAAGCCTTATGCCGTCCGCCGCAGTTGCTCCCGACGGTGTAGTTTCATACGAAAAAACTTATTCAAACGGTACGTCCACCGACATTGTAACCGTTGCCAATCCCTTCGGCGACGACAAAGAATATCAGAAAACCAATTCAAATACTTCACTGCCGTCGGAGGTTTTTGTCTGGCTCGGCGGTATGGCAGCAATGCTTGCATACGCACTGGCAAGCTACCTTGCAATCAGGAAAAGGGTCGGCGACTCTGTTCCGCTTGAGGGGAACATACGGCTGAGCGACAGAATTTCAACGCCGTTCATTCTCGGAACACTCCGACCGAGGATCTATCTTCCGACGTCTATGAATGACGCAGACATGAATTATGTTACGGCGCACGAAAAAGCCCACCTCAAACGCGGCGATCATATATGGAAGCCTCTGGGATTTCTTCTTCTGACTGTTTACTGGTTCAACCCTGTTATGTGGCTTGCGTACATTCTGTTTTGCCGTGACATTGAGCTTGCCTGCGACGAAAAGGTTATCACAGAGCTCGGCACGGAAATCAAAAAGCCGTATTCGGATGCATTGCTTAATTGCAGTGCTCCGCGCAGAAGCATATCGGCGTGTCCCCTTGCTTTCGGAGAAACAGGTGTCAAACAGCGAATTAAAAATGTCCTCAGCTACAAAAAGCCTGCCGTTTGGATAATTGCAGCCGCTCTCGTCCTGTGTATCGCCGCCTCGGTCTGTTTCCTGACCAATCCGGCGGAAAAGTCTCTTGACTCGGAGCTCGGCAGCCGTATTGATTCCCATATTGTCCGATATGAACACGACCGATATTACTACGAGGCAAACGATTGTCCTGTTGCCTCCTATAAAGTGCTCAAGGTAAAAAAGAGCGGTGATACGACCGAAATATATATGATTTTATTCTATGAGAACTACGTTTACAACGGTGGTTTGCAGGTAATTTCGGGCGGCTTCGGTCCCGTAGTCATAACCGAGCAAAAAACCGACGAAGGATATATTCTTAAAGAGCTTTGGGAGCCGGGTATGGGAGCGGATTACAAACCGAGCGTACAGGAAAAATTCCCGATGGTTCTGTGGCGTCAGGCTCTTAATGAAGACAAATACAGAGATGAGCTAAAAAAAGAGAATCTCTACAAGGCGGCGGCGCATTTCGGAGTCAGCACAACGGACATTGTCTCCGAAAATGCCGACATTATGACGACAACAAATGCCGCAACACCCGACGAAAGCTAAGATTTTTGATTACACAACATCGGTGCAAGCTTAATTGCCGATCCCCCGAAATGTTCTCTCCTTCAAAGCTTTTCGTTTCGGCATTTTCTTCACCTTGAAGCTTGTGAGTCACGGAGCCCTGTGCGGTTCGTGAGAAAGCTCTGTTTACCCCGGTCGGAACACCGATTATTTTCCTATATTAACCAACGGCTGTGTCATAACCGACGCAGCCGTTTTTCATTGGAATATAAATTTTAGCTTATCCGCTTCAAGCTCCCTGAGCTTTCCGTCCCGTTTGTTTGATATTGCCTTGCAGGATACCTCAGGGGTACGATATTTTAAAACATATTTATCGCCGCTTACCGTCACCGCTTCGGGCACGGTATAGCACACCGTTTTCAGCAACGCGTAAAGCTCAAGAAACGGGCAAAACCGTTTCATCTCCTGCTCGCCGTATTCCAGCTTCATACCGTCATACACCAGCTCACAGCCATTGTCGCTGACGCTGAGCGTCATTCCGTCAAACGGTTCCGTCAGGCTCACGGTCATAACGCCGATATCGCTGTATACAACTTTTGCCGAATAATCTATATCGTTATATTTCACCGTAATCATACAATCCGGTCTCTGCGGAGTTACGGTTTCTTTCTTCACTTTTTTACTGCACGAGGGCAGAAGCATCAAAACACCGACAAGAAGTATCGCAAAAATCTTCTTCAAATTTTTCTCCGATTACTCAAAATTTGAAAGAACCTCTGCTATTTCACCGATCATTTTAGTCGGGGTTACACCGTGCATTGAATACTTTTTCTGCACATTGTCTCCGCAAAGACCGTGTACATATACGCCGGCAATCGTTGCGGACTGCAAGCTCATAGACTGACAAACAAAAGAGGAAATTATACCCGCCAGAACATCACCCGAACCGCCGGTAGCCATTCCCGCATTACCGGTGCGGTTTATGTACACGCTGCCGGACGGACCGGCAACAACGGTGTTTGAGCCCTTGAGCACAAGAACGCAGCCGTACTGCATTGCAAAGCTCTTGGCAACCTTTATCCTGTTGCTCTGAATCTCATCGACGCTCAGTCCCGTCAGTCTCGCCATTTCACCGGGGTGAGGAGTCAGAATCAAAGGCGCAGAGGTTTCTTTCAATATATTTATATTAAGAGAAACCGCATTTATGCCGTCCGCGTCAAGAATGATCGGCTTTTTTACATTCGCAAGTATTCCGTTTACAAGCTTCACCGTGTCCTCGCTGAAGCCGAGTCCGCAGCCCAGCAGAACAGCCGTTGATTTTTCCGCTTCCCCGACTATGTCGGAAAGGCAGTCCGCGCGGAGATATCCGTCGGAGTTCGACGCCATGGGCATCATCAGTGGCTCCGTAAGCTTTGATGCAATCGCGGAATAGGCCGCGTCGGGGAACACACATTTCACAATTCCCGCTCCGCTTTCAACCGCCGCCTGAGCCGCCATAACCGCGGCTCCCTGCATATTTCGGCTTCCTGCAACGCTGAGCAGTCTGCCGTAATCTCCCTTGTTGGAAGTCGGATCTCTCGGCTTAAAGAAACGTTTGATCTCGTTGTGCTCCGCCGAAACCATAACGTCGGAGCTGACCGCTTCATAGCATTTTTTGTCAATTCCGATATCAATCAGCGAAACAATACCGCACCTGTCGGACGCCGGCTTGAGAATATGCACGGGCTTGTAACAGGTGATGGCA
This sequence comes from Eggerthellaceae bacterium, assembly GCA_963616775.1. Lineage (GTDB taxonomy): Bacteria > Bacillota > Clostridia > Oscillospirales > Acutalibacteraceae > CAG-488. The sequence goes on along the minus strand of CAVELL010000026.1, from coordinate 819 downwards.
AGCGTGTAATCCGCATTGAAACATTGGGATTTTATTTCTCCGCTGTTTCCCTCAAGTCCGCTCGGAATGTCAACGGCGAATTTTTTTGCCCTCGACTTTGAAATATCCGAGAAGAACCTTGAAACCGTGTCGTCAAGCTGTCCGTGGAAGCCGATGCCGAAAACGCAGTCAACAATAGCCGCCGCGCCCATACACGCCGAAACACAGGCGTCGTAGTTCTGGCTGAGGTCGGACACAAGCACGGGCTTATCCTCAAGAAACGAATACATTATTTTCGACTCGTATGCCGTCGGATATCCGTTAGTCATAATCAGCCGAACGGCGTATCCCCTGTCGCAAAGATTTCCGGCGATGACATAGCCGTCTCCGCCGTTTTTGCCTGCGCCGCAAAGAACCGCGACAGTTTTCGAAGCTGCGTTTATTCCGACAATGGCGGAGTGTATCTTTTCCGCGCAGGCATTGCCCGCGTTCTCCATCATCTGAACATACGAAAGTCCGTTAACGTCAGCGTTTTCTTCAATAACGCGCATTTGTTCACAGGTGTATATGAGCATACCGAGCCTCCTTAAATATGTTGTGTTTGCAGTTGAATGTTGGTTTTGTTTTTTATTTCTGCCTCCGTAAGCGGTGACCTTGGAAGATTGTGCCGAAGTCGGAGGGGTTAAACAAAATTTTATTAAACTCTTTATAAAACCTCTCAGTCACGACACAAGGTCGTGACAGCTCCCCTAAATGGGAGCCTATATGGTTTCTTCTGACTTTTCGCCTCCATCTGATGAGGGAGGTGGCACGGCGAAGCCGTGACGGAGGGAGAGAAAA
>CAVELL010000025.1:13376-24873 GCA_963616775.1 Eggerthellaceae bacterium | reverse complement strand
TTAATCACCTCGTAAATTCTGTTGGTTGAATTAATTATACCACCGAATCGTGAAAGAATCAACTGCTATGTTCAGTGCGGTAGGATCGCTCCCGCCGCACTGAGTTTTCCTTATTCGGTATTTTCCAAATAGGAGATATACGGTATCTTGAGCCAATGCGTCCACCCTGACTGCGCAAGAGGTGTCATAATAACACCCAGCTCCGTGTTCGCAGCATGAATCGTTTGCCCATCGCCGACATAGATGCCGATGTGTCCGTCCATCCATACGGCGATGCCGGGGATGTCGGGCATAGTATCAATCGTGCCTTTCTCGGTCGCCATATCAAGCATAGGGTCGGAGCCGGTATCCCGAACACCGTTGGAGCGGTATTCGATCTGTCCGGTGTCGCAATTAAACCATGCGTAGCCCTTAATGAGTCCGATGCAATCGGCGGTGCGGCCGCCGAGCCAATGCTGACGAATGAATTCCTCGTTCTCGCCGACCTGTTCCGGGAACTGCGAGATTTTTGTTGTGAGTATGGATTCGTTCAGTACCTCGCCGTATGTCCCGTATACATAGCCCCATTTCTTTGCGTAAGCCTGCTTTGCCCACTCTGCAAGGTCAACATTGTTTTTTGTATTGGGGTCGACAAATTTTGAAACATTGATTGCCTTGGCTCGGATGGAACTCATTATTTTACTGTAATCCTCGGTTTTCAGTTCCGTGCCGAATGCTGAGTTGACGGCAGCGATGAGCTGCTCGTCCGTCTGTTCCTCTGCAAAGCACCCGACCAGTCTTTCAACAAAGCCGTCCGCTTGGGCATAGTCATATAGGGCGAGGGTGTACAGCACTTGCGCCTCTTTTGTCCTTTCTGCCGTAAAGCCCTTTTCGGTCATGGCAGACTCGATGGCGTTCATCATGTCCTCGACCGTCTGCAGCTTGGCTTTTTCCTCATCGGACATTTCCTCCATCACGATGTCCTGCAAGCGGTCGGTGTCGATATCAATATCGCCGCTGAATATAGAGAGTATTGCTACCATCGGCATCATAATGATGATAATAATACCGAGGATAATGCCAAGCACGACGCGCCGCAGTTTTTTGTTGGTCAGAACAGCGACGGCTATCTTTTTGAGAGCCGCCGCAACGGTTGCGCTCATAGGCGTTCACATCCTTTCATGCGTAAATCATCGCCCGCCTGCCTTTCCGAAGATAGCCGCCTTGTATTCGGGTGCGATGACTTGCAGGAGATACCGTTCGTTACCGCACCGATAGAGGCAAGTACCTCGCTCCGGGTATTTGATGAGTTCGAACTCACTCAGCTCGACCTGCAAGGCGTCCATATATTCCTTGGGGTTGATCTGTCCGGCGTTGAACAGGAACTGGTGCGTAGGGATGGAGAACAGCGGCTTTGTAAACTCACGAATCGACGGAATCAAAAAGTCCTCGATATTCTGACTTGCCAGAATAACCGAAGAGTCCTTTTTGCGCACACGCTTCATACAGTTGCGCAGATATTCGATTGTAGTCATATTTGAGAGGAAGAGGTACAGTTCATCCACTGATGCCGCCGTACTGCCCTTGCCGAGCAGCTCGTTGCTCATGAAGGACAGGATGTTGAACAGCATACAGTCCTTGAGTCGGCGGTTGGTATCCATAAGCCCCTTCACACCGAATACGAGGAAGTTGGAGTCGGTAATGTTGGTGTGTCCGTTGAAATATTTGCTTTCCGAGCCGACGCACATGGAGTGAATACCGAGGCAGACTTCCTGGAGTGCTTCCTCGGTGTAGAGGTATCTGCGTTGTTTGTCATAGGCCATAAACTCTTCCTCGCACAGCTTATAGAAATCCTCCATAACGGGAAAGTCCGAGGGCTTTTTCATGCTGTAATCCGTGCTGTCGGTGATACCGAAACGGGCATACAGCTTGGAGAGCAGAATTTCGATGGTGTCGATCTGTGCGTCGGTAAAATCTTTGTAGCTGCGGAAAAAATCTTTCAGAAAGGCAATGTGCTGTGAAAGCCTTGTCACTTTCTTGAACGCTTCGGGAGTTGTAGCGTCGATATCCTCAACGCTGTCCGTCCATGCTTTCGGCTCTAACGGATTGATGGTGTATTCTCCTGACATAAAATCAATATAACAGCCGCCGAGGGCATTGCACAGATCCTCGTACTCCGATTCGGGGTCGAGGCAGATGATTCTCTTGCCCGACTCACGGATGTTGGTGAGAATGAGTTTCAAAAGATAACTCTTGCCCTGACCGCTGTTGCCGAGGATGAGGATATTGCTTGTAGTCTTATCCTCGGCTCTACGGTCGAAGTCCACAAGGATATTCGTGCCGTATTTATCTCTGCCGATATATGAGCCGTGTGGATCTGTCTTGCCCGAAAAATTGAACGGGTACATATTGGCGACCGAGGAGGCAGGCAGGACTCGTTCATACTGTGCGCCGAACTGATTTGCGCCCACGGGCAGAACAGAGAGAAAGCCCTCTTTCTGCCGTAGGGTCAGCCTATCGACGGAAATCTTGGAGCGAGTGAGTTCCATTGCAATGTCGCTCTGCAATTCTTTGAGTTTTTCCATACTCTTGGCTTTCAGTTCGATGAACACCGACACATGGAGCAGCGGCTCTTTGTTCTTGCGAAGATTGGCGAGTAGTTCGATAACATCCTGCAAGTTTCCCTCGGCTTCAATGCTTTCACTGACATCGTTGCCGCCGCTTTTCAGCCGATTGCGGCGAGTAGCGTTTTGGATAATTTTGCGCTGTTCCATAGATTCAACAAGCCTATGGTAAATGCGGAGCGTCACGCCGTTGCGGTCGGCGAGCTGCGAGAGGATTGCCTGTTCCTCGGTAGACGGCGGATATTCCCGAATTGCCCACACACAGCGGTAACTGTCGCCGACGATATAATGGTCGGATAAAAATTTGATAGTGCCGGGCAAAACCATGTCGAAGAAATCCTTGGTGCGGATTTCCTCTACCTGCTCCGGCGTTAATACTTTCGGTTTTCTTTTGAGCATAATATTTTCCTTTCTGCCGTTTAGGTTTCTGCGGCGATAATAAGCAGTCTGCCGTCCTTGCCCGAACCGTAACAAGTGGAGAGGACGAGGTATCGGCTGCCGTCCTCGGCGGCGATGCGGTCATACCAAGCGTCTGTGATATCAGTCCTCAACACTTCGGTAACGGTAAAATAACGGATACCGTCCACAGTTTCAAACTTTACGGTCCGGTGTGCGTTCAGAAAATCTCTGTCCACATACTTTTTAAGGTCTGCAAACATAGTTCCGTTTCGCATATTGTGGCCGTAAATAATGAGGTTGGTGCTTTGAAGGCTACACCGCCCGTCAAGAAACGGCACACCGCTTTGGCTGTATTTGCCGTAAAAGCTGCGGCGGAGATATTTCTGCGGATCGGACGGCGTGTACATGACGGGGTAACTGATATTTGTGCCGTCAATAGAGAGCCACCCGATGCAGTCATTGTTTTCTGCAATAAGCGCCTGTATATTGCGCTCTGCCGTAGGCTGCTCGGTCGGCTCTGCGCTTGGTTCTGTTTCTGCGTCCGTTACGGATTCTGACGGAGCTTCGGTCATCGGCAGTTCGGCAATTTCTGCGACGGCGGCGAAGTCCTCTTTTTCTTTCTGCTGTTCTTTCAGCTCGGAGTAGATTTCCACACCTGACAGCACGGCGACCGCCGACAGCAGAAGACAGAAAAATATGAGGGCGGGGTTATTCCTCGTCCTCATCGTCTGTTACCTCGTAAAACTGTTCGCCGTCAATATCGGGGATTGCTTCGCCTTGCAAGCTCGAATCAAAATAGAGAGCAAGGATGCGTTTGATTTCCGGTTTTTTCAGCCTATGCACCTCAAAGCCCTCACCGGCGATTTTGCTCTCAATGCGGTTTGCGGTTTCGAAGGTCTGTTTTTCTTTCTGCCCTTTGAGCCTTGCAACAAAGAAAAACTGACGGGCGGTCGCCATTTCCACCTGAATGGTGTCAAGAAACTTTATGTCCTTTTTGATGAGCTTCCTGACCTTTGCGTTTTCCTCAACTTCGAGGCGTTCGACCAAATAGGCTTTGTTATCATCGAAGCATTCGGACGAGTCGGTGCAGACGATTTCGATGTCGGGCAGCGCCGACAGCAACATCATCAGATGGCGTATCTTTATCTCAATGTTGGTATGGGAGAGCACTGAGATATTGGTGGGCGACACAAGGTAAAAGAGCAGTTCGCCCTTATTGGTTGAAAGGCCGTATTTAGTGAAGGTCCTGATGCCGAGCAGTTCCTGCACCGAACGGCCTTTTTTCCTTTTCTGCTGTTTCATTATTATCATCTCCATTCAAAGTATTGCTGCGTGGATATTAAATACCGCACGGCGTAACGCATGAAATCCATTACGGTGGTGTCATCCATGCGAATCGTTAAAAAGCCGTAGCATAAAACAGCCACGGCTGGTAAGAAAATGTGCAGTTGCACGAGTGCGAGAACCGACAACAGTGCGGCTACCGCAAGTATTACAAAGTCCCGCAAGCTCCAGAGCCACAGATTGGCTGTGGCTCTGAGGTTCTGCGGATAGATATATTGTGTCATTGCGTCATTCCTCCGATTTCTATGCCGCCGACATCCTCGCAGAATTCCTTGGGCGTCTGTCCGTATTCCTCTCGGAGTTTCTCGGCAATCATATCTTTGATGAGCTGAGATTCCGTTTCGGTCGGCACATATTCGCCTTCCTCGCAGAAGTCGGCGGTTGTGACGGTAAATTCGAGCCGAAGCGAATCGGCGAACGGATCGTACTTGGCATACAGGTTCAGCCATTTGTCATCGTCCGCCGCCGTGTTCGTTCCGAATTTCTTGTCCACATCGAACCATGTTTCGAGATAACAGGTAATTTGATGCCCGATGTCGCAGTCCACCTCCATATCCCGGTCAACCGCAAGCATATCCCGTGTCAACTCCGGCGTATCCATTTTAGTTATAATGGAAGTCGGGCGGTATTCGGCGTCGGCGTTGTGATTTTCAAGCTGCTCACGGATATGCGCCGCAAGCTGTTCCGACAGGAAATTACCGCACACTGCTTTTGTCTGTTCGTGGATAATACCGAGATATTTCAGCCCGACATTGTAACGGGACAGGAGCTTGTCATAGGTCATATCCTCGTTTAATGACGGCTCGAATATACCGTAATCGCCGTACCAATTTGCATATCGTTCGGTTTGCGGAATGCCCGCCGCTTCCTCATAGGCGGCAATGATTTTGAATGCGTCCGGGCCGTATTTTTGCAAAAAACTGTTTGCCTGCATATAGTTTTTCATAGCGCACCTCCTTATTTGCCTGCGGCCTTGGCCACCGTGCGCGTAAGGTTGACGGCAGTGGTCGTGGCGTGTACAACACTCATCATATTGACCTTAACGCTTGAATCAAGCCCAAACTGCTGCGCAATCCGCGGCACTTCATTTGCCGCAAGCATAATGCCGAGTCCGAGGAGCATATTGTCGGGGAAAGTGATCAGCCCCAAGAACAACAGCGTTGTCTGTAAGAATGCCGTCAAACACAGTGCGGCAATTTGTTTCATCCACTGATTGAAGCCGTCCGCATATCCTCTCGGCACGGAAAACATATACAGTGAGCCGACCGCCATCTGAATGAGCAGAATACCGCCGCGCTTGATATTGGCGAAAAACATCTTGATCACGCAATAGGCAAAGGCAATCATGCACAGCAGATTCAGCAGGCTGAATGTTGTACCGATGCTTGGCTAAAACAGTCTGACAAGCGCGTTCAGTCCGACATCCGCAAGGCTTGAATTGATGCCCGACGATGCAATGCCGATCAAATCGTGCGAAAAGGTGTTTTGCAGACTGATGCAAAACTTGTATAACTCTATCGGCACAACACCGATAAGAGAACAGGCAAAAAAGCCTTTCAAAATATTCAGCGCAGTCGTTTTAATGTTTGCTCTGCCGCACTGATACTCGATGGCAATATCGAATACGGCGACAACCGTGCCGGCGACGAACAAGCCCCAACCGAACAGCGTAAACAGCCTGACGGTCGCCTGCACCCATTCGAGGTCAAATACCTCCGCACTCATATTGCCGATCATTTCGAAGCAGTCGGCAATCGCCCCGTAAATAATTTCGTATATCCAACGGAGCATGGCGTTCCAGATAGCGTTGGCAATCCCGCTTTCCACTACATCTATTGCGTTTCCGATGGCGTCGCCGATGCCTGAGATTATATCACCTAACCAGTCAAAGATAAGTCATCACCTCCGTTCCGTATCCGGCTGTATCAGATAATGGATCAGATATACAGCGGCGCAGTCAGCGTAAAAATAAGGCAGGCAAACAGGATGCAGGGAGCTGCGAACTCAAACTGTCCGTGCTTTCTGTAGTCGAAGTATGCCGTCCCGATTTTCACGAAGAACAGGATGGCGAGGATCATGTCACACACGGGAAACACCACATTATTAACGACAGTCTGAATTTGTCCCTTGGCAGCGTTCCAAGTGCTTTCGATTGCGCCTGCCACATCTCCGGCCGCAAATGCGGTCACAGAGAATGCCGTCGCAAGGACGGCCACGAGCAGAAGAGAGAAAAGGATTCTCATGGGTTTCTTTTTCATAGGGTTTTACCTCCTAACACATTTTGAATTTCTTTTTCGGTTATATATCGGATGCGGATGTTGAGGTTTTTGCCGAATTTCAGTTCGGCTCTCATGCCGTCTGTGACGGTTTCTCCGAATACCCAAACCTCATCGCAAAGCCACAACAGCGACATTCCCGCCGCCAAGCCGATTTCACGGTCTTTCGGGTCGTTATCGTCGAGGCACTCCGCATAGAAATGCGGCACGACCGGAGCCGTGCCGCACCTCAGTGCATATGCGGTATATGTCTTAACCTTTTTGAGATTTTCCTCAATGTTCCCACCGAGGGGAGCGCAGACATACACCCGTTTCATCATTCATCATCCTCGTCCTTTTTGCGCTTGCAGTACATAATAATGCAGGCAATTACGCCGCCGAGGGCAACGCTGCCGAGGCCGATCCAGAAGCCAAGGTTGGAGTTGTCGCCCGTCTGCGGAATATCCGGCTTGGGCGGAATGAGAGTTACGGTCTGACCGTCATCCTCAATGTCGGCATGGGCGGCAAGTTCCGTGCCGTCACGGTATAGCGTTTCAAAAACGACAAGGTCGGTCTGCTTGGTGATTTTACTGCCGTCAAAGGTAAATCGGACGGTGACCTCGCCGCAGCTTTCCTCCGGCGTAAAGGTGACCTCGGAGGTCACTTCCTTGCCGTCGATGAGGAATGCTTTGCCCGTGGATTTGTCCATAAGGACGCCTTTGACGGTGTATGCCTTGCCGGGAATGAGGTGCTTATACGAAACGGTATCCTCGATGGTGATATCGCCCTCGGCAGCAGCGGTCTTTTCACCGTTCACGGTCGCCTTTGTTCCGATTTCGGGGATGCGGTCGTTTACAACCGTAATGCCGACGGTCTGTCCGTTCTCGCTGATGCGAACAGGATAGATTTCATTATTTTCGAGGTATCCGTCGGCAGGCTGCAACTCTTTAATGAGCCAATTGCCATATGGAACATTTTCAAAGACGAAGATGCCGTCCTCGCCGGATTCTGCAATAAGGAGTGCGTTCTCGGCAGTAAACTCGGTTTCGTTACTGCGGAAAAGGCCGAACTTTGCGCCGATGATGGGCTTCTCGGTTTCACGGTCGATTTTCAGTCCTTTGACCGAGCCGTAGAGGATATCGTTTTTAATGGCTTCGCCGCCGTTTGCTTTGATCTCCACAAGGGCGGTATCCTGTCCGGCGTAGTCGAAGGTCACATGGTATTTTTCGTCCGAAAGGATATAATGGCTGTCGGTCGCAATTTCCTTTACATACAGCTTTGCGCCTACGGGAATATCTGTCTTGAAGGTGATATTGCCGTTTTCATCGCAGTTGGCGATTTCAAGCAGTCCATCCTTCGGAATGACCGAGCCGTCTGCGGCAAACAGATCCTCGGCAGCGTACAGCCCGAACTGCACCGAGAGGATTTCGCCGTTATTCCCGATATTAAAGGTTTCATCCCCGCCGAGAATTTTGGCAAGGGACAGAGTTGCCTTTTGGCGCTCATTGTAAAACTCAGCGGCTGTTTCGGTGACCTCGATGGTTTCGCCCGCATAGGTCAGCTCGACGGTTTTAGGCGTGCCGTTCAGCACCATGCCGTAGGGCGCTTTTGTTTCTCTGACGGTATACTTGCCGAGGTAGAGCGCCTTGCTTTCCGCCGCGCCGCTTTCATCGGTTGTTACGGTGTCAACAACAGTACCCTTGGCGAAACGGAGCGTGCCGTCGGGTGTGATAATATCCTCGGCGGCGGTGATTTCATAGGTTGCCCCTGCAAGGTTTTTATCCGCAAACACAAGGCTGTATACGCCATCCGTTTCCACAGCGGAGAAGAAAATCTCACCGCTTTTGGAAATGCGGATGACACCTTTCTGCGGCATATTGAATTTCTCGACCGTAACAATGGTTTTCTCGCCGTCCACCTTGAATGCGATGGGTGCGGAGTCGAGGACATATCCGTAAGCCGTACACTGCTCGATGATCTCATAATTGCCGTAAGGCAGCTTTTCGGGCATCATGAGCTTGCCCGACACATCGGTGTAATAGATGTCGATGTCCGTAGGCGTCGGGTAATTGATATGCTGTACGATATATTTGCCCGTGTCGGTGTTGCGTACCTTGAAGCCGATGCCCGCCGCAGGAATGATTTTACCCGTTTCGGCGTCCTTTTTAATGATTTCAATGAGCGCTTCATAGGGAGCGTTATTGATGAGGAAACGATATACCTGTCCGTCCTCGCTGACGAATACCGTAAACGGCGCAAGGAGTTCTTTGCCGTCCCAGCCCTTGATTTGCCTTACGGTATATTCACCGTAGGGCAAGTCTTTGGATTCAGCAAAACCGTTTCCGTCACATACAAGGATATCCCGTTCGGTTTCCTTGGCGTTTTCGTAGCTGCCTGCCGCTTTCAGATATACTTCAAACTCTGCACCGACCTCCGGCGTTTCGATTTTGGTGCTGCCGTCATCGCAGTGCTTGATGATAGCGACCTTGCCCTTGATAATATCCTCATAGGAGTCGAGGGGCTTGGCAATGTTGTATTCCACGGTATACAGCTTGGCTTCCGCACCGATGTGCAGGCTTTCGGTATTGATTAAATATCCCTCGGAGGGGCTGATCTCATGAATCGACCAGTCGTCGCCGCAGATATAATACTTAGTCACAAACTGACCGTTTGCGTCGGTGGTGTAGGTGTCGATGAGCTGATTGCCTTTATAGATGCCGTACTTTGCGCCTGCGAGGGAGGCATCGCCCTGCGGCAGACCGGTTCTGCTGTCGCTCTTGGTTACGGTGACATTGAATTTCTTCAAGTCATTGTCAAAGGATTTCTCCGTAACCTTGTTCCACTCGATTGCGGCGGTCTGCTTGTCGGGAACAACATAGTGGAGGGGTGTGTCGATTTCCTCAAGAACATATCCCGTGCCAATCAGCACATCCTTGAATGTTGCAACGCCGTTTTCATCGGTCACGGCGAACGAATTGACCTCGATGCCGGCAAGCGATGTGCCGGACAGTCGGAATTTCATTCCCTCGACCAAGCCATCCTCGGCAGTCTTTTTGACGGAGAGGTCACCGCGGCGGAGCGTATTGCTGAAAGTAACGGTGGTCACCTGACCGCTGACAACGGTAATGCGGCGAACTTCCTGCGGTTCGTACTGCTCGTATTCTGCTTCGCTGACAGTATACGCACCGGGCTTGAGGTTGTCCAACTGAAACACACCGCCGTTTGCGGTTTTCACAGTCTGATCTACACCTTCGCCCTGAATGCGGAAGGTGATGCCGTCCACCTTGCCGTCCTCACTTACCTTGACGATCTTGGCACTGCCTGCCGCTGTGCGCACCTTGAGATAGGACGGCACAGGGTCGTTGTCGGCAGGAACGCCGGATACCATGTCCTGATTGGCACTTTCTTTTCCCGGCACAGACCAAATGAGAAAGCCCGTATTCATATCGGTGGAATACACACGGCGGTTGAGTTTGACGGTAACCGCGTCATTGATGGGCTTGGTCGAGGTGAGTGTCAGTGTATTGCCGCTGACGGATGCGCTGACACCGCCGCTGACCGACACATAGTAATCACTGAGCATATTGTTGCTGTCGGTGAGGGTGACGGTGTATTTGCCGTTTTTATACTCCATTTCATAGGTCTGCGCGGCACCCGGCGTATAGGCGGTAAAACTCGGACGAGTGTAATGCCTTGCCATGTCCGAGAGAATGGCGTCGTAGTAGGCTTTCAGATATTTGTTGCGTGTGTACTGTTCGGTCATCGTGCCGCTGTATCCGCTCATGGGATAGGTTTTGTCATTCAGCTCGGTGGCAGAGCTGCGAAAGCCCATAGTGATCTGCCACACAATGAGCTGAGTGGCGGCGTAGCAGGCGTTGGCGTCCTTGCTCGTCTGCAATCCTACACGGTTGGGGTATCCGTAGGTCAGTGCGAGACGGAGCAAATCTTTCTGATTCTCCGACAGCCGCTTATACTTATCTCCGTGGTTTGCATCGGCGGAGCCTGCATATTCCTTATTGTTCGGCAGGGGGATTCCTCGTTCGATGCAGAAGCAATAGACATAGTCTTTGCCGTATACCCAATCGGATTTCTTTCCGGTGAGGCCGTTGCGCTTTGCGGTATAATCGTGCATCTTGCTGAGATAGGGGCTGAATCCCTTATTAAAGTAGATGTCGTCGGCAGCACGCAAACCGTAGGCGGCGGAGAAGGTATTTCCCTCATCATCGGTGAGGGTGTAATCCCAACTGACATGGCAGTTGTTCAGATCCATCGTCACATCGGCAGCCGAGGCGGTCAGCGGCAGAAGTGTCGTAATGAGCATAACGGCGGCAAGCAATGCCGTCACCACTCGCTTTGTTTTGGCTTTCATAGATATTCCTCCATTCAATTTGGTGTAAAAAAAGAATGCCGTGAACTTCACGACATTCTCATGGCGATTATGATATTGTATCAGCCGTATATTACGGCATAGGCGATCCCGCCGTCGATTTCGAGCTGCACCACCTTATAGCGGACGCTGTTTGCGGTCACGCCGTTGGCAGGGTCTGTTCCGGATTTATAGATTAAATCCACATGGTGTTTTAGAGTATGGATGACCCCGTCCACACCGTCACGGTTGATTCTCGGTGTACCCATCCAACCGACATCCCATCCGAACTCCAATTCCTCTGCCCATTCGAAGGTGAAGCCTTTGGAGATATAGCTTTCCGCATAGGCTTTGACCTCGGACACGATGCGTGTATGGTCTGCTTCGGTGAAGCCCTTCGGCGGCTCCGTTGCAGGAGGCTCGGTGGGCTGCGGCTCGGTCGGTTTGGTTTCCGGCGGCTCCGTGACCTTCGGCGGCTCAGTTTGTTTTGGGGGTTCTGTGACCTTCGGTGGTTCGGTCTGCTTTGGCGG
>CAVELL010000025.1:0-13366 GCA_963616775.1 Eggerthellaceae bacterium | reverse complement strand
TCTCTGACATGATGCGTACATGGTCGGCTTTGGTGAAGCCTTTCGGCTGCTCTGTGGCAGGAGGCTCGGTGGGCTGCGGTTCTGTTGTTTTCGTGGGCGGTTCGGTAACTTTTGGCGGTTCAGTCTGTTTGGGCGGTTCTGTTACCTTTGGGGATTCGGTCTGCTTTGGCGGTTCAGTCGGCGGCTCGGTTTCCGCAGGCTTTGCGGTTTCCGGTTTGCCGCTGTCGGCAGGGGCCGTACTGCTTTCAGCTTTTTCTGTTGTAGATTCGGCCGTGTTTTCCGTACCCGTAGGCAATCTGCTCTCGGCGGTTGGCTCGGAAGCCTTGTCCGTTACCGTTATACTGCTTTCCGTACTGACAGCACCGCTTTCGGTATTGTTGTTTGCTTTATCTGCGGCGCATCCCGCAAGACTCAGCGTTATCAGTCCTGCAAGGAGGGCTGCGAGCATTTTTCCTGTTCTCATTGACATCACCTCTATCTACAGGATACCGATAATCCGTGAAAAGTCCAGCACTTTTTATAAACTTCGAAAACAAGTTACATTGACTGCTCGAAAGCAGGTTCTTCATCTTCGTCGAGTTCCTCGGACTCAGTCTGCTGTTCAGCCTGCACTTGTTCCATTTTCTGCTCATAGGCATCAAGAACATACCCGTTGAGTGTTTCGCGGGATTCTTTTGTAATGGGGTGAAAGTCATCATAAAACTTCCCATCCGTACCTTTATGTCCGGGATAGAGAACTTGAAGCCCTTTTTCTCCGCCGTCATAAATTTTGATGCCGTGGACAGCAAAATGATTTCCGATGGTTACACTTGCGTTTGCCTTGATTTTGCTGTTTCCATCTGATGCAATTCTGTCGATACGCGCAGTAATAAACGGGATTTTATACTGTGTCCTTTCATTTTCCGTCGCTGCGGTTTGCTTCTGATTGTCTTTTACGGTTTGCTTTTTTGCTGCCATGATTCTTAACCTCCGTTTTTAATTTACATACTAAAAATAATGGTGCATCCTGTATCGGCACTTACTTCTTCCGGGCTGATTTGCTCGGGTTCTTTGAAACGATCCATATATAAGTCCACCTCACTGTCAGTCAGACCTCTGAAATCTTCTTCGGTTGTTCCGCAGATAAAAAACGGTCCTGCAATAATAGAAGAACCGTCACCTATTCTGCGGTTGCCTTCCATTCCTATCAGTTTGCCTTCCTCATTGCATATGATGCAGGTTTCGTTATCGTCGGGATATACAACTTCTATATATCCTCCGACCGCTTTTTGCTCAGCTTCAAGCGTGTGGGCAACCTCGGCGACATAGGGTGCTTTATTCGGCTCAACATACACAACTCTCATAAGATTGTCCGGCTTATGTGTTTTGGTTGTATCAAACGGAACATCCCTGAAACCGACACTTTGACAGACACTTGCTTTTCCGTCTGCTACCACCACATCGGATACCGACAACGAATGACCTCTGAACAACGGATGTCCCACGGTGTTGAATCGACCGTAGATTTCTTCAAGTTCATTTTCATCGATTTCCGCATCGAATACTTCATCATAGATTGACGGATCGGGGGACTGACTATCGCTTAGAGACATAAACTTCATTCGGTTACTATCCCTTTCGGGATTTATTTGATAAATTTTCACCTGCATTTTATACTCCTTTCGCCGTGATATACGGTGGTTTATGTTCTGCCAACAGACGCGCTCTCTTTCTGCGCCCACAGTAAATTAAGATAAATTGTTGCACGGCGCTGCTGCTCCGGTGTGAGGCTGTCGATAAAGTCTTCAATGGGAATTGAGTTTTCTTCGTCGAAGCACTCGGGAGTACACCCGCCACACAATTTTTCTTTGCGGACTATAATGGTGTTTTTATCCTTTTCCTCGAAAGAAAGAATATCATTATAGCCGATTTTATTGCGGACTCTTATTTCATACGGAATTGTAATTCGTCCTCGTTTGCCGAGGACTCTGACAATCTTTCTATTCATCAATATCACTCTCCTTTAGGACTCAAATAAGCACCTGCCGCAACTGCGACAATAGTTCGGACACTCTGCACACTCTTTGTCGTTATCGGTCAAATCGCAGTTGCTGAGTTCATCTTCGAATTCGCTCTCATCGATAACTCTGACCTTGATTTTCCCGTCATCAAAATATGTTTCAAACAGGGTGTCCTCATTGATGTCAAGCGCGGTTGTCAGTTTTTCCGGCAGTAAAATTGTGAATTCTGTTTTGTACTCCATTTCCTTCTCCTTAATAATCGTACTGAAAATCGAAAAGCGTTAATTGCTGTGCTTCTTTTACGATGCAATGATTGTTTTCTTCTGCCTGCTTTTTCAAATCATAATTACCAATGAGCAGTTCTTCGAACATTTCGCCCGGTTTTGTGCTTTGAAGCATATTGTGCAGTCGTTCTTTCACAAAAGTATCGAATCCGTATTTTTCAGCGAGACTGCAAATATACGGATCGTTATTGTAGGTAATAATGAATTTGCAATTACCCTCATACTTCTCATGAATGCCATACATAAATTCAAACAGCTTTGCGTGTTCGTCACTGCCGAAGTTGGCTTTCTGATAGTACTTTTCCGTACCCTTGTACGGAGGGTCAAGCAAAATAAAAGTGTCTTTGCCTGCAGCATAAGAAATGCAGTCCTTGTAGTCTCTGTGCATGATAACGGCATTTCTGAGTCTGCTGCAGGCGGTAACAAGTCTGCCAAAGCGTTTGGTCATGTCCTTTTTTGCAATGGCAAAGGTTTTTCCGGTGGATGAGAAGCTGAATATCTGATTTTCAAAGAAAGCGACAGCCTTCTCAATATCCGACCATTCGGCTTTTTCCACTGTGATCGAGGTTTCTGTCAAATCATCAAGAATATTCGGCACATCGGCGAGCATTGCCTTATTTATTCTGAATAGTTCTTCTGAATTAAAAGACAGATAAAGACGCCCCAATAGGTAAGCAAGCTTCTCATTTTGCTGTAATACACGAAAGAATTTCACCAAATCGCCGTTGTAATCATTGATAATTTCTCTTTCGACGGGCTTTTTTCTCAGAAATACTTCGGCACTTCCCATACACGCTTCCACATAAGTCTTGTGGGGCGGCATGAAAGCGTCAATTGTTGTGTAAATACAGCCTTTGCTTCCTGTCCACGGCAGTGGACTTACAGAACCGGACAATATAACCGACCTCCTTTCGGGAGGCAGTTGCGTTATAATACAAAAACAGACCGTTCTTGTGTTTACACACGCAAACGGCCTCAATTTCATTTATTTTTATTTAATTTGTGTTTCGCGCTGAGAGTTGTGCCTTTAATCTCTGCAGTTGTGCTTCATATCGGTTAATCCTATGAAGTTGGAAGCAGCAGAGAATAACAAAGGCAACAAGTCCGCCGAGTACCATTCCGATGAGAAAAAACAGCATTTCAATCATAGCGCATCTCCATTCCGGCATCCATATCTTCGCTGCAATCATCAACCGAGGTTATATTGACATATTCGCCTATAATACCGAGTGCCTCATCATAACTCTGCGCGGTATCTGTAATGCGCTTGGTCATTTCCTTTGATTGCTCTGCAAGCCCATTATGCCGCAGTGTTCTTGCGGCAATCCCCATAAGGTTGAAGATGTTACCGTTCTGTCCGATAAGCGGGCAGTCGGGTTTCTTTGTTTCTGTAAGACTGAATCCGCCCAGTTTATTTTCAACATAATCAGACAGCCAGGTTCCGCCTAAATCCGAATGAGTTCCGATTCGCCACATGGCGAGTTTGCCGATATCCACTTTCGTATCATCGTTAAACTCATAGAGCAAACAGGTCAATCCGTTATTTTCAAAGACGGCACAGTTATCGTCTGAGAATTTTGTTCCGTCGAGAAGGATTCCCTCTTTGGTAAAAAGGTCATTGATTCCGTCAACCCACTCCTGTGGATTCCCGCCGCATCCCTGAAGGATAAGACCTTCTTTTCCTTCATACCCACGGAGTTCATTCTTATCGATTTTCTTAATGCTCATAATGTTTGTTCCTCCGTCATTTCAGTATCGGTTTCGTATCCCCAAAGGTTATTTGCGAATATTTCCGCTTCTTTTGCCTCGGGGTAATAAGTGTCGGTACACTCGCCGTGTTCGTAAGTCTTTCTGCCGCAGTTCATTCCGATGTCTTCATCTGCCCATTCATGTTCAAATGAAACCTCGGGATATCTTTCTGCAAGTTTTTCGATGATGGGGTGGGGAGCACTCCAAGCAGTGTAAAACGAAAACGCGGGATTTTCAGCAATGTCCGAACGGTCAAGGTTGTCATAGCCGTAGGAGTTCCACTTTGTTCCCCAATTCTTTATTGACCAATCATACCAACTTGGCGCGCCGTACATTACTTCGTTGCGGAAAGCCTGACGGCCGAGTTCCCATTCCTCTCGCTTGACATCTTTGCGCATACGAAGAAAGATGTTTTCTTTGTCTTCCGGGATATTAAGTAAGTCCATATCCTTATTTGCACCATCAAAAGTGCAGATGTCGACAAACTCTTTGTAGGCTTTTAATCCCCGTTCCATAGAGGAACTCGTTTCAATCTGCAAACTTTCCGGCATGGGAATGACTTTGTTGAAATCAAGAGAGCCGATTCCGAATCTGTTATCCTTAACTGATTCGAGCAGTTCACTTATTTTCTCCTGATCTCCCGTCAACCGGATAGTGTTTATAATATGGTTTGGCATGATGGTTACTCCTTTACAATTCCGAATTCGTGGTTTATTTCGTATAGTCTCTGCCCGATAGCAGAAATGACAGGTACGCTGACTGCGTTACCTGCCATTTTATATAGGTGACCGTCTTTCAGACCGGTTGCCTGTGCTTTATAGAATTGTTTGTCCGTGAAACCTTGCAACCGCCAACATTCAATGGGCATAAGTTTGCGGATTCTTCCTTTATGGTAGACTCCGTGCTTATCCTGTGCGGTTATCGTAAACATGGCTTCATTCGGCTCTTTCATACGGCGACCCTGCTGACGGACAGTTTCTCTGTCGGGTGTCAGTATTGCTCTCGGTGCGTCTTCGATAAGAACCGCAGAGTGTTCGCCTCTGTGATTACTTACTCCGGAATCCTGTCTTGCGGTTATGCATCGAGCAATATCGGTAATGACCGGATCGGCGTTCATATCAATAAAATACAATCCGGTTTTACCGCCCCAACCGCCTGAGCCTGCACACTGCGTACAGGCTATTCCGTCTGTTTCGTAGACTCTTTGACCCTGCGGTCCCGGGATAAGTTGCTTAAGATTTTTCGCATTGCCGCCGCTGAGAGGAAATACCTTTCCGGCACATCTCGGATCAAGATATCCGACAATATACAGCCGCCTTCGCTGTTGGGGGACTCCGAAGTATTTGCTGTTAAGCACCATCCATTCGAGATTATACCCCATTTCAACAAGCGCGGAGAAGATGGTATTAAGCGTCCGGCCGCTGTCATGCGATAACAGGCCGAGGACATTCTCCAAGAGTAAAAATGGAGGCCGTTTTTCTGCAAGGATTCGGGCAATTTCAAAGAAGACAGTTCCTCTTGTATCTCTGAAACCGAGACGCCGTCCTGCAACCGAGAAGCTTTGGCAAGGAAATCCGCCGCAAAGCAGGTCGAAGTGGGGGAGTTCCCTTGGATTGATTGTTCGCAAATCGCCATAATTCAAACCTCCTTCTTCTCCGTAAATGGCGTTATACGCTTTTTCTGCGTTCTTATCAATTTCTGCATGACCGACGCATCTGTAATGACCTGTATTTACGAGTCCGGAATGAAAGCCGCCGATACCCGAACACAAATCAATGAATGGGATTGCCATAGGGCATCCGTCCTGTTTTTCTGCTTCACCTCACATTTACATAGATTGTTCGCTGATAGTCTGTTCCTGAGCTTGTTCCTGTAACTCCCGGTCGATTTCTTCCTGTGTCAATCGACGGAAAGAGTCTTCGCCGGGAATCAGTGCAAGCGCTCTGCCGTTATCCCATTTCATTAGGAGTTGACCGATATCATCCACACTCTGAACCGTTCCGCGCATACCGCTTTCAACGGGAGAATATGGGTCGTTCATATTAAGCAACATTACTCTTGTTCCCGGGGGATATGACTGTTTATATCTCTCGGCTTGTCTGTGTAATCGTTCCCAATCATTCATCTTTCTTTACCTCCTGAATTTTGTTTTGAGTTGCTGTCTACGCTGCAATCATATACACCGCTCCTTTCGTT
Organism: Eggerthellaceae bacterium; assembly: GCA_963616775.1. GTDB lineage: Bacteria > Bacillota > Clostridia > Oscillospirales > Acutalibacteraceae > CAG-488. The sequence continues at coordinate 7,137 of CAVELL010000025.1, read as the reverse complement.
ATCAGATTTATATCAACGCTCATAATGCGCTATATACAAAAAAGAGGTTGCGCATACAATTTATGCGCAACCTCCGAGAACACAAACATTTAACAATTAGAAAAACGAAAAAAGGGGCAGACCTTACGAAATCAATCGTAAAATCTGCCCCTAAAACCCTATGAATTTAGTTCAAGTCCTCCCCAAAGGTCGATTTGGGGAAATGATATCTTTTGAATTCCACCTTAAAAATCGGCATGAAAAAACCCAGAAACCGTTGCGGTTTCTGGGTTTTCAGCCCCGATATCTTTTTCGGTGCTACTTGTTGGTTGCGGAGGCTGGACTTGAACCAACGACCTTCGGGTTATGAGCCCGACGAGCTACCGACTGCTCCACTCCGCGATATAAAGCACCTTCTCTCAAGGTGCTTTAATATTGTATTATATATATCGTAATTTGTCAATAGTTTTTTCAAAAAAATATTGCTATTCGCGTTAAATCATCGAATATTCGGCGATTCGTTTGACGCATTCTCCGTCACACGCTCCCATAAACCTTTCCCTGAAAGCAGGTATTCTGTCGGCGCGGAAGTCTCCGCTTTTGATTGCGTCGATGATTTCATCATTGTTTATGACTATCTTACCCGGAACAAAGCTCTTGTAATCAAAATAAAAGCTTCTGTCGTGCTCATACTGCTCAAGGTCGTACGCATAAAAAAGCATAGGCTTGTTGAGAAGCGAATATTCAAAAATCAGCGATGAATAATCCGCTATCAGGATATCCGCAGCGCACAGAGCCGTTTCGATTTTTAGGCTGTTGGAGCCGTTGAAAACAAAGTCGCCGTACTTTTCTTTTTCCTCGTCCGTGAGTCCGAATTTTCTTGCCGTGAACGGGTGAAGCTTCAGCACAACAGCATACTCATCGCCGAAAGCCTCTTTCAGCTTGCCATAGTCCAGCGGATCCTCGTTATAAGCAAGGTCGGGCGAATTTCCGCGGAATGTGGGCGCATAGAGTATAATTTTTCTGTCACCGATTTCGGGAAAAACCTTCAGCAGCTCCTCGCGCTGAGCGGACACAAATTCGCTGTCAAAATAGATGTCGGTTCGCGGAGTGCCGAAGGCCTTAATCTTCCTCTCCGAGCAGTTGAACGCTTCGGCATAGCACGGGATTACAGCCTCGGACGAAACAAAAACGTCGGTGTATGTGTTGTGCATCGGGAAGCGGAGAAAATCCTTGCGCGTTCCGCCCCATGCAAGGTCAAGCGTGGAGAAGCCCCACTTTTTAAAGGCTCCGCAGGCATGCCAAAGCTGAATTACTTTTGTGCCCTTGCGCGGCTGATGCGCGTATAACGGGTCAAAATTGTCCGTCAAAAATACGCACTTGCTCTGAGCGTAATACTTTTGAAACGTTATTCCGAAAAGAAAGCGTTTCAGGGAGCTCGGCGGCGACTGCATGATGCGGCAGTCATAGCCCCTCTCTTGCAGGAAATTATAAATGCCAATCATATTATCGGGCAAAGTCGTATAATTCTTGTTGAACACAAACAGCATCAGCTTTTCATTGATAGGCTTCTTTGCATAAAAATTGAACACAGCCGGCCATATTAAAAAAAACAGCATTCTTCGTCTCAGAAGATTTATTCTTTTCTTGAGATTTTTCATTTCAACACCCCGTCAGTCCGAAATTATTTCAAGCTTAATAAATTCTATTGATTTGCGATTGTGAGTGTAGGTTATGAAGACATGCTTCCCGTCCGTTATCACCGCAGGGTAGGAAAACTCCGCCTCGGCGTCGCTGTCGGCTTCAATCAAAACCGGCTCACTGAAATTACGTGCATTTTCGTCACATAATGCGTATGAAATAATGTTTCTGTCGCCCCACGATTCGGCAATCGGATTGAAAACGATGACAACGCTATTCCCGATTTTCACGCAGTCTATTCCGCTGTTATTGTTCGGGAGCTCTGTTTTTTCGCAGGCTGTCCAGCTGCTGCCGTCCGCAGAAAAGCTGTGCATAATGCAGCCCTCGGAGGAACGAAGCAACGCGTGGATTCCGTCGTCGGTCTGCCAAAGCGTCGGCTGAATGACTCCGGTGCCCCTCGCCGAGCCGTGGTCGAACGGCATAAATCCGCTCTTTTTCCACGTTTTGCCCGAATCGGCGGAAATATCAACAAATGAGTCCCACGTTTTTTCGGTTTCGACCGACGCGGGCGCAACTATCCTGCCGTCGGAAAGCAAAATCGGCTTGTTTTTAACGGGTCCTCTTCCGCCTGAGGTGTCACTCTCGACAAGCTCCTGCGGCTGAGACCAGGTATCGCCGCCGTCGGCTGAACGCATACAGTATGTTCTCCATTGCGGAATTTTTCTGCCGATTTTGCAGAACAGCGTTATTTCCCCGTCATATTCAAAAAGCACAGGATTCCAGCACGGAACATCCGTGAACGTCATTCTTTTCGGTTCGCTCCAGCCGTCGCCGTCATTGACGGACAAGTATATTTCAACGTCGTCATCGCCCTCCTTTGTGCCTGCGAACCAGGCGCAAAGCAGTCTGCCGCCGTGCTTGAGAACGGTTGAAGCATGGCAGTTATTAAAAAATCTGTCCGAGACAAAAATTTCTTCGCGTAAAACTTCTTTCAGCTTCATAAAACACCTCTATAAGACAAAGAGACTGTCACTCGGACAGTCTCTGAATCATCAATCGTCGATTAAACGGCGCGTGTAACCTTACCTGAACGCAGGCAACGTGTGCAAGCATATACCTTGCGCGGAGAACCGTTTACGATTGCCTTAACACGCTTAACGTTCGGCTTCCATGTTCTGTTTGAACGTCTGTGTGAGTGGGAAACCTTGATACCGAAAGCAACATCTTTACCGCAGAATTCGCATTTTGCCATTTGTCGGCACCTCCTTTAATTACGAATACTAAACAACATTTCATATACTAACAGATTCCCGAGAAAAAATCAAGACTTTTTTAAATAAATTTTCATTTTAATATGAAAAGCCTTGCCTATTTTCCTCATTCCGCCATAAATTTCTTCATCAAATCGGGACCGAAGTCAATATAGTTGCCCGTTGCCTCTGCTGATTCCTCATTTATCGACTCAACACCGCTGTTTTTCTCCGCCGATTTGTGATAAATCATATACGGAACGGGATCGCTTGCGTGAGTTTTCGTGACAATCGGCGTCGGATGATCGGGAAGAATCATAATCTTGTAGTCCTCGCCGATTTCTTCGAGACCCTTGATGATAATCGGAAGCACGCGGGAATCAATCATTTCAATCGCCTTGACCTTATTCTCCGGCTCACCTCTGTGTCCGCACTCGTCGGGAGCTTCAAAATGAACATAAGCAAAATCAATGCCGTTTTTGAGCTCATCAATCGCGGCGTTTGCCTTGCCCTCAAAGTTCGTGTCAATGTAGCCTGTTGCGCCCTCAACCTCAGGCGTACTCATTCCTGCCGAAATGCCTATGCCCTTGAGCAGATCGACGGCGGAAATGACCGTTCCTTTCTTACGGTAGAGATCCTCAAACCTCGGGAGCATCGGCTTTTTGCCCTCGCCCCACAGCCAGATTGAATTTGCGGGACGCTTCCCCTCGGCAATTCTCTTTTTGTTAACCGGGTGATCCTTGAGCAGGTCGTAGCTCTCTTTCATCATCGCAATGAGCGGCTTTGCGCTCTCTGCCGTTGAAAGATACGGACCTACAACTCTGTCGGAGATGTCGTGCGGAGGAGTCATATTGCCCAACTCAACCGTACCGCCGTGGTGAATAAGACAATGGCGGTAGCTTACACCGTGGTAAAAATCAAATTCACCGCCGCCGAAATGCTCCTGAACGGTTTTGATGATTTCTGCCGCTTCGGCACTTGAAATATCGCCTGCCGAATAGTCAACCATTGTTTTGTCCCCGTAGTTCGGCTCGTCGGAAAGCGTTACGACATTGCATCTGAGCGCAATATCGTCATCAGCCATCTTAACTCCGATGCTGACCGCCTCAAGAGGAGAACGTCCCGTGTAATATTTTTTCGGATCATATCCCATAACGCTGAGGTTTGCGACATCGCTGCCGGGCTTGAGTTCCTCGGCAACCGTTCTGACAAGTCCGACCTCGCCGTGCTGAGCCAGCCGATCGAAATTCGGCTTGTTCGCAACCATCATCGGCGTTTTGCCGCCGAGAGCAGGAACGGGATAGTCCGCCATTCCGTCATATAATACAACAACATATTTCATATATAGCACCTGCCTTGTGAGTATATTTCGTAATCTGATTTGTTAGCTCGATTTTTCTAAGCTTCCCTTTGGTTGAATCAAGGGGGGAGGCTGATAGGTTTGTTCCTGAAACAATATTTTTTCAAAGAAAAATCCTCAAAACATCTACCTGATTATTCTTCAACAACCTTGCAGACATCGACCCAGCCGCCGAAGCCCTGAGCGTATTTTTCAAGCTCACCGAGAGTCAGCTCAACAGCACTGTTTGAACTGCCGACGGCGGGAAAAACCGTGTCAAACCTTTTCAGCGATTCATCAAGATAAGTCTTGACCCCGTCGTTTATACCGAACGGACAAACACCGCCGACTCTGTGACCGATCATACCTTCGACCTCGTCGGGTGTAAGCATTTTTGCCTTTGTTGAGAAAGCTGCCTTATATTTTTTATTATCTACCTTGGCGTCACCGGCAGCGATAACGAGTATCGCATCCTCGCCGACCTTGAACGAGAGACTTTTTGCAATTCGCTGACCCTTAACGCCGAGTGCCTGAGCCGCAAGCTCGACCGTTGCACTTGACACGTCAAACTCTCTCACTCTGTTCTCAGCTCCGAACCGGCTGAGGTATGCCTTGCCTTTTTCTATGGACATAATCAGAAAATCTCCTTGGACTCAATCTGCTTTGCAGCAAGCTCGACGAACTCGTCAATGCCCATTGCGCCGATGTCACCCTCGCCGCGCTTACGAACCGAAACGCACTTGCCCTCGATATCCTTGTCGCCCATGAGGAGCATATACGGAATCTTCCGGAGCTGAGCTTCACGGATTTTATAGCCCGTCTTTTCGCTTCGTGTGTCAACCTCGCAGCGGATACCCCTTGCTTCAAGCTTCCTTGCGACCTCGAAAGCGTAGTCGTGATGACGGTCTGCAATCGGGAGGAGCTTGACCTGAACGGGAGCAAGCCAAATCGGGAATGCGCCTGCAAAGTGCTCGGTTATAACGCCGATAAATCTTTCGATTGAGCCGAAAACAACACGGTGAATCATAACCGGAGTGTGCTTCTCACCGTCGGAGCCTGTGTACTCAAGGTTGAAGCGACCGGGAAGCTGATAGTCGAGCTGAATTGTTCCGCACTGCCATGTTCTTCCGAGACTGTCCTTGATGTGGAAGTCAAGCTTCGGACCGTAGAATGCGCCGTCTCCCTCGTTGATTATATAAGTCTTGCCGACGCTTGTGATAGCGTCTGCGAGTGCCTTTGTTGCAATCTCCCAGTCCTCTTCCGAACCTATATGATCCTCCGGCATGGTTGAAAGCTCGATTTCATACGGAAGTCCGAACAGGGTGTAAACCTCGTCAAAGAGCTGTGCTATTCTGACAACCTCGTCGCGGATCTGCTCGGGAGCAAGGAGAATGTGAGCGTCGTCCTGAGTGAAGCAGCGGACGCGGAAAAGTCCGTGAAGTGCGCCCGAAAGCTCGTTTCTGTGTACCTTACCCAGCTCACCGTAGCGAAGCGGCATTTCCTTGTATGAATGGGGCTCAAGCTCATAAACAAGGATACTGCCGGGGCAGTTCATCGGCTTGATTGCGAAGTCCTCGCCGTCGATAACCGTTGTGTACATGTCGTCGTGGTAGTGATCCCAGTGACCGGAAGTCTCCCAAAGTGTGCGGCGCATGATCTGCGGAGTTGAAATCTCATAATAGCCCCACTTCTTGTGAACCTCACGCCAATAGCTGACAAGAGTGTTGCGAAGAACCGTGCCCTTCGGGAGGAAGAACGGCATTCCCGGAGCTTCGTCCCTGAGGGCGAAAAGACCGAGCTCTCTGCCGAGCTTTCTGTGGTCACGCTTTTTTGCTTCCTCGATAGCTTCAAGATAAGCGTCAAGGTCTGCCTGCTTTGTGAAAGCGGTTGCATAGATACGCTGGAGCATCTTGTTCTTCTCGCTTCCGCGCCAGTAGGCACCCGTTGCGGAAGTCAGCTTGAACGCCTTGATCCTGCCCGTATCGGGAATGTGCGGACCGGCGCAAAGCTCGGTGAACTCACCCTGCTTGTAGAAGCTGATGTTCTCGCCCTTGTCGGCGTGCTCCTTAACAAGCTCAACCTTGTAGATCTCGCCCTTATCCTCATAGTATTTGATTGCCTCGTCCGGAGTCATCTCGAATCTTTCAAGCGGGAGCTTCTCTTTGACGATTTTCTTCATTTCCGCCTCAATCTTTTCAAGATCCTCGGGGAGGAACGGCTTTTCAACGTCAAAGTCGTAGTAGAATCCGTTTGCTATGGACGGTCCGATTGCAAGCTTTGCCTCGGGATAAAGTCTTTTTACAGCCTGAGCAAGAATATGCGAAGCGGTGTGGCGGAAGGTTCTCTTTGCCTCCTCGTCATCCTCAAAGGTGAGAAACTCAAGCTCGCAGTCACCCGTGATCGGGGTTCTGAGATCCTGATATTCTCCGTTGATCTTGCAGATACAAGCCGCCTTGTAAAGACCCATACCTATGCTCTTCGCAATTTCCATGGCGGTCGTACCGTTTTCGTACTCCTTAACGACGCCGCCTTTCAATGTTACATTTGCCATTTTATAACCATTCCTTTCATATTTTAGGGTTTATTATACATTTTAGGCAACACCACACAAATTGAGGCGCACGCCTTGCTTGAATATGTTTTCCAAAAGTTTTCGCAGCTTATTTTCTCTCAGCCTTTGGTTGAATCAAGGGGAAGGGGACTGCTTGCGGTGGAAGGGATAAGGAATAAAAGCATATTGAGTTGTTCTTAAATGTTGTTCTTAAATCCCCACCGTCGAGATAGATGTTAGACGGTAGATGTTAGATTTCAGATGATGTTTACGGGAAATACAGCGTTTAATTTACAGACGGAGCAAAGATATCGAGCTGTTCTTAAATCCCCACCGTCGCTCACGCGACACCTCCCCTTGCTTCAAGTGGAGGCAGA
>CAVELL010000024.1:0-56994 GCA_963616775.1 Eggerthellaceae bacterium | reverse complement strand
TGGCAGCGGAATAGGGATTCGAACCCCAACAAACAGAGTCAGAGTCTGTCGTGCTACCGTTACACAATTCCGCTAAAGAACGTTTGATATTATACATCAGAGAACGTCCTTTGTCAACACCTTTCCGAAAAAATTACGAGCTTTCCGAAAAAAATTACGAAAATTTACGAAATTTATCCCAGCGCAACATCAAGGAGCATCATAATTGCAAAGCCGACAGCCGTTCCTGCCGTGCCTGTCTTGCTCTTTGCTTCGGGTATCAGCTCATAGGAAACGACATATATCATCGCCCCCGCCGCAAACGACAGTATATAGGGAAGTATCGGCGTCACAAGCCATGTCAGCAAAATTGTAATCACCGCCGCAATCGGCTCAACCGCACCCGACGCCACGCCGTATAAAAAGGCTTTTTTCTTTTCCGTTCCGCAGGACATCAGCGGTGCGGAAATTATTGCTCCCTCAGGAAAATTCTGCACCGAAATTCCGATGGAGAGCGCAAGAGCTTCCGCCGGCGCAATTATACCGTTTTCCTCCGCCATTCCCGAAAGTGCGACACCGACCGCCATTCCCTCCGGTATATTGTGCAGAGTGACGGCGATGAACGTCATAAGATTTTCTCCGATTTTGTAGGTTTGCTTTCGGCTGAAACCAAATTCGGGAATGAGAATATCAATCAGCATCATTATTCCGATGCCGAGCATAAACCCGACGACCGCCGGCACCCATGATTTTGCCGCCTCGATCGACGGAATAAGCAGAGACCAAACCGAAGCGGCGGTCATAACCCCTGCGGCAAAGCCGAGCGTTGCCCTGTGAAATCTCGGATTGGTTCTTTTTCTTATAAAAAATACGGTTACGGCTCCGGCGGCTGTGCCGACAAACGGCATAAGGATACCTACGACAGCTTCGGTTATAAAATTCATTTGATCACCGGGTTTCATAAAAGATTCCTAATATCAGAATTATTCAACTTTGCAATAAATGTTCTTTTATAAGGTTGTTTTTTTGCGGCATTGTGTTATAATACACAAGTAAATAACAATTAAAAAGGGGCGTAACCGCGTGAAAATTATCGACATCCTTAAGGAAGAAAAAAGGTCCCTGTCTTTTGAGGTTTTTCCTCCGAAAACCGATTCCGCATTTGAAAGCGTCAGTCATGCAACCCGTGATATAGCAAAGCTCCGTCCTGCCTATATGAGCATTACATACGGCGCAGGCGGAGGAACAAGCAAGTACACGCTCGACATTGCCGAAAGCATTAAAAACGACTACGGTGTGCCGACGCTGGCGCACCTGACCTGCGTGTCCTCGTCAAAGAAAACGATTCTTGAGCGAATCGACGATATGGACAGACGAGGAATTAAAAATGTCCTTGCCCTGCGCGGAGACATTCCCGAAGAAATGATGAATGGGGACAAAAGTCATTGGGAGCACCGCTACGCCGTTGACCTTATCCGCGAAATAAAGGAAAGCGGAAAGGATTTCTGCATAGGCGGCGCGTGCTATCCGGAGATACATCCCGAAAGCGCAAATCAAAGGGACGACATAAAGCACCTGAAAGAAAAGGTTGACGCAGGCTGTGAATTCCTCACAACACAGATGTTTTTCGACAACAATCTTCTCTACAATTTTCTTTACAAAATCCGTGAGGCAGGTATTACTGTTCCCGTCGTTGCAGGAATAATGCCGATAACCAACGCCTCTCAGGTCGGCAGATCAATAAAGCTTTCCGGTTCGTTTATGCCGCAGAGGTTCAAGAGCCTTGTTGACAAATTCGGTTCAGATCCCCTCGCGATGAAGCAGGCGGGAATCGCATACGCAACCGACCAAATAATCGACCTTTTTGCAAACGGCATAAGCAACGTTCACGTTTATTCGATGAACAAGCCCGATGTTGCTCAAAAAATTCAGTCAAACCTCTCGGACATTTTAGGTAAGTGATTTTATGATTCCAATTCGCACTCTCACGGTTGACGAACCGCCGATCAACCTTAAAGAAATTCTCCGATATATGTCCGCCAAGGACACGGACGAAACGGCTCTCGGTCTTGTTGACAGCTGTCTTAATGAAGTCAGAGACAGACTCGAATACAAGGCTTGCTGTGTCACTCTGCCCGTTTCAATTGCCGGTGACAGTATAGCTGTCCCGTCCGCCGTAATCAAAAGCAAGAATCTTGCCGAAAATCTCGACGGCTGTGACAGTGTAATCCTTTTTGCCGCAACCGTAGGAATAGGCATTGATCGACTGATTTCGCGGTACTCCGTGCTCTCCCCGACAAAGGCGATGTGCTTCCAGGCAATCGGTGCGGAACGTGTCGAAAGTCTCTGTGACGCATTATGTCGGAAAATAAATAACGAGCTCAAGCCGCAGGGAAAATGTCTGCGACCGAGGTTCAGCCCCGGATACGGAGATTTGCCGATAGAAACGCAAAAAACCGTTTTCGCCCTGCTTGACTGTCCGAGAAAAATCGGAGTCACGCTCGGCAATTCCCTTTTGATGACGCCGTCAAAATCCGTGACCGCGTTTGCCGGAATAACCAACTGTCGGGAAGTGATAATATGAACATTCGCAATTTTATGAAAGAAAATACGGTTTACCTTGACGGAGGTATGGGTACGCTTCTACAACAGAGCGGTCTGCTTCCGGGCGAACTGCCCGAGCGGTGGAGCATCACTCACCCCGACGTCATCGTGAACATTCACCGCGAATATTTTGAAAGCGGCAGTAACGTTGTCAACACAAACACGTTCGGCGCAAATCTTCTGAAATTCAGCCGTGATGAGCTGGACGAAATAATCCGCTGTGCTGTTGAAAACGCAAAAAAAGCGCGTGAGCTTTCACAGGGAAATCACGAAAAATATGTCTCGCTCGACATCGGACCGACGGGAAAGCTCCTGAAGCCGCTCGGCGATCTCGACTTTGAAAGGGCTGTTGAGATATTCGCCGAAACCGTGAAAATCGGCGTAAAATACGGCGTTGACCTAATCACCGTCGAAACGATGAACGACAGCTACGAAACAAAAGCGGCTCTGCTTGCAGCGAAGGAGAACAGTGACCTGCCCGTCTTTGTGACCAATGCTTACGGCGAAAACGGGCGTCTTATGACGGGAGCCGACCCTGCCTGTATGGTGGCAATGCTTGAGGGTATGGGAGCGGACGCAATCGGAACAAACTGTTCGCTCGGTCCCGCACAGCTGCGCGGAGTGGTGGACGAGCTGCTCAGGTACTCCTCAACCCCCGTCATCTTCAAGCCGAATGCGGGTCTGCCGAAAAGCGGCGAGAACGGAACGTATTTTGATGTTGATGCCGACGAATTTGCGCAGGAGCTCAGAGCCTCGGTCGAACGCGGGGTAAGGATTGTCGGGGGCTGCTGCGGAACAACGCCGGAATATATAAGAAAGGTGCACGAGCTGACCCGCAGCATAACGCCGCGAGAAATTGAGAAAAAAAGCTATTCGTGTATCACGTCATATAACAAAACGGTTTTCTTCGGGGACAAACCCATACTCATCGGCGAAAGAATCAACCCGACAGGAAAGAAACGCTTTAAACAGGCACTCACGGAGAACGACATGGGCTACATTTTGCAGGAAGCCGTCAACCAGCAGGCAAAGGGCGTTCACGTTCTTGACGTTAATGTCGGTCTGCCCGGAATTGACGAAACAAAGCTCTTGACGGAGGCGGTCTGCGAGCTTCAATGCGTGACCGAGCTTCCGCTTCAGATTGACTCCTCCGACCCTGCCGCAATGGAAAGTGCCCTGCGCCGCTACAACGGCAAGGCGATGATAAACTCGGTCAACGGCAAAGAGGAAAGTATGAAAGCGATATTTCCCCTCATGCAGAAGTACGGCGGATTTATCGTTGCGCTGACGCTCGACGAAAGCGGTATTCCGACAAGCGTTGACGGCAGACTTGAAATTGCCGAAAGAATCCTTGCGACTGCCGCACAGTACGGAATCGACCGCAAAGATATTATTTTTGACCCGTTGGCAATGGCGGTCAGCGCGGACAAAAACGCCGCCTCCGTCACCCTTGAAACGGTGCGCCGTATAACCGAGGAGCTGCATTGTCACACCTCTCTCGGTGTTTCAAACATTTCGTTCGGACTGCCGTCACGCGAGCTTGTCAACGCTGCCTTTTTTACCGCCGCAATGGAAAACGGACTTTCTGCGGCGATAATGAATCCGTATTCCGACCGTATGCTGGACGCCTATTACAGCTTCAACGTCATACGCGGACTTGACGAAAATTGTATGGATTTCATCAATTATGCGTCGAATCAGGACGCACCGCAAAAGAAAGCCGAACAAAGCGACACGACCCTGCGTGAAGCAATCGAAAAGGGTCTGCGCGAAAAGGCAGGCGAAATCACAAGCAATATGATTGCCGAAGCAAAGCCGCTCGACATTGTGAATCTCCACATAATTCCCGCGCTCGACGCAGTCGGAAAAGGCTTTGAAGAAAAGCGAATCTTCCTGCCCCAGCTTCTCATGAGCGCAGAATCCGCAAAGGCTTCGTTTGAGGTTATCAAGTCGCGGATGACCTCGGATAACAGCGTCAAAAAAAGTATCGTTGTCCTTGCAACTGTCTACGGCGACATACACGACATCGGAAAAAATATTGTCAAGCTGTTGCTTGAAAACTACGGCTACAATGTGCTTGACCTTGGCAAAAATGTTCCGCCGCAGGACGTGCTGGACGCAGTCACACGGCATCACGCCCCCCTTGTGGGACTGAGCGCGCTGATGACGACGACGGTTCCGGCGATGGAGGAAACCGTGCGGCTCGTCAAAGCCAAAGCACCGTGGTGCAAAACCGTTGTCGGCGGTGCGGTTCTCACGCAGGAATATGCCGATAAAATCGGCGCCGACAAATACTCTGCCGACGCCATGGAGACTGTCCGCTACGCTGAGGAAGTCTGCTGATTATAAAATTCAGAAAAGAGGAAAAATATGATACACGTCAGTCAACCGATGACAAATCTTCCGTCGGAGTACAAAACACCTCTGCAAGAGATGACATACAGATTTCTCGACGAAAACAGTATACCCTTTCAGCGTGTTGAAAACGATGAGGCGGTCACAATGGAGGACTGCATTGAGATTGACAGAGCTCTCGATATGAAAACCGTCAAGACGTTGTTCCTTTGCAACCGTCAAAAAACGAACTTCTATCTTTTTGTTACCGCAGGCGACAAGCCGTTCGTGACAAAGAACTTCAGCGCGGCTCTCGGAATTTCAAGAGTGTCGTTTGCGTCCGCCGAAATGCTCGACGAAATCATCGGCACGAAGGTCGGAGCAACAACGATTTTCGGAGTGCTCCGCCCCGAAGCGGAGGATGTTCACGTTATTTTTGACAAGGCTGTGTGCGACGACGAATGGTACGGCTGTTCCGACGGCACAACGACGGGCTATATGAAGCTGAAAACAAGCGACATTCTCGAAACGCTCCTGCCGTACTCAAAGCATCGCTTTACCGTTATAGACATATAATATAAACAACAAAAGCTATAATTCATATCGGCGACTTCCGATTATGAATTATAGCTTTTTTAATATTTTAATTTAATATTTCGGCAGATAATTGTCGATTTCCCAACGGGAAATGCTGGTGCGGTAGCTGTTCCATTCGCGGCGTTTTGCCTCGATAAATTTTGAATAGACGTGCTCGCCGAGCGACTCCTTGATAAAATCGCTTGCCTCAAACTCGTTGATAGCTTCCTCCAGCGTACCCGGAAGCGACTCAATGTGTGCTTCTTTTCTCTCCTCCGCGCTCATATCAAAGATGTTCTTGACTGTCGATTCGGGCGGCATATAGCCTTTTTCGATTCCGTCAAGCCCCGCAAGCAGGCAAAGAGCCATTTCAAGATACGGGTTACAGGACGGGTCTGCGCTCCTGAGCTCAACTCTTGTGCCCTTGCCTCTTGCGGCAGGAACGCGGACAAGCGCAGAACGGTTGGACGCCGACCATGCGATGTAAACGGGTGCTTCATAACCGGGAACCAATCTCTTGTACGAATTGACAAGCGGATTGTTAATCGCCGTTGTTGCCCTGATGTGCTTCATAATTCCGGCGACAAAACGGAGAGCCGTCTCCGACAAGCCGTACTGACCCTCGGGGTCGCAGAAAACGTTGTTGCCATTCTTGTCAAAGAGCGACATATTCGTGTGCATACCCGAGCCTGCGATACCGTAAATCGGCTTCGGCATAAATGTGGCATAAAGATTGTGTAGCTGAGCATATTTTTTGACGACATACTTGAATGTCATAACCTTATCGGCAATCGAGAGAACATCGCCGTACTTGAAGTCGATTTCGTGCTGACCCTCGGCGCACTCGTGGTGAGATGCCTCGATTTCGAAGCCCATATCCTCAAGAGCAACGCACATATCGCGGCGGCAGTCTCCGCCGAGGTCGACGTTGTCAAGGTCAAAGTAGCCTGCCTTGTCGTGCGTCTTTGTGGTCGGTCTGCCTTCCTCGTCCGTGTGGAAAAGGAAGAACTCGAGCTCGGGACCGACGTTGAATTTATATCCCATATCGTCCGCTTTTTTAATGGCTCTCTTGAGCACGTTTCGCGGATCACCGATGAACGGCGTTCTGTCGGAGCAGTAAACGTCGCAGATAAGACGCGCAGTCTTTCCGTCGGAAAGGTGGTTCCACGGAAGAACGACAAACGAATCGTAGTCGGGATAAAGGTACATATCCGACTCCTCAATCCGCACAAAGCCCTCAATCGAAGAGCCGTCAGTCATACATTCGTTGTCAAGTGCTTTTTCAAGCTGATTGACCGTAATTGCAACATTTTTCATACAGCCCAAAATGTCCGTGAACTGGAGCCTGACGAATCTGACGTTTTGCTCCCTTGCCATTTTGAGAATGTCCTGCTTAGTGTACTTGCCCATAAGATTACCTCACATTTTGTTTTAAGGCGCACCGCAAAAGCTGCGGCACACCTCACTTGAATTTGTTTCCGCACACCCCAACGCGCGGCTCCTGTCAACGGTCATGCACGAACCGTTTAATTCATCTCGTCAAGGGTCAGGCTGTAGCTCGGAAGAAAGTCCTGCATAAAGCACTTTACCTCCGGCATATCAAGCTCCTCCAGCGATTTGAGATTGGCCTTTGCTGCCTTGTCAAAATCATGATTGCCTGCCTTGGACTCCTCCACACATTTTGTATAGGCACAGATTTTATCTGCCGCCTTAACAAATTTCCAAAGCTGACGATCCTCCTCCCGTTTGACAAAGAACGGTCTGTATTCTTCGCGGAGATCATCCGGAATCATATCGAGCAAAGCCTTGCACGCGTCGTCCTCAACGCAGTTGTACGCCTCGCGGATCTGCTTGCTGTAATATTTGACCGGAGTCGGCATATCACCCGTAATAATCTCCGGTGCGTCGTGAAACACGCCCAGCACCGCAACGCGCTCCGCGTTCACATTTCCGCCGAACCGCTTGTTGTGAATTACCGCAAGCGAATGAGCGACCGTTGCGACTTCAAGCGAGTGTTCGCTGATATTTTCCACATAAGTGTTTCGCATCAATGCCCAGCGATTGATATATTTCATTCTTGAAAGCATTGCAAAAAAATGATACCTTCCGCCCATAAAAACACCCTTTAATTATATGATAAAAAAATTTTATCATACGCCGCCGCCTTTTGCAAGGAAAATATCTTTCTTTTTTGCAGCGTATGTGTTACAATTACTATATATTTATCGGATTGAGAGGGTTTGTATGAATTTTACCGAAATAAACAGCAACGGAACAGTTGAGGGCTTCTGCCTCGTTAAAAACCTGGAGGTCAAAAAGACCGCCAAGGGTGTGCCGTTTCTTGACCTCCTTCTTACCGACAGCTCAGGCGAAGTCGGTGCAAAGCTTTGGGACTACAAGGAAGAGATACACGGCTTCATAAAGCAAAATTCACTTCTGAAGGTCAGGGGCTCAATATCAATTTTCAACGATGCTCCGCAGATGAGAATCGACCGCGTTCGTCTCGCGAACGAAGCGGACGGAGTGAGGCTTGAGGACTATGTTCCGAGTGCCGAATACAGCGGCGAGGCGATGTACTCTGCGCTTGTTGACGTTGTAAACGACTTTGAAAACGCACAGCTCAGGCAGCTTGTTATGACTGCGCTCGAGCAGAACAAAACCGCAATGCTTTACTGGCCGGCGGCGTACAAGCTTCACCATGCGATTCGAGGAGGATTGCTTTACCACACGCTTTCGATTCTGCGTATGGCACAGAGCGTTGCCGAGCTTTACCCCTCCGTTGAAAAGGATCTGCTTTTCTCCGGCGTAATTCTGCATGACATTGCCAAAATCGGTGAATTTGAGGTATCCGAAACGGGCATAGCTTCGGGCTACACCGTTGAGGGAACCCTGATCGGGCACCTTGTCAAGGGTGCAATGAACATCGAAAAAATCGGTGAAGAGCTCGGAACCGACCGTGAGCTTCTGACGCTCATCGAGCATATGATTATTTCCCACCACGGAGAGCCCGAGTTCGGCGCGGCGGTGAGACCGATGTTCCTTGAGGCGGAGGTTCTCTCTCAGCTCGACCTGCTTGATTCACGGATTTACGAAATTTCACAGGCGGTTTCCGAGGTTGATTCGGGCGACTTTACCCCGAGACAGTGGGCGCTTGAAAACAGGAAGCTCTACAACCACGGGCTCAAGGACATTAAGCCGAAAGCCGACCTGCTGTAACCCAAGGAGGAATAACGATGAAAAGCTTTCTCAGTGTTTTACTCGCCGTTGTAATATTTGTCGGCTGTACATCGCTCGCATTTGCCGAAGACGGCGGTACAATAACAGGCACCTTGAGCGTTGTTTCATTCAACGTTGACGGACTTCCGATTCCGTCTTTCCTTTCCTCGACAAAGCGTGACCCGATAAAGGCGACAAAGCTGATTGCCGAGCAGGTCAACGCGTCAGACTGCGACATTCTGAGCGTTCAGGAGGATTTCAATCTGCACGGCATTCTTCGGGATAATCTCAATATGGATTACGCAACTCTCACAAGCGGCGGCGTTGCTGTCGGCGACGGTCTCAATTTCTTTTCCAAAAAGCCGATATACAATGTCGGCAGAGTCGCCTGGAGCTCCGCTTACGGCGTTTACGACTGCGGCTCCGACGAGCTGACACCGAAGGGTATTCTCTACTGCACGGTTGAGCTTGCAGACGGGGTTTTCGTTGACGTTTACAATATCCACGCCGACGCGTGGGAGGACGAGAAGTCAATGCAGGCGAAATCCGAGCAGTTTGATCAGCTCATCGAATTGATTGAAGAACATTCGGGAACAGACAGGGCAGTTATCTTAACCGGCGACTTCAATGTAAACTATTCCGTTTTCCGTGACGGCTACAAAAACGGAATCTACAAAACCGATCTTTGCCGGAAGCTTCTCGACAACTTCATCGGTCACGGCTTCAAGGACTCGTGGGTCGAATACAACAACGGCGGCAATTACGACTTTACATACGGAGAAATGTATGAAAGATACGGCTGCGACTATCCCCGCACATGGGACACTCTTGACCATGTTTTTTACCGTGACGGAGCAGGCATTTCGTTTGAATTGCTTGAGGCGGTTTACGACGGCTTTGATTGCGACGGCATCACATGGAACGGTCATCTTTCCGACCATGCGGCGGTCAGGACGAAGCTCGCTTACACCGTAAATCCCGACGAGCTTTCGACGCTTGAGAGCAAGGAAACCGAGGTCTTCAACCTCGGCGAATACTTTTCCTCAGCAATTAAAACGATTACAAAAACGCTTATTAAGGCGATCGTCAACATTCCGGAGCTTATCAAAAACGGCATCGGCTGGATAAAATAAATTCCAAAACAGGAGTAATTATGGACTGGACAGAAGTAAAAATTCACATTGATTCAAAGGATGTCGAAACGGCGGGAAACATTGCTCAGATGGTTGTCCCATACGGCATATATGTTGAGGATTACAGCGACCTTGAAGCTGCGGCATGGGAGATAGCTCACATCGACCTCATTGATGAGGCTCTGCTTAAAAAAGACCGCAGCAAGGCGGTTGTACACATCTATATTTCTCCCGAAGAGAACCCTGCCGAAGCGGTCGCATTCCTCTCCGAGAGATACAACGCCGAGGGAATCGCACACAGCATTGACCTCAGCGTTTGCAGGAATCAGGACTGGGAAAACAACTGGAAAGAGTTTTTCAAGCCAACGGCTGTCGGCGAAAAGCTCCTTATCCGTCCTGTCTGGTACGGCGATTACGACGCCGGAGACAGGGCGGTGCTCAACATTGAGCCGGGTCTTGCTTTCGGAAGCGGCGGACATGACACAACCCGTCTTTGCCTTGAAACACTTGAAAAGCATATCACGCCCGAAACGGAGCTGCTCGACATCGGCTGCGGAAGCGGTATTCTCGGTGTTGCGGGACTTCTCCTCGGCGCAAAGAGCGCAACGGGAGTTGACATTGACGAGCTGGCGGTCAAAACCGCGCGTGAGAACGGAGAGATGAACGGCTTTACAGAACCGAAATTTACCGTGTTCCAAGGCAACCTCACCGACAAGGTGACGGGCAAATACGATGTTGTCGTTGCCAACATTGTTGCCGATATCATTGTTATGTTCACCGAAAATGTCGGCAAGTTTCTTAAAGATGACGGAGTTTACATAACTTCGGGAATTATTGACACAAGAGAGCAGGATGTTCTCGAAGCTTTTGAAAAATACGGTTTTGAGGTGATCGGCAGACACGAAAGCTGCGGATGGCTCTGTTTTGAAACGAGGTTGAAAAAATAATGTACCTCACGGGAAACGATATTGTCCTTTTCTCCGGCGACTCAATTACCGACGGCAACCGCGGCAGAAAAATGGACTGTAACCATATAATGGGACACGGGTATCAGTTCATCGTGTCGGCGAAGCTTGCCTGCGAAAATTCCGAGCGCAGACCCAAGTTTGTCAACAAAGGTTACTCCGGCGCAACGTCGGCAAGGCTCCTTGAGACGTGGCAGGAGGACGTTGTTGCCAATGTCCCCACCGTGGTGAGCATCCTTGTCGGAACAAACGACGGACTGTTCGGCTTTCTCAATGGGCTGCCGCTCGCGGAGGTTGAAAAGAATTACGAAAAAAATCTCCGCCGAATGATATCCGAGACAAGAGAGGCTCTGCCCGATACAAAAATCATTGTCTGCGAACCGTTCTATTTTCCTCTTTCAAAAGACGATTTATCTTACCGCTTCACTCCTCACCCAAGCTGTGAAATCGTCACGGGCAGACCCGACCGTGACGAAACGGAAGAGGAAATGAAGTACAAATCCGACGCGATACAGCTTTTGCGAAAAGCCGCCGAGCAGATTGCAAAGAACGACGCCGATATTTTCGTGCCGCTTTACGACAGCTTCGCCGAAAAAATTTCGCAAAGCAAAACAGAATACTTTATGTGGGACGGCACTCACCCGTCAATCGCAGGTCATTACCTCATCGCCGAGGAATGGCTGAAGGCGGCAAACAAGTAAATTATGGTTAAATACTTCAAAACCCGACCTCTGCTTGGTTTTCATAAAGCGGAGGTCGGGCAAATTGTTATTACTTTTTAATATAGGCAATACCGCATAATTGAGGTGTGCAGTGTTGCCTTAGTATAATAATAAATCAAACGGATAGTTAAATCAACGGCATTTTGAAAAAAATAAACAAACCGTAAAGAGTTGTAACAAAACATTGAAAAAAGAAACAAAGTATGGTATCATAAAAACAACCGGCATATCAACAATGTTATGTGTGGAGGTAAAAATTATGAAAAAATTAAAAATCATTTCTTTTATACTTGCTCTGACAATAGCGGCGTGCTCGCTCACCGCCTGCGGCGATTCGGCAACTCCGGGCGAAAAAAACGACAAGCTTATTTCCGAAACGCCGAACAGCATCGGTCTTGTTGACGACAGCATTAAGACCGGCGCGGAAGAGGTTACCGCCATCACGGGCGCAACCGATGTCAGCGGAAAGGTTGTCGATTCCGAGGGAATTATCGACAAGGCAGGACACCGCATCTATTCGACAGGACAGAAGGATGACGGCGGACTGACGATATATACAACAGGAAAAAAGGACTCCAACGGCAACATTCTTTACACAAAGAACAGGATGGATTCCTTCGGCAATATGATTTACTACACAGGCAGCTACGACAAGAACGGCAAGCTGACCCTTACCCCGTCCTCCGAGTCACCCGACTATTCGTCGAACGAGACTCCGACGCAGAAGGTAACCAAGGCTGCCGCAACAACGTCAACGACCGTCGGCATTAAAAATCCGGACAAAAAGAGCGTTTCCGAGGCGGCATGCGAATACACAAAATACTTCGGCGGCTCGGGACTCGACGCTTTCAGAAAGCTTGCCGCCTGCAAGGACGGCGGGTTTGTTGCCGCCGGAATCTCAGGCTCCAAGGACGGCGACTACGTCGGCGTCTCGGACGAATGGGACATTCAGCACACATCGCTTGTGAAATATACCGTTGACGGCAAGGTCGCATGGAAATATATCATTGGCGGTGACAATCAGGTCACCCTCAATGACGTTATCGAGTTGAAGGACGGCACAATCGTTGCGGCGGGTCAGACGGGAGCCAAAAAGGGCAGTGTGGTTAAGACCGCAGACACGATTTCCACCTTTATCGTTCGTCTTGCAAAGGACGGCAGCGAGATGTGGAAGTATGTATTCCCGTCGGACGCTTCATCAACGGGCGACTATGTCAGCTCGCTTGCCGCAACCCCCGACGGCGGCTTTGTTGCCGGCGGCAAGGCGATTTCGGAATCCGGATTTTTTACCGGCACACGCACGGGCGGCACAAAGGCGTTCATCTTCAAGTTTGACAAGAACTGCAACATCAAGTGGAGAAAAATCCTTGAGGGCTCAAAGTCCAACAACTTCAGCGCACTTGCGGTTAATTCCGACGGAGATATTTACGGCACCTGCGTAACAATGTCAAGCGACGACGACTTCCTCGGCATCAAGTTCAAGACTGTTCAGGCGTCCAACACCGTGCTCGTCAAGCTCAACAAGAAAGGAGATCTTGAGTGGGCGGAATATCTCCAGGGTTCGGGCGACAGCGAATATAACTCGGTTGCGGCAACCGACGACGGCGGATGTATTGTAGGCGGAACCTACTCAATCTACAAGCGTGCCGACGGCATTTATTCAATGAGCTTCGGCAAGCACGACGGCTATGTTATCCGCTACAACGCCAAGGGTCAGGTATGCTGGGCAAGAGTTATCGGCGGTGAGGAGAACGACTCCGTAACCGCAGTAATCCCCATAGAGGGCGGCTATGCCGTAGTCGGTCAGACCGAGTCCGTTTCTGACAACTTCCAAGGCTATGCTTCGGGCGGAGAGGCTGACGGCTACATCATCTTCCTTAACGAAAAAGGAGAAACGACGACAACAATTCGTCTTGACGGTGCGATGGACGATTCGGTTATGGACGTTGCCAAGCTTTCAGACGGCTCTCTCGCCATTGCGGGCTGGACTCGCAGCGACGACCTTGCTTTCAGAGGCTCAAATGCCAAGAAGCAGTATATGGGCTATGTCAGCAGATACACCACAACCGTAAAATAAAGCCTCACGGTAAAGTACTGCCGTGAACAACGAACAATTTGCGGCTCGGTCACTTTCCCCGTGACTGAGCCTTTAAGGCAACACCGCACAAACGGAGGTGTGCGAATTGTCTTCATTTATCCGGGAGGTATTATGAATCATAAAAGCATTTTTTCCGACGCACGCTGGCTCAGTCCGCAAGAGGATCTTGACGCCGCACTCTTTCGCTCGGAGATTGACATCGACGAAAAACCGGAGTGTGCCGAAATAACGATATGCGGTCTCGGCTACTTCATTCTTTACATCAACGGCAAGCGTGTTGGTAAGGATGAGTTTGTTCCTGCGTATTCCGACTACCACGACCGCACGGAGATGAGTCTCATCTATCCACTCAACGACACCCGTTCGTTTAGAATCTACTGTCTGAAATACAATATAGCTCCATATCTCAGCGCAGGAAAAAATGTTATCGGCATTGCCGTCGGAGGCGGTTTCTATCATCAGCTTCTCAGAAAGGGCGAAGGAAGCCTGAGCTACGGTAAAATTAAGGTCTGTTACAAGATTGACCTTGACGGCAGAGAGATTTTATCAAACAAAGGCGACGTCAGTTATTCCGACGGCTTCTTCAAAAGCGCAAACCTTTTCTTCGGCGAAACGCTTGATTTCACGGACTTTGACAGAAGCTGGAACACGGTCGGCGGCAAGCTCCGCAACAGCAAAGCTCCTCTTGAGGTCTCCCCTCCGAAAAGCGAGTATTTTATTCAGGACTGTCCTGCGGATACGGTTGCCGAGGTACTCAAGCCTGAGCTTGTTAAAAAATTCGGTGATTACTCCGTTTATAAAATCGAGAAAAATATATCGGGCTACCCCGTAATTCGCTGCGACAAAGCCGGCGAAAGGGTTGTGCTGGAATGTGTCGAAAATCTCAACGACGACCTGACGCCGAACAATTGGTCTGTCGGCTTCGGTGAGCAGAAACAGATTGAAGTCATCACAACCGACGACGGCAAAGCTTTCCATCCGTATTTTTGCTGGTTCGGGTTCAGATATTTTTCACTGACAAACAATGCCGAGCCTATCGAGGTGCGGGTTATCCACTCCGACGTCAAGGTTACATCGGATTTTGAATGCAGCGACGAAACTCTCAACTGGTACTACAAAACCTTTATAAACACCCAGCTTTCCAATATGCACGGCGGCGTACCGTCCGACTGTCCGCACCGCGAGCGTCTCGGTTACACGGGTGACGGTCAGCTTACCTGCAACGCCGTTATGACCGAGTTCGACGCAAAGGCTTTTTATAAAAAATGGATTCGCGACATTGCCGACTGCCAGGACATTTCTACGGGTCACGTTCAGCACACCGCACCGTTTGCGGGCGGCGGAGGAGGACCTGCCGGCTGGGGCGGCGCGATTATAAATGTACCGTACTTTTTCTACCGCCATTACGGCGGCAAGGCGGAGCTTGAGAATATGTTTGACAAGATGGATAAGTTCGTCGGATATATGGAAAGCCGCTGTGAAAACGGGCTTGTGGTTCGCGAAGAAAAGGACGGCTGGTGTCTCGGCGACTGGTGCGCTCCGCAGGAAATGGCGATTCCCGAAGCTTTTGTTAATACGACAATGTATATTTCTCAGCTCAGACGAATGGTTTACTGCGCCGAAGTGCTTGGAAAAGACAGCGAAAAATACAAGCGGCTGATTGATGAGCACTCCGAATCCGTGGTAAAAAAATATTTTGACAAAAAAAGCGGAAGCTTTATTTCCGACATTCAGGGCGCAAACTCGTTCGCCTGTGACTGCGGACTCGGAAATGCAGATACACTTGCGAGCATTGTTAAAAAATACACCGAAAACACCCAATTTGATACGGGAATCTTCGGCACGGAAATTCTGCTCCGCACTCTTTATTCTTCGGGTAACGGAGACCTTGCAACCGAGCTGCTCGCAAATAAAAATGAGGCTTCGTTTGAATTTATGAGGCAGGCAGGCGCGACGACGCTCTGGGAGAACTGGAACGGTGAAGCGTCACATTCCCACCCAATGTTCGGAGCAAGCACGGAATTTCTATTTGAGGAAATTCTCGGAATCAAGCAGGAGGAAAATTCCGTTTGCCACAACGAAACGGTTATCGCCCCAACCTTTGCACGCTGTCTCGACTTTGCAAAGGGAAAAATTACCACACCCCACGGTGTTATCTCCGTTTCGTGGACCCGCAACGGGGAAAAGATACACCTAAGCATTGAAATTTGTGACGGAATACAGGCTGTCTTTGAAAACGACGGTCAAAGAGTTCCTCTCCATTCGGGCTCAAACGAGCTTGTAATCTGAACCGTATTGACTTTTTCACACGGCTGATATACTATAATTATGAACGGAGGTATGATTATGAATATATGGCACGATATTTCACCGAAGCGAATTTCACCGGAGGACTTCGTCTGCGTTATCGAGATTCCTAAGGGAAGCAAAAAAAAGTATGAGCTTGATAAGGAGACCGGTCTCATAATTCTTGACCGTATTCTTTATACCTCAACTCACTATCCCGCAAACTACGGATTTATTCCGCGTTCTCTCGGCGACGACGGCGACCCGCTCGATGTTCTCTTGCTCTGTTCCGAGCCGCTTGAACCTATGACCCTCTGTCGCGCATATCCGATAGGCGTTATTTCGATGATTGACAACGGTCGCAACGACGAAAAAATAATTGCAATTCCGTTCAATGACCCGAACTATAATATCTACACCAACATTGACCAGATTCCCAGGCACATTTTCGACGAGATGCGCCACTTCTTTACGGTGTACAAAACTCTCGAAAATAAAGAAACCGCCGTCAATGAGGTGAGTGAAAGAAGCGTGGCTGTTCGCGTCATTACCGAGGCAATTGACAGCTACATTGAAAGCTATTGCAAATAATTTTCGGACGTAAAAAGCTGAGACGAAACCTTGATTCCGTCTCAGCTTTTATTGGTCTGCGTCAAATACAGCAGCCCTATTTATTTTACGACAATATTCACAAGTCTGCCCTTTACATAGAGCTCCTTGACGACTGTTTTTCCGTCGATGGCGGCAGCAATTGCGGCGTTTTTCTTTGCAAGCTCGATTGCCTGTGCCGAATCAATGTCTGCGGGAATCATAAGCTTGGCGCGAACCTTGCCGTTAATCTGTGCAACGATTTCAATTTCGTCGTCAATGCACTTTGACTCATCATAGTCAACCCAACAGCCGTTTGCCAACATTCCGCCGTAGCTCTGAGCCTCCCAGATTTCCTCGGTAACGTGAGGAGCGAACGGATTGAGAAGCGTTACAAACGTTTTCAGCTCGGCGTTGTTGATTGTGCCCTTGTTATAGATATCATTGAGCAGGGTCATGAGTGCGGCGATTGCCGTGTTGAACTTCATACCTTCAATGTCCTCGGAAACCTTCTTTATCGTCTTGTGGAAAGCCGACTCAAGCTCCTTGGAATACTCGTCACCCTCGGTCAGAATATCCTGAAGTGCCCACACTCTGTCTATAAATCTCTTACAGCCCTTAACCGACGACTTCGACCACGGGGCTGCCTTTTCATAGTCACCCATAAACAGAACGTAGGTGCGCAGAACATCCGCGCCGTACTCGTCAACAACATCGTTCGGGTCAACAACGTTACCCTTGGACTTGCTCATCTTGTCGCCGTCGGGTCCGAGAATAAGTCCCTGAGCGGTGCGCTTTGCATAAGGCTCGTCAAACGGAACCTCGCCGATATCGTAGAGGAACTTGTGCCAGAAACGCGAATAAATCATGTGACGCGTAACGTGCTCCATTCCGCCGTTGTACCAGTCAACCTCGCCCCAGTATTTGAGCTTATCCTTGTCGGCAAAAGCCTTGTCGTTATGCGGATCAATATATCTCAGGAAGTACCATGAGGAGCCTGCCCACTGGGGCATTGTGTCGGTCTCACGCTTTGCGTCCGCGCCGCACTTCGGGCACTTGCAGTTGACGAAGGATTCAATCTTTGCAAGCGGACTTTCGCCGTCCGAGCCCGGTTCGAAGTTTTCTACCTTGGGCAGCCTGAGCGGAAGCTCGTCATAAGGAACGGGAACCATTCCGCAATGCGGACAATAGATGATCGGAATCGGCTCACCCCAGTAACGCTGACGGTTGAATGCCCAGTCCTTCATCTTGTACTGGACGCCCTTTTCGCCGACGCCCTTTTCGCTGAGATAATCCGCCATCTTCTCAATGGCTTCTTTTTTGTTCTTAACTCCGTCGAGGAAGCCTGAGTTCACGCACTCACCCTCGCCGGTGTATGCTTCCTTGGAGATGTCTCCGCCCTTGATAACCTCGATGATGTCAATGCCGAACTTCTTGGCAAAATCATAGTCACGGGTATCGTGAGCGGGAACAGCCATAATTGCGCCTGTACCGTAGCCCATCATAACGTAGTCGGAAATGAAAATCGGAATTTCCTTACCGTTCACGGGATTGATGCCCGAAAGTCCGTCTATTTTAACGCCCGTCTTATCCTTGACAAGCTGAGTTCTCTCAAACTCGGTCTTCTTGGCGCACTCTTTTCTGTAAGCAGTGATCGCATCCATATTTGAAATACGCTCGGCGTACTTGTCGATCATCGGGTGCTCGGGAGCCATAACCATAAAGGTCACGCCGAAAAGAGTATCGGGACGGGTTGTGTAAATCTTGAGCTTCTCGCTGTCCGAGCCCTTGACATCAAAATCGACAAACGCGCCCGTTGACTTGCCGATCCAGTTTCTCTGCTGAAGCTTGATGTTCGGAAGATAATCAACCTCATCAAGTCCCTCAAGGAGCTTGTCGGCATACTTTGTGATGCGGAGATACCAAACGTCCTTCGACTTCTGAACAATGTCACTGTGGCAGATATCGCACTTGCCGCCCTGCGAGTCCTCGTTGGAAAGGACAACCTTACACGACGGACAGTAGTTTACAAGAGTCTTGTCTCTGAAAGCCAGTCCGTGCTCAAACATCTTGAGGAAAATCCACTGGGTCCACTTGTAGTAATCATCCTGAGTGGTGTCGATAACTCTCGTCCAGTCGAAGGAGAAGCCTACCTTTTTAAGCTGATTTGAAAACCTTTCGATATTCATATCCGTAACCTTACGGGGATGAATACCTGTTTTTATGGCATAGTTTTCGGTCGGGAGACCGTATGCGTCAAAGCCGATAGGGAACAGAACGTTATAGCCCTGCATTCTTCTTTTTCTTGAAACAACCTCAAGACCCGAATAAGCCTTGATATGTCCGACGTGCATACCTGCTCCGCTGGGATAGGGAAATTCGACAAGACCGTAGAACTTCGGCTTTTCCGAAAAGTCCTCTGCGTGGAAAACGCCTGTCTCCTCCCATTTATCCTGCCACTTTTTTTCTGCCGATTTAAAATCATAACCCATTTCAATAATCCTCCGATGATAGATGTTGGATGATAGATATTAGATTTCAGATGCGGTTTGTGCAAATTTATAATCTAAAATCTACCGACACCTATACAAAATATATCAGTCCTCGGTCAGAACGTCGGATAGGTCTATCCTTGCCGCGTCGTTCCAAAGGCGTTCGATGTTGTAGTACTGTCTGCTTTCCGGCTGGAAAATATGAACCAGAACGTCGTTATAGTCAAGCAGAATCCAGCCCGTTGCCCTGCCCTCGATGTGGTCAACCTCAACGCCGAGCTTCTTCATCTCGTCGTCAACCTCATCGGCAAGCGCACGAACATGGGTGTTTGACGTACCGCTTGCAATAATGAAATAGTCTGACATTACCGTCAGTTCTTTCGTCTCAATGCCGACGATGTCGATTGCTTTTTTCTTGTCCAGGATTTTTGCAATGTTTTTTGTTTTTTCGAGTGATGTCATACGCTATTTCCTCCCTGCTTTTTAATAATAACTTCATTGTAAAGATCGATGCTGTCCGGATGAATAACCTGACCCTTTGAGACCAGATCCGGTATTCCGAACCTCAGCGCATATTCAATCGCCGCGTCCATATCCTTTTCGCAAAGTCTTCGCATTTCAACCACGCCGTTGTAATTTCTCTCTGCGGAAATATAGTCGGCGAGATAAACAATTTTCTCAAGCAGACTCATTTCTGCTCTGCCGGTTGTGTGGTATCTGACCGCCCGTATGATTTCGCGGTCATCAATGCCCATAACAAATTTCACATAAGCCGCGCCCGCCATCGCGTGCCACAGCTTTTTGTTTTCCCTCTCGACAGGCATCAGCTCAATGCCCGCCTCGCTCAATACCCCTAACTGCTCTTCTTCGGAAGCATTTTTCATCACGTCATGCAGAAGTCCCGCCGTATACGCCTTTTCCGCATCGCCGCCGTATCTCAGTGCAAGCTCTTTCGCGCTGTCGGCAACATTGAGGCTGTGGGTAAATCTGTACTCATCAAGTCTTGACTTGATCAACGCAATGATTTTTTCATCTGTCCAGCCGCTCAAAGGTAAAGCTCCTTTTCTATTATGTACTTTCTGACCTGCTCGCTTATCATTCCGTCGGTCGGATCGCCGTTTTTGACGGCATTCCTGACCTGCGTCGAGCTCAGCTCAATAGGTGTAAACGAGCAGATTATGAACCTGTCTCTGTCCTCGGGGAAGTGCTCGTCAATGTACCTCTGCATTAACGTTTCGTCAGCCGAGGAATCCCTCGAAACGGCGCATATTTTCACACAGCGGAGTATCTCCTCAGGCTTGCGCCAGGTGTGAAGGCTCAGAAGCATATCCGAACCGACCAAAAAAATCAATTCGTCGTCGGGATGCTCTTCCCTGAGCTGCGCGACCGTTTCGCAGGTGTAGCTTTTCCCCTTTCTGACAAGCTCGGCGTCGCTGACCGTTATTCTCTCCTCGGCTCCGAAGAGAAGCTGCGTCATCGCAAGGCGATCGTCCGCACTCACTCCGTCAAAGGCTTTGTGCGGCGGAATAAAGGTCGGGATGACAATAAGCCTGTCAAGGGAAAGCCTGCGTATCGCTTCGCAGGCATATTTTCTGTGTCCCTCGTGCGGCGGATCAAAGGTTCCGCCGAAAATTCCGATTCTCATTACTTTATATTTACTTTCTTGTTCATTACATAGAACGTTGCATAGTAAAGACCCACGCCGAAAACAAAATATGTGATGAGATCGACAAGGTCAATGTAATTTGCAGCGGAGCCGAGAGCACTGTAATCCGTAACAAGTCCGATGTCGTTATTGAGAATCGACAGACCGAAGACGATATTACCGGAAATGAGACCGGCAATTTTTTCAACCGCAAACAAAACAACCAGCGTAAATACGATTGTCCAGAGGAAATATCTCTTCTGGAAATGGCGCGTGTTTGCAAGAGAAATCGCAAAATACATTTCTATCGTGATAACCGCGAAACGCAAAAAATACGAAACCATTGTAATCACGATTGTCGTGACAATTGTAGATACCGATTTGCCCTCAAGGAACATCGGCAGCAGTGACTCAATCGTTGTGAATGTCTCGTCACCGATTACGTCCTCCTTAACGACGAAGAACGTTATCGCCGCCGTGCCCATAAGGCAGGCAAAAGCCGCTACAAACCACACTGTTGAAGTGATAATCTTGGAAATCAAAAGCGTCGAGCCTTTGACGGGGAGAGTGAAGCTGAGGTAGCCCTGCTCGCCGTAAAGAGAACGCTGGAAATTGACAATCATAACAACTGCCGTGAGAATAAAGCTGCACGACGAGATGAGCAGGAGAACCGTTATTCCGAGCATCTGTCCCGTTGACGCCGTATCCTTGTTGATGTAATACGAGCCGAGGACATACGCCATAATGAGGGCAACGACCGCGTAGAGTGCGCCCATTATCCTGCCCGTTGCAATAAATTCATGCTTTAAAAGTTTATTCAACAAAGCTGAACACCTCCCTGAACAGATCCTCGACGGTCTTGCCGTCTGCCGTTATTTTTGAAACATCCGTGTTGACAACAAGCTTGCCGTCCTTGACCATAAGCACACGGTCAAGCACCTTTTCGATATCGTAAATAAGATGAGTTGAAAGCAAAATCGTTGAGTTTTCGGCGTGGTTTTTCATTATGGTGTCGAGAATAAACTCTCTTGAAACAAGGTCAACGCCGCCGAGGGGCTCGTCAAGAATGTAAAGATCCGCATTCCTGCTCATAACAAGCAGCAGCTGGAGCTTTTCCTGCTGACCCTTTGACATAGTTTTGATTTTCTGCTTCATCGGAAGCTCAAATCTTGCCGCCATATCGAGTGCTTTCTGCATATCAAAGTTTTCGTAGAAATCCGCCATGTACTTGATTGCGCTTTTCGGCGTCATCCAAGCGGGAAGATAGTTCTTCTCCGGAAGATACGCAATTGTTTTTTTCGACTCGACGCCCGGTGCCTGACCGTTGATAAGAATTGTGCCCTCGTAGTCGTTGATAAGGCCTACGATGGACTTGAGCATCGACGTTTTGCCGCAGCCGTTGGGACCGAGCAAGCCGACAATCTTGCCCTGTCCGATGTCGTAAGAGACGCCCTTCAGAACGACGGTGTCGCCGTAGCTCTTTTTTAGCTCCCTCACCTTAAGAAGTGTTTCACTCATTGATGTATTCCTCCAATCCCGCTAAGGGAAAATCAATCGTCAGCCATTCTGGCTTCTTTAATAATATCCTCCGTGATTTCCTCCGACTCGCCGTGGCGAACGAAAAGAATGCAGAGAAGCGAAATAATAAAACAAATCGGGCAGTAGTAGAACAGTGAACCGTAAGTGCCCGTGAGCATACGGACGATACCGTAAGCAATCGGGGTAGCGATCTGCGCCGAAAATGTCGCCGTGTAATAGTAGCCGGTAAAGGTTCCGACCTTGTCAAGTCCGCCGATTTCAAGAACAAGAGGAAGTGTGTTAACCGTTATAAGCATATTGGCAAATCCGCCGACAACGAGAGCAACATAAACAAGAGACAGCGCGTTACCCGTCATTGCGTCAACGACCAGGTAAACCGCAAATGCGGCTATAAACATGGTAAGTCCCGCAATGATCGTCTTTTTTCTGCCGAATTTTCTTCCGAGCAAGCCTGCCGGAATTGCACCGATTGCCGTTGAAACCGCAAAAATCGTAAGCATTGATGTTGCCTCACCGCTGGACTTGCCGAGTATCTCCGCAGCAAACAGAGCGAAAAATGTCTGAATTGCGTTTGCTCCGCAGAAAAGGAAGAAAAGACCTGCAAGCATACAGATAAGGCTGATTCTTTCACCCTTGGAAAGCTTGATTGCCTTGAGACGCGCTTTTTCCTTTTTGGCGGCTTCTTTTTCGGCCTTTTTCTTAGCATTGGCGTCGTTTTCCATATTTTTCTGCATCTGAACCTTAAGTCTGCTGTCCGGCTCCTTAACAAAGAACGCAACGACGAGCGTGCAGACAATCATCACGATTGAGGCAAAAAGAAAAACATACGGGATATACTCATCTTCCTGTGTGCCCTTATCCCAACCGCCGATTGCGCAGACAATGGTTGCCGCCTGCAAGGCAAGCAAGCTGCCGACTCCGCCGACAAGGTTGATAACCGAGTTTCCCTCACTTCTCAGCGCGGGCGGGGTAAGGTCGGGCATAAGCGCAACGCAGGGAGCGCGCCAGAACGACATTACAAAAACAAAAAGAATAATGCAGATCATCATTCCGGAAATGCTGCCGTTTTCGTGGAGAGCAACTCTCGGAATAATCGCAAAAATAACCGCAGCCAACGGTGCGCCGATGAGGATAAACGGTTTGCGCTTGCCGATTCGGGTGTGGCATCTGTCGGAAATCTTGCCGAATGTCGGCTGGAAGATAACGCCGAAGATGTTATCAAAAGTCATTATAATACCGATAAAAAGAGGAACGAGCGTGAAGCCTGTTGCTGCCGAACCGACATCCTCACCCTGAGCCTGCATAAAGTCGAGAAGAACAGGGAATCTTTCAACAAGCTTTGCACTCCAACTCGAAATCAGAGCGGACTCGCCGAGAATTTTGTTGAGCAGAGTGGTAATATAGGGATCATAAACGCCCCACGCAATTGAGGACGCCATAAAGGCAAAACCTATTACAAGAGTTTTGCCGTAGTTAAGCTTCATTTTTTTCGCTTTTTCAGCCATAAAAACAATCCTTTCTCTTTGTGGATGACAACCGGTGAAAACTCCCCGATTGCCGTCCGTACCATTATATCACGAATTGTTGCAAAAGCAAATGCTTTATGGCGTTTTTTGCATTTTTTATGTGTTTATTTTTTCATCTAATTTTTAAATTTATATGAATTGGCAGAAAAGAAAGAGTAAATTTTATATTTATCGAAAAGGTTATCGAAAATCAAAAATCAAACAAACAAAATCTTGACAAACGGAGAAAGAAAGACTATAATCTTAGCGTTGGATAAAGCGTGCGCCTGTGTTGTGCGTTATCCTTTTATAATTCGGGGGCGTAGCTCAGCTGGGAGAGCGTACGGTTCGCATCCGTAAGGTCGAGAGTTCGATCCTCTTCGTCTCCACCATAAAACGGGACTGTCGAAAGTCGTGAAAACGATATGCGGCAGTCCCGTTGTTCTTTTTATATGCTTACGCGCGTTTCATTCCGTCAACTCTTGATTTTTTAGTCGGTAACAATATACCGAAACAAGTTCGAGCATTCAAAAAAGCAGGTAATTGCCGAGGCAACCACCTGCTTAATTTATTTATTCGGAGGAATTATTCCTCTGTGCCGTAAAGCTTAACAAGCTTCTGGAGATGTGCATAACGATCCTTTGCGCCGTCCTCTGCCTTCTCGAAGAGCTTTTCCGCTCTCTCCGGGAATGAACGTGTAAGAGCCGAGTAACGAGCCTCGTTCATAAGGAATGCACGGTAGCCCTCTGTTGCAGGAACCTTAGAATCAACTGTAAACGGATTCTTGCCCTCTGCCTTGAGTGCCGGGTTGTAACGGAACATATTCCAGTATCCGCACTCAACCGCTCTCTTCATCTCAGCCTGGCAGTTTACCATGCCGCCCTTAATGCTGTGCATCTCGCAGGGAGCGTAACCGATAACAAGTGACGGTCCCGGATAAGCCTCAGCCTCCTGGAGAGCCTTGAGCGTCTGGTTCTGGTCTGCGCCCATAGCGATCTGAGCAACATAGATATAGCCGTAAGACATTGCGATCTCGGCAAGGCTCTTCTTGGCAATCGCCTTACCTGCTGCTGCGAACTGAGCAACCTGACCGATCTGAGAAGCCTTGGAGGCCTGTCCGCCTGTGTTGGAGTAAACCTCGGTATCGAATACCATAACGTTTACATCTTCACCGGAAGCAAGAACATGGTCAAGTCCGCCGAAGCCGATATCATAAGCCCAACCGTCGCCGCCGAAGATCCATACGGACTTCTTGGAGAGGTAATCCTTCTGAGCGAGGATTTCCTTAGCGTCGTCGCAGCCGCACTTCTCAAGCTCAGCTACGAGAGCATCTGTTGCAGTGCTGTTCTTCTCGCCGTCGTTTACTGTTGCAAGGTACTCGTCTGCGGCAGCCTTAATCTCTGCGCTTACGCCGTCCTTAGCTGCAAGAGCCGTAACCTTCTCGATGAGGTTGTTTCTGAGAGCCTTCTGACCGAGGTACATACCGTAGCCGTGCTCTGCGTTATCCTCAAAGAGGGAGTTTGCCCATGCCGGACCCTTGCCGTTCTTGTCTGTTGTATACGGTGATGTACCAGCCGGACCGCCCCAGATTGAAGAACAGCCTGTTGCGTTGGAGATATACATTCTGTCACCGAAGAGCTGTGTGATAAGACGTGCATAAGATGTCTCCGCACAGCCTGCACATGAGCCTGAGAACTCAAGGAGAGGCTTCTTGTACTGGCTGGAGATAACGTTGATCTTAGCTGTGAGGTCTTTCTTCTCGTC
Organism: Eggerthellaceae bacterium; assembly: GCA_963616775.1. GTDB lineage: Bacteria > Bacillota > Clostridia > Oscillospirales > Acutalibacteraceae > CAG-488. The sequence goes on along the minus strand of CAVELL010000024.1, from coordinate 31,548 downwards.
AACGTTAGCTACGCAGTAATCAAATGCTGCCTGCTGCTCGTCCTGGCTCTCACGGGATACCATCTTGAGCGACTTGGTCGGGCAAACGCCGATACATACGCCGCAGCCCATACAATCCATCGGAGAAATTGCAAGAGTATATGTGTAGCTTGTCTTTACAATCGGCTTCGGAGCAAATTTTGTTACTGCCGGAGCCGCTGCCTTCTCCTCCTCGCTGAGAGCGAAGGGTCTGATGGTAGCATGCGGACAAACATAAGCACACTTGTTACATTTTGCGCAGGTCTCGGCGTTCCACTCGGGAACCATAACCGCAACGCCGCGCTTCTCGTAAGCCGATGCACCCTGCTCAAACGTACCGTCAACATGACTTGAGAACTTGCCGACAGAAAGCTCATAGCCGTCCATGTGTCCGACAGGCTTCATAATGCTGTCAACCTGCTCAACAAGCTTTGCCGGACCCTCGGTCTTAACCTCAACGTCAGCGTCAACCGCGTTTGCCCAGTCGGCCGGAACGTCGATCTTAACGAATGCCGTTGCGCCTGCGTCAATAGCCTTTTCGTTCATCTCAACGATTTCTTTGCCCTTCTTCATAAACTTCTGTGCTTTTTCCTTCATGTAGCCGATTGCCTCGTCAACAGGAAGAACCTTTGCAAGAGCAAAGAAAGCGGACTGAAGAACTGTGTTTGTACGCTTGCCGAGACCGATCTCTGCGGCGATGTCGATAGCGTCAACCGTATAGAGCTGAACATTGTTCTTTGCGATGTACTGCTTTGTCTCTGCGTTCATCTTCTCGGCAAGCTCAGCGGCATCCCACTGGCAGTTGATAAGGAATACTCCGCCCGGCTTAACATCGTTGACCATCTTGTAGCCTTTCTCGATGTAGGACGGGTTGTGGCAGGCAACAAAGTCAGCCTTGTTTACATAATAGGGGCTCTTGATCGGCTCATCACCGAAACGAAGATGGGAGATAGTGATACCGCCGGTCTTCTTTGAGTCGTACTGGAAATATGCCTGAGCATACTTGTCTGTGTGGTCACCGATAATCTTGATGGAGTCCTTGTTTGCGCCGACTGTACCGTCACCACCGAGACCCCAGAATTTACACTCGATCGTGCTCTCGGCTGCGGTGTTCGGAGCCGGCTTCTCTTCAAGTGAAAGATAAGTTACATCGTCGTTGATACCGATTGTAAAGTGAGCCTTGGGAGTGTCCTTCTTGAGCTCGTCATATACAGCGAATACGCTTGACGGCGGCGTATCCTTGGAACCGAGACCGTAACGTCCGCCGATAACCTTGATGCCGTCCTTGCCCGCTGCGTTGAGAGCGGCAACAACGTCAAGGAAGAGAGGCTCACCGATTGAGCCGGGCTCCTTTGTTCTGTCAAGAACAGCGAGCTTCTTGCAGGAAGCCGGAATTGCCTCAACAAACTTTTCAACCGAGAAAGGTCTGTAAAGACGAACCTTGATGAGTCCTACCTTCTCGCCCTTAGCGGTAAGGTAGTCGATAACCTCCTCCGCAACGTCGCAGATTGAACCCATAGCAACGATTACGTTCTCTGCGTCCTCGGCACCGTAGTAGTTGAAGAGCTGATAGTTTGTGCCGAGCTTTGCATTTACCTTGCCCATGTACTTCTCAACAACAGCCGGAACTGCGTCATAGTACTTGTTGCAAGCCTCGCGGTGCTGGAAGAAGATATCGTCGTTCTCGTGAGAACCGCGCATTACGGGATGCTCGGGATTGAGAGCCCTGTGTCTGAATGCGGCAACTGCATCCATATCGCACATTTCTTTAAGGTCGTCGTAATCCCAGGTTTCAATCTTCTGAATTTCGTGAGAAGTACGGAAGCCGTCGAAGAAGTTGATGAACGGAACTCTGCCCTCAATCGCTGCAAGGTGAGCAACCGCGCCGAGATCCATAACCTCCTGCGGATTTGTTTCCGCAAGCATTGCGAAGCCTGTCTGACGGCAGGCATAAACGTCTGAGTGATCGCCGAAGATGTTAAGCGCGTGAGACGCAACGCAACGAGCGGATACATGGAACACGCAGGGAAGGAGCTCGCCGGCGATCTTGTACATATTAGGAATCATAAGGAGAAGTCCCTGTGACGCCGTGTAAGTTGTTGTCAGCGCACCCGCTGCCAAAGAGCCGTGTACAGTACCGGAGGCACCTGCCTCGGACTGCATCTCGGCAACCTTGACGGTTGTGCCGAAAATGTTTTTACGTCCCTGTGCCGACCACTGGTCAACATAGTCAGCCATCGGACTCGACGGAGTGATGGGATAGATACCGGCAACTTCCGTGAACGCATAAGATACGTGTGCGGCGGCGGTATTACCATCCATGGTTTTCTTTGTTCTTGCCATTCTTTGTTCCTCCTTGTAAAGTTAATAGCAATTCATAATTTACCACCCATAATAATAACACTTTTATTTTGAGATGTAAACTATATTAAGACAAATTTTTTAACTTTTTATTCCCGAAAATCCCAATAAAATGCAATTCACTTATTACTTGTTTTGTCTCTTCGCAAAATATAGGCGACTGCTCAGTTAACGGGCAGTCGCCTATCAATAATGCTTGTTAAGGTAATTCGCACACTCCGATTGTGCGGTATTGACTGAAATTTTTTTCGAGCAAATGTAAACTGCGGCTTTGGGAGCTTCGAAAACGGTTATCAGAAATTCGGCTGCTGCTCGGGCTGAACGCCGTGCAGTCTGAGATCCTCATAGAACTGAGCATGTGCTGCCGCCATATAGGCGTTGACCCAGAACACTCCGACGCCGGCGCAAAGAGTTCCGACGATCATCCAGCCGAGAAAACTCAAATCGAGTATGAACAGCTCGGCTTTGTGACCACGCATCATTTCCTGACTTTCGTCAATGCATCTTTTCCAGTCATAGTCGGGGTTATCATTTTTGATATACATTGCCATTGAATAAGCGTATTTCTTAACAATGCCGGGAATGACAAAGAGCAGGCTCCACAAAAAAGTGAAGATAAATGTCATAAGCCCGATGAGAAAGGTGTTTGAAAAATCATCCTTAAAACCGTTGATGATATCGGGAATATCCATCTTTTCGCCCGTGCGGGTCTGCTTAAGGAACATTGAAGCAACGCCGTAAGAAATCGGTCCCGCAAGCAAAATTGCCGCAATCTGTCCGACGCAGGGGATTCCGTTGACAAAGTAGGTCACTGCCATTTGAATTACAATCACAACAACGGCGATAAGCCAGGTGTTGCCGAATATGCCGTTGCCGAGCTGTGCGCGAGCCATTGCTTTAATTTGTTGTCTTGTCATAAATTCTCCTCCTTCTGGATAAAGCTGATGCTTTACCGCTTAATCCGATTATACCATATTTTGTTTGACAGTCAAGATTTTCGGAGAAATTTACATTTTATTCATTTTGTTATAAGCTTCGGTCTTCTTTTTTTCGGTAAACAATATATTCGTATGTTGAGTTTTTCTCCGCGCGGGCTTTCATTGCGTTGTAGCATTGATCCCTCAAAGCCTTTTTCCTTTCGGACATCGGCAGATTCTCGTCGGGGTAGAACGGACCGTCAATAAAAGTTACGGTTTTCGGAAATTTGCCGAGCTTCCTCTTTTGGTAACAGGTGGTCATCGCAAAAACAGGCGTACCCGTATGCGCAGGGTAGCTGAACGAAGCGTCGGTAAACGGACGTATACCCGTAAAGTAAGGCCACATATGAGCTTCCGGATAGATTGTGATAAGGTTTCGCTGGCGTATACGTGTTTTAACGCACTTGACCATTTCTTTTTTCTGCTTGATTGTCGAGCCGAGAGGAATTGCACCGAGCATCTCAACGATGTTGTTAAGTCCCGGAACAGACATGGTGTCGGGGCCTACAACAATATATCCTCTGCGAAAATGCCGCAGCAAATTCGGCAAGAATGCGTCGAGTATAAAATTGGTGTGGTTCGCGTAAACATACGCACCCGACAGCCCGACCTTAAAAATAGCCCTCCTGTTTTTAAAGCGGTGGAGCGGTACGATTTTTGTGTAGAGCCACGCCAGCGGCTGACCTATGATTCTGTAAAGAACAAACGAAAAAAGACGCCACAAGGGACCCCTGCGAATGTAGCGGTAATTCTCACGCAAGGGCTTTATTTCAATGCCCATTTTTGCGAAATCATCTGTAAGCTCGTTTTCATAATATATTGTTTTTCGGGCTTTGTTTTCCTTCTCAGATTGCATAAAACTCCGTATTCCTTTCGCTTGTTGAAGCTCAGTCTTTGCCGACGGTTCAATAAATAAGGTATGATACAATCAACCATTCTGATTATATCATACCTTGATTCTGTGTCAATATTTTCGATTCTTACGATTTACTTATCTTGTCCAGAACTTTCTGTCCAGCGAACGGTATTGAATAGCCTCGGCAATGTGCGTTGCTTCGATGATTTGCGAGTTGTCGAGGTCGGCAACCGTCCGCGCAACTCGGAGGATTTTATCGTAAGCGCGGGCTGAAAGACCGAGCCTGTCGAAAGCAACCTGAAGCATTTTCATTGCTGCGTCGCTCGCCTTGCAGAACTCCCTCGTCATTGCCGCATTCATTTGCGCGTTGCAGTTTGCCGATGTTCCCTTGAGACGCTCCTGCTGAATTTTGCGTGCGGCTTCCACCCTTTTCTTGATTTGTGATGACGGTTCGCCGCGGTGCTCGTCGGAGAGTTTTTCAAAATCGACGGGCGGAACCTCGATATGTATGTCGATTCGGTCAAGCAGGGGACCGCTGATTTTTGAAAGATATTTGGCGGCTGCGCCGTCGCGGCAGGTACATTTTCTTGTCGGGTGACCGTAGTAGCCGCACGGACACGGATTCATTGCGCAGACAAGCATAACCGAGCAAGGATAGGTTGACGCGCCCGACGCTCTTGAAATTGTGATTTTTCCGTCCTCAAGCGGCTGACGCAGCATTTCCATTGCCTGACGCGAAAATTCGGGAAGCTCGTCAAGAAACAGCACACCGTTGTGCGAAAGGGAGATTTCACCGGGCTTCGGAATCGCTCCGCCGCCTGCGAGTCCGATTGTCGAGACCGTGTGATGCGGTGCACGGAACGGACGCTGTGTTACGAGACCGGAGCTGTTTTTCAAAGCTCCCGATATGGAATAGATTTTGGTTGTCTCAAGGCTTTCCTCAAAGGTCATTGACGGCAAAATCGACGGAATCCTCTTGGCAAGCATGCTTTTACCCGAGCCGGGGCTGCCTATCATCAGCGTATTGTGACCGCCTGCCGCCGCAACCTCAAGGGCGCGCTTTGCTTCAAACTGACCCTTGACGTCGGCGAAATCGGGTATATAATCGAGAACCTCCGCGCCGTCGCTCTCAAGCGGCTTCGCAGGCTCAATCGGCTTTGAGCCGCGCAGATGTCCGAGAACGGCAAAGACGTCGGAAACGGGGTAAATATTCACACCCTCAACAATTGCCGCCTCGTTCGCATTATCCGACGGAACAAAAATATTCTTAATGCCGCTTTGACAGGCTCCGATTACCATCGGGAGAACGCCGTTGACGCGGCGTACCTTGCCGTCAAGCGACAGCTCGCCGAGAAAGATATAGCCGTCGGTTTTGACGTTGAGCTGTTCGGACGCTTCAAGCAAAGCTATGAAGATTGCAAGGTCGTAGAGCGGTCCCTCCTTGCGGCGGTCGGCAGGGGCAAGGTTCACGGTAATACGGCTGACGGGAAAATCAAAGCCGCTGTTCTTCATCGCCGAGCGTACACGGTCGCGCGATTCGCTGACTGCGGAATCGGGCAGACCGACCACGTCAAAGCGCGGTAATCCCGACGAAATGTCGGCTTCGACGCTGACAGGAAAAACCTCCATGCCGAAAATACCCATGCTGTTGACCTTTGCAAACATTATTCCATCCCTCTTTCAATTACTTCCTTAACCTTTAAGGCAATACCGCACACCTCAATTGTGCGGCATTGCCTTAATATATTAACATACAGAGTGCTGATCGGTCAAGCTTGCGGAACGATAAGTAAACAACCTTATAACAAAATTTCTTCCCTGTTTTTATGTAACTTTTTCCTGTATTTCTCTTTATTTTTCTTTAAACATCAGTTATAATGATATAGGGCAATCTTCCGATTTTGCGGTGTTGCCTTAAATATAGCTAAAAGAGGAGTATATTATTATGCTTAAAAACATACCTTCGATTCTTTCCCCTGAGCTTCTCAAAATCCTTATGGAGATGGGTCACGGCGACTACATTGTAATCGGCGACGGCAATTTCCCTGCCGCAACAAACGCTCAGCGTCTTGTTCGTCTTGACGGTCACGGCGTACCCGAAATTCTCGACGCTATTCTCAAGCTTATGCCGCTTGACACTTATGTTGACGCTCCCGTTTCCCTCATGGACAACGACGATCCCGACAACCGTCCCGAGATCTGGGCAACCTACAAAGAGATCATCGAAAAGAACGAGGGAGACAAGAACATCGGACTTATCGAGCGTTTCGATTTCTACGACAAGGCGAAGAACGCTTTTGCAATCGTCGCAACGGGCGAAACGGCGATTTACGCCAATATTATTCTCCAAAAGGGTGTTGTTATAAATGACTAAAAGAGTTTTAGCCTTTGACTTCGGCGCATCAAGCGGCAGAGCGATAATCGGCTGCTTTGACGGCGGCAAAATCACACTTGAAGAAGTGCATCGTTTTTCCAATGACCCCGTAAGCGTCGGCGGCACGGTGTACTGGGATGTTCTGCGTCTTTTTTACGAGATAAAGCAGGGCATTGTCAAGGCGAAAATCGCAGGCGGCTTCGATTCAATCGGAATCGACACATGGGGCGTTGACTTCGGACTTATAGACTCCGAGGGCAAGCTGATGGAAAATCCCGTTCACTACCGTGACGCAAGAACCGTCGGCCTTGTTGATGAAGCCTTCAAGACCATGCCGAAAGAAAAGCTTTACGGCATTACGGGAATCCAGTTTATGGAGCTGAACACCCTTTTTCAGCTTATTTCACTCAAAAAATACAGACCGTGGATGCTTGAGCGTGCAGACAAAATGCTCTTTATGCCCGACCTTTTCGGCTATATGCTTACGGGCAAAATGTGCGCCGAATACTCGATAGCCTCCACCTCACAGCTCATTGACCTTGACAAGAGAACATGGTCAAAGGACATTCTTGACACTTTCGGAATCAAGGAATCTATCTTTGCTCCGATCGTTCAGCCGGGCACGGTTCTCGGCGAGCTTTCAAAGGAAATCTGCGAGGAATGCGGCGTTGATCCCGTTCCCGTTATCTCCGTCTGCGGTCACGACACTCAGTCGGCTATCACCTCCGTTCCGTGCGAGGACGGCGACTTTGCCTTCCTTTCGAGCGGCACATGGTCGCTCTTCGGCACAGAGCTTGACAAGCCGATAGTCAACGAAACCTCAATGAACATAAACATCACGAACGAGGGCGGCTTCGACGGTTCGACAGGCTTCCTCAAGAACATAATCGGACTTTGGCTCATTCAAGAGAGCCGCCGGCAGTGGAAGCGAGAGGGCAAGGAGTATTCCTATGCCGACCTTGAAAAGCTTGCGCTTGCCGCAGAGCCGTTCAAGTGCTTCATTGATCCCGATGCGCCGGAGTTTGTTCCGCACGGCAACATTCCCGAGCGTGTGCGTGAGTTTTGCCGCAGGACGGAACAGTATGTTCCCGAAACCGTCGGCGAAATTATGCGCTGTATCTATGAAAGCCTTGCGATGAAATACAGGCTGACATTTGAAAAGCTCAGGGAGTGCACCGAGCGTGACTATCCGGTTATTCATGTTATCGGCGGCGGCACAAAGGACGGATTGCTTTGCCGGATGACCGCAAGCTCCTGCGACCGCACGGTTAAGGCAGGCCCGATCGAGGCAACCGTTATGGGCAATGTTGCGGTTCAGCTCATGTCCGACGGTTCGGTTGAGAACATCGGACAGGCAAGAAAAATCGTTGCCGCTTCCTCCGAGCTGAAAACCTTTGAACCAAAGGACACGGACAAGTGGGCAAGTGCTTACGAGGATTTTCTCAAGGTGACTTAAATTAAAATAGAAAGGCTTGAGGTTCACAAGGAGAAAAAACAACGCAAGTTAATAAAATCAAAAATCTGCTTGCAGATTTATATAAAAAATAATTCAACGAAAGGATGAATTTAATATGGCAGAAAACAGATATCTGGGCGAATACCCCGTAATCGGTATCCGTCCTATCATCGACGCAAGACGAGGACCTCTCAAGGTCAGAGAGTCTCTTGAGGAGCAGACAATGGGCATGGCTAAGGCAGCCAAGAAGCTCTTTGAGGAAAACCTCAAGTATTCAAACGGTGAGCCGGTTAAGGTCGTTATTTCCGACACCACCATCGGTCGTGTTGCAGAAACGGCAGCCTGCGCCGAGCAGTTCAAGAAAGAGGGCGTTGCCATTACTCTTTCCGTAACTCCCTGCTGGTGCTACGGTTCCGAGACAATGGATATGGATCCCAACACGATCAAGGGCGTTTGGGGCTTCAACGCAACGGAGCGTCCGGGCGCAGTTTACCTCGCATCCGTTCTTGCCGCTCATGCGCAGAAGGGTCTTCCCGCTTTCGGTATCTACGGCAGAGAGGTTCAGGAGGCTGACGAGTCCGAGAATCTTCCCGACGATGTCCGTGAAAAGCTTCTTCGCTTTGCCCGTGCCGCTGTTGCCGTTGCAACAATGAAGGGCAAGTCATATCTTCAGATTGGCTCGATCTGCATGGGTATCGCCGGTTCTTCAATCGACCCCGATTTCATCGAGGAATATCTTGGCATGAGAGTTGAATCCGTTGACGAGGTTGAAATCCTCCGCCGAATGGAAGAAAACATCTATGACGAGGAAGAATACAAGAAGGCTTACAAGTGGACAAAGGAGCATTGCCCCGAGGGCTTCGATAAGAACCCCGACTTCGTAAGAAAATCGGACGAGCAGAAGGAAAAGGATTGGGAGTTCACGGTCAAGATGATGTGCATCATCAAGGATCTCATGAACGGCAACAAGAATCTTCCCGAGGGCAGAGAGGAAGAGATGGCGGGTCACAATGCCATTGCCGCAGGCTTCCAGGGTCAGCGCCAGTGGACAGACCATTGGCCGAACGCAGACTTTTCCGAGGCGCTTCTCAACACCTCCTTTGACTGGAACGGCGTAAGAGAGCCTTATATCCTTGCAACTGAGAACGACGTTCTCAACGGTATTTCAATGCTCTTTGAAAAGCTCCTCACAAACCAGCCGTCAATGTTCTCCGATGTTCGTACTCACTGGAGCGCAGAGTCCGTCAAGAGAGTTACGGGCTACGAGCTTGAGGGTCACGCAAAGGAGGCAGGCGGATTCCTCCACCTCATCAACTCCGGCGCATCATGTCTTGACGCTTGCGGCGAGCTGAAGAACGACAAGGGCGAGGCTTGCATGAAGCCGTGGTACGATGTAACCGACGAGGATGTTGACACAATGCTCAAGGCTACAACATGGAACGCTGCCGACAACGGCTATTTCCGTGGCGGCGGATATTCCTCACGCTTCGTTACAAAGAACGAAATGCCGGCAACAATGATCCGTATCAACCTTGTTAAGGGTATCGGACCGACAATCCAGATCTGCGAGGGTTACTATGTCGGACTTCCCGATGATGTAACGGATGCGCTCTGGAAGAGGACGGACTACACATGGCCCTGCACATGGTTCACTCCGATCTGCAACGGCAAGGGCGCTTTCAAGTCGGCCTACGACCTCATGAACAACTGGGGCGCAAACCACGGCGCATCAACATACGGACACATCGGTGCAGACCTCATCACAATGTGCTCAATGCTCCGTATCCCCGTTTCTCTTCATAATGTTCCCGAAGAAAAAATCTTCCGTCCGGCAAACTGGAACTACTTTGGAATGGACAAAGAGGGTCAGGACTACCGTGCATGCCGGGTTTACGGCCCGATGTACAAATAATCGCAAATTTTCAAAGACTGCGTCACTCGGCGCAGTCTTTTTTGTTGAAAAAAATATTGATAAATGATATAATGACTGAAAGAGGTGGGTTTTTATGCGTCCTGTAAAAGAAATCTTTATTGAGGAATATTGGGATATTGCTTTTCGTCGTTATTCAGCCGACGATACGGTTGTCGAAGCGGACAAAAAGGCATATTATTTTGACGAATTGAAAGCGACAAAACGATATTGGTATGCCGATCCGTTTCTTTTTGAAAAAAACGGAAAAACATATCTGTTTGTTGAAATGTTTGATAATGTTAAGGAAAAAGGCTTGATTGGTTATTCTGAATTTATTGACGGCAAATTCACACAACCGCAAGTGGTTTTGGAAGAAAGCTTCCATCTTTCCTATCCATATGTTTTTGAAGAAAACGACATTGTTTATATGATGCCGGAAACCCGTGACGACGGATGTATTCAACTCTATCGTGCAAAAAAATTTCCAACCGAATGGGTAAAGGACAGAGTGGTTGTAAAAATAAAGGACGCCGTTGATACCGTTATTGACTGTGACGACATTATTACATCAGTTATCACTTCTCCTGCCGAAATGAAAACTCAGCTTGAGATTTTTAATATAAAAACAGGCAAACCTTCTTTCGAAAATCCTGTCAAGCCGACCGATCAAATTTCACGAGGAGCAGGACGAATTATTGAACACAAAGGTATGCGGTTGCGTCCGGCGCAAAACTGCACAAATGCAAACTACGGTTCAGGGCTTATCTTTTATGAAATCAATAAATCGGAAAGCAGTTACAGCGAAAAAAAATATTCTGAACTTTTTCCATCTCAAATTGCAAGCGGAAATGATACCGTTCTCGGCGTTCACACCTATGCGAGAACAAATGAAATTGAGCTCGTTGATGTGAAGAAAAAAAGATTTAACTTGAGGAGGATTATATGGATAGTAAAGAAAAAACTTTGAAAAATGCAGCGATAATTATCGGTGATTGGCATTTCAACTCTCTTGGTTTAATCAGAAGTCTTGGCGAACAAGGTATTCCGTGCTATTTTATAAATATGTCAAACGGCGGTTATGGCGAGGACAGTAAATATACAATAAAAACAATTCGTGCCTTTGACGAAAAAGCTGTAATAGACGCTATATGTTCTATTGCCGACACTCAAAGTTTGCCATCTCTCCTCTTTCCATCCAGCGATCTTGCGGCACTTTACATTGACAGAAACAGAGCTTTGCTTGAAAAAAATTGTATTTGTCCCGGTGCAAAAGGAAATATTGAACATATAATGGACAAATCCGTTATGTGCGAAGCGGCAAAAAATGCCGGATTTAATATTCCTAAAGGAAAAACGGTTGAGCTTGATGAGAAAGGAAAAGAATTTATAAAAAATTATTCGCTGCCGTTTTTGATTAAACCGCTTTTAAGTGTTGAAGGAAAAAAAGCAGATATTGTTGTTTGCAGGACAAATGAAGAGGTTGAAAAAGCATTACAATTCTTTTACTCTGATGAAAGCATTTATTCTCACGTTCTTGTACAAGATTTTGTTGAGGGTAAAAATAATCTTATGATAGATTATAGTGGATGTAAAATCCCCGGGAAAAGACTCTTTATGTTTGGCCAGCTGGAAAAAATACGAGAGTATCCCGCAAATAGAGGAAGTACAAGTTTTTCAATAATAAAGAATGAAATTACATATATAGATTTTGAAACGGTTGATCGTTTTTTGGACAGCATAGATTTTGACGGTATATTCGATCTGGATATTAAGCTTGTTGATGGTGTGCCCTATTTTATAGAAATAAACTTGAGAAACGGTGCATCCTCGTACGCTTTTACAGCCGGAGGATTTAATATGGCTTTGGTATGGTACAATGCGAAGCTTGGTATTGAAATACCGACAGTACATTTTAAAAATGTTTACATGATGAGTGAACGTGATGATTTAAATAATGTCATTGATAAAAACATAAGCATTTTTAAATGGTTATCGGATGTAAGAAAAACAAATGTAATGATGATTTTTAACAGGAAAGATCCGCAACCGTTTATCAGAGCTTACAATTCGATAGTAAATAAAGTATTATCCATAATTGGAAAGAAATTGCGGTAATCAGTATGAAATCAATACTTTTTTTAATTGAATGTCTTGATCAGGGTGGGGCAGAAACAATTATTACAAATATTGTATCGAATTTGAACCCTGAAAAATTTAAGACTACAGTTTTTTCAAAAACTGACAATGAATTTTACACAGAAACTATTAAGCAACATGCAAAACATAAGTCGTTTGCACATCAGGGCGAAAATTTTTCAAAAGTGCGATGCTTTATTAACAAGTTTTTTGCAAAGCTTGCAATAGAAGCATCACCCAACTTTGTCAGAAGGCTTATGATACGTGGACGGTATGATGTTGAAATAGCTTTTTGCGAGGGCTATTCGACAAAAATTATCGGCAACTCTCGAAAAAGAAACTGCAAAAAAATAGCGTGGGTTCATACGGATGTAATCAATTATCCTTGGAGCGAAGCCGTTTTCGGATCGGCAGAGGAAGAGAAAAAGTGCTACGAAAACTTTGATGCGATTGTATGTGTTTCTCAAACAATGCGTGAGGCATTCAAGACAAAATACGGAATGGACGAAAAGCTGTATGTTCTTTACAATCCGATAGATTTTGACAAGGTCATTGAAAAAAGCAAGGAAGAACCGGATTTTGAGCTTGGGAACGGTATGAAATTTGTCCTTGCCGGCAGCTTCAAAAAAGTGAAAGCCTACGACCGTTTTGTTTCGGTTTGTCAAAAGCTCAGGGAAGACGGATATGAGTTTTCCGTTCTTATAATGGGAAGCGGATTTGAAAAGGACAATATCAGAAAAGCGGTGAGGGATAATCACCTTGATGATTATATAAAAATTGCAAGCTTCCAATCGAACCCGTACAAGTATATTAAAAATTCCGATGTGTTTGTTTGCGCGTCCTATGCCGAGGGGTACAGCACCGCAGTCAGCGAAGCTGTTGCTTTGAATGTTCCCGTAATTACAACCGAATGTTCGGGAATGAGGGAAATTTTCGGTGAGAACGAGTGCGGAATTATTTGTGAAAATTCCGAGGACGGGCTTTACAATGCAATGAAAACGGTTTTGGAAAATCCGTCGCTCCTTGAAAAATTCAGTGAAGAAGAAAAGAAAAGAGCAAAGGATTTTTCACTCGAAAAAAGAGTGAAAGCTATTGAAGATTTTTTGGAAAGCGTTTGATAAAATGAATGAAACAGAAAAATATGTTCGGCAAAAGCTTTTTGAATTGCGTGACGAAAAGTACCGTGATTTTCATGCGGCTCTGATGCCGACGGTTGAAAAGGAAACGGTTATCGGTGTGCGTTCGCCGCAGCTTAAACAATTTGCAAAAGAACTCTACAAAAGCGGAGATTACGAAAGCTTTTTGAAAATTTTACCGCACAAATATTACGAAGAAAACAATGTCCATGCCGCACTGCTCGGCTTTGAAAAAGATTACGACGCTGCGATAAAAAGGCTTGACAATTTTCTTCCGTTTGTCGATAACTGGGCGACCTGCGACATGATAAGAATTCCGGCTTTTAAGCTGCACCTGTCCGAGCTTTATTCAAAAATTCCCGAATGGCTTGTTGCCGACAATCCGTACACCGTGCGGTTCGGAATAAAAATGCTTATGGATTTTTTTCTCGGCGAAAGCTTCACGGCGGAATGCGCCGAGCGTGTCTGCTCCGTCCGCCGAGACGAATACTATGTCAGAATGATGGTTGCGTGGTATTTTGCGACCGCGCTGGCAAAAAACTATGGCGAGGCGGTTCCGTATATCGAGAATCATCGCCTTGAAAAACAGACGCATAACAAAGCCATACAAAAGGCGATTGAAAGCTTTCGCATTACGGATGAGCAGAAAAAATATCTGCGAACCTTAAAAATCAAATAATTACTGATAAAATGAACGGACTGTCAGCCCGAGGATTTTTAAGACAATTCGCACAACCCCGTTTTGCGGTATTGCCTTAACAGTCATAAACAAAAATTAAAAGCTATAATTCGCAATCGGCTCCGTATGCTTGCCGAAATGTGAATTATAGCTTTATTGTATTTTGTTCTCCGGGGTTCTGCTGAAGAACAGTCGCTTTTTCGGTTTTACCTTACGCTGTCAACAAGATCGATGAACTCCGAAATTACTTTTGAAGCGGTGTTCTGACCCCAGGAGATAAGACACCATGTGTCAGTGTCAAACTCATCGTTCTTCTCACTGTACTGTACGCCTGCCATTACAAAATTATTGTCCGGCTCTATATAACCGATAGCGTCATTCATAAGGTCGAATACGATGATATTTTCGCCGTACATTTCACGAAGTGACGGATAATCAAAGCCCTTGAGTCCGTCGCCGCCCATGAGAAGCTCGCCGTAGGTTTCACCCGGGCAAAGCTCAACAAGAAGCGAATTGCCAAGCTCCATGTAGCCCGACTCCGTAACTGTGTAATACTTACCGCTTGTTTTATCATAGAGGAAGAAATAATCCGTGATACCCGTCTTGCCGACGATATCCATAAGGACATTGGAAACCTCAATGATATACTGCTTGTGAGCGATGTTGAGCATCGGAGCGACCTCGCTCTCGCTGACTGATTCCCAATCCTTGTACCAAGAGGTGTAGCCCTCGGATGAACCGTACTCGGACTCTCCGAGAAAATCGCCGAGAGCGTAGTTCATGGTCTTGCACTCTGCTTCGCTCTTTGTCAGACCGAGAATGATATAGCCTATTTCGTGACCGTATCTGACCGTTTCCTCGTATCTTGTGAGGTCGAGTCCGTCGTCGGATACACCCCGCTGATAGGTGATAGTACCTATACAGCCCTGAATATAGATGAAGTTATAGCCTGCCTTGTTGACAACCTCCTCAATGTAAGGAACGAAGTCGGCAGAGATAACCGTGTGACCGTAACCGGAGTTCTCCGGGTGTGCGCTGAATGTTGCAATAACCGTGCCCTTTTCGTTCTTATCGTCGGGTGTGAACATAAGACGGTAAAGGTTGCCGTCAAAAACATACGGAGCGGTTCTGTCACGAAGATAATCGTCCGCAATGTCCTTCTTTGCAAGGGTGAGCGTGCCGCCGGTCATGTCGGAATAAGCCGACTTGATGGTTGCCGAGCACTGTTCGATTATTTTGTTGAGGAATGTGCGGTTAACGCCGCTTTTGATCGGAGCAAGACCGAGATTTGAAAGGAAAAGGTTGCTCAGCACGTTGGAGACGGTGTTGTCCCACACGCCCTGAAGGTCGATGCCGCTGTGGGTATGGGTAACGGAAACATTGACGCTGACGATGTTGTTGGCCTTTGCAAAGTCGGAAACAGCTTCACGGATAAGACGAACATCCGCATTTGCGATGCCGATTGCGTCAAGCACGCAGAATGCAACATTTCCTCTGCCGGTGCCGTCGTTGAGAACGATCGTGCGAACCCAAAGTCCATCAAAGGTTTCGGTCGTTGTAGCCATAAGACCGTAGCCGCCCATTGTGTACGGCGTTGTGCCGAAATCGTCGGGGAGGATCGAAGCCTGAGCGTAGCCGAGATGCCATTTTGCACCTGCCGCAGGAGCGTCAAGAAATTCGGACATACCGGCATAGAAATTGCCGTAGCTGTCGAGGTCAAAGTCCGCATAATCATGAAGCACTGAGGTCTTCGGAATAACAAGTCCGAGAGCCTTGCCGATGATGTTGATAAGTACGTTGCTCAACAGATTTATTGCCTTTGCAAGCAGCTTCATAAAGACCGTTTTGATATTTGTTGAAGCGAGCGAGCCGAAAGCGTCGCCGATCTTATCGAGCGTGCCGTTTGAGCTGTTGACCACCTGAACCCGGTTGCCGTTTGCGGCAGCCTCGGCGAGGTACTCCTCAAGAGTCACGGTTGATTCGGCAACAATCGGAGTCTCCTCGTTCTTTGCGAAAGCCGTTACGCCGATCGGAATGATCAGGCAAACGCAAAGAGCAACCGAGAGAACCGACAAAAGAATTTTTTTCATAACTTATGTCTCCTTTCGGAAGATGATATTTTTCCATTCTTCCTAAGATACTTCATTATATCATAAAATATCAAAATTTACAAATAAAACAATTGCTCGTTTTTTTATTCAAATTGACGAAAGTATGAGCCCCGTTTTGATTGACTTTTACCGATATTGAGAATATAATATAGCTTAATCAGCAGTTACCTAAGCTTTATCGGTCGGAGGTTTTGATATATGGATTTTTCAGGCAAAAGGGTTCTTGTTGTCGGACTTGCACGAAGCGGCATGGCGGCAATCAAGGTGCTTAAAAAGCTCGGCGCAGAGGTCACCCTCTCCGAGAGCAAGAAAAAAGAGGATATAAAGGAAATTGATTTTCTCAACGAAAATGATGTTGAAATTGTCGGACAGGAAATGGCGGTTTTTGAGCGTGATTTTGACCTTGTTGTCAAAAATCCGGGCGTGCCGTACAGAAGCCCGATGATGGAGAAGCTTTACGAGCGCAGCATTCCCGTTATCACGGAAATCGAGCTTGCCTATCAGGTTGCGAAGCCCCAGCATTATATCGCAATAACCGGAACGAACGGCAAAACCACGACCTCTACTCTTACGTATGAAATTCTCCGCCGTGCTTTCCCGGGTAAGGCTCACCTTTGCGGCAACATCGGAATACCTCTTTGCGAGATAGTTATGGAAAACGGTCTTATGGATGAGGGCGGACATTATATCGCTCTCGAAATTTCAAACTTCCAGCTTGTTAATATTGATAAATTCCGTCCGGAGGTTGCAACGATAATCAACCTCACGCCCGATCATATCGACTTCATGGGCGGACTTGATAATTATTACAAGTCCAAGACCGAGGTTTACAGGAATATGGCGGATAATGATGTTTTTCTGCTCAATGCCGATGATCCCGTCGTTAAGGAATACACCGACCGCTATCCCGTAAAATGCGTCGAAGAAAGCTTCAGCACCGACGGCGAAAATGCCGACTGTATTGTTAAGGACGGCTATATTGAAATAAATGGTGAAAAAATTATTCCGCTCGATGCGATTAAAATTGTCGGCAAGCATAATTTGCAGAATGTTATGATTGCCGTTTCGGCGGCTAAGGCTATCGGCATTTCAAACGATGTTATTCTTGACGCTGTTTCGGCTTTCAAGGGCGTTGAGCATCGAATTGAATTTGTCCGTGAAATCGGCGGCGTTAAATATTACAACGATTCCAAGGGAACGAACACCGACGCAACAATAACCGCTCTCAAGGCGTTTGACCGTGGCGTGATTCTCCTTGTCGGCGGATTTGAAAAGGGGCTGCCGATGGACGAGATGAAAAAGCACCTCGGCTGTGTTAAGAAGGTTATCGGCTTCGGCGCATGCGGCGCAAGACTTGTGAATGACCTTGTCGGCGAGGACGGAATTATCGTAACAACGCTTGACGAAGCTGTTGCCGAGGCAAATAAAATTGCCGAAAGCGGCGACACGGTTCTCCTTTCACCAACCACCAGCTCGTTCGATCAGTACACCTGCTTTGAGGAGCGCGGCGACCACTTCAAGAAGATTGTAAATGCGATTTAACCCGAAAGGATAAATATGACAGAAAAAGAGAAATACATCGGCGTTTTCGACTCGGGAATCGGCGGCTTGACCGTCGTCAAAAGCATAGTCGAAACAATGCCGAACGAAAACATAATATACTTCGGCGACACGGCTCATGTGCCCTACGGAACACGCTCAAAGGAGCAGATAATTGAATATGTTCTCAACGATGTGAAATTCCTCAGCCGATTTAACATCAAAGCAATAGTAATCGCCTGCAACACGGCGGATTCGGCGGCGAGAGATAAAATCGAGGAAAAATACAGTGATATTCCCGTTTACGGCGTTGTTGCGCCTGCGTCAAAAAAGGCGGTTGAGCTGTCGAAAAACAAAAAAATCGGCGTGATTGCAACCAACGCAACGGTCAACAGCGGTGCATACGAAAAGACGATACACAGCTTTGACGAAAGCGCACAGGTAATAAGCCTTGCGTGTCCGCTGCTCGTTCCGCTCGTTGAGGAGGGTCGCTTCAAAAAGGGCGACTGCGTTATTGAGGAGGTTTTGCGTGAATACCTCACTCCGCTGAAGGAGCAGGGCATTGACACCCTCGTTCTCGGCTGCACGCACTATCCGTTGCTTTCCGATATTATCACCGAGATTATGGGCGACGGCGTGGCGGTCATCAGCTCGTCGGTTGCGGCGGCGGAGGAGCTGAAAAGAGGTCTTGGCGAAAGAGACATCATAAGCGACTCGAAAACAAGCGAACGAAAATATTTTGTCAGCGACAACGCAGAGGATTTTGAAAAGCACGCCCTGATATTTATGGGTAACGCCCTCGGCGGCACAGTCGAACAGGTTGATATTGAAGAATAAAAGGGGCTGTCGCTTCTTCGTTTTCACGATTTGCGACAGCCTGTTTTTATATTTTATTTAATCAACTCACCGACATAATCGGCATAGATTTTTCCGATAACCTCTGCGCCGCGGTCATAGGTCGGGTGAACGCCGTCGGCGGAAATTTTCTGCCAATCCTCGTGGCAGAAATGCGATGCAAGCAATCCGTCAAGCGGAATGAAAACATCGGCATATTCACGGGCAAGCTTTCTTGTAATCTGAATCTTCGGGTCAAGATCCTCACGGAAATAGAGCTTATCCTCGGCAGGAAGCAGGAACTGCTCCATCATAACGATTTTCGCATTCGTCTTTGTCTTTATTGCTTCAAGAACCGTGCGATATCTCTTTTCAAACTCAGCGTGGTCAAGCCATTCTCTTGTATCCGCTCTGTGCCATGTGTCGTTGATTCCGATAAGAATCGAAACAATATCCGGCTGAATGTCAATAAAATCCGATTGCAATCTGTTGACAAGATTAAGCGTTTGATCTCCGCTTATTCCGAGGTCGATGAATTCAAAATCAACTGTCGGGAATTTTTCTTTCAAAAATTCAGCCGCATATTTCGGATATCCGTTGCCGAGGTTATGTGGATCTTCACGGTCACGGTCGGCATCGGTAATGCTGTCGCCCTGAAATAAAATCTTCATATAAAATCCTCCGAGTTTATTTTTTTTATTTCATTAAAATATTTGTTTCCGCAAACGGAAATCAAAACATTTTTTTTGCTCAAGCACGAAAAGCTTTTTCCGTATTTTTCAAAAAATTTTTCGTAATCTCCGAAGGAAAATTCATCAAGATTTGCAATTGATTTTCCGTCGCATTTTATCACGCATTCCTTGAGTGTCCATATCCTTGTAAACGCTTTTGCCTTGTCGGGCGAAGCGTTTATTTTTTTGTTCTCGCTTTCGTCAAAAAATCTTTTCGCAACCCTTTCGTTAAAGCCGTCAATTTCCTGCACATCAATTCCGACCGGCTCAGTATCAAGCGCAACCGCCACGCCCTCGGCGCAATGGCTGATGTTGAAGAAGATTTCGCCGCCATTCAAAAACGGCTTTCCGTTTTCACCTGTAACGATTTCAAAATCTTCAACTCCGTTTTCTTTCAGCGCAAGTCTTAACAAAAGATAAGCGATAACGCAGTTGTCACGGTCGTTTTTTCTTTTAAGTCTGCTGAATTTTTCCAGTCGATTTTTCGGAAGAATTTTTAAAAAATTTTCGGCAGAAAAATTCTCGTAATCATCAAAAAAATAAATCATTTTGTCTCACTTTTTCAGTAGGTTTCCGTGAATGAATGAAGCTCTCCGCCGTCGCAGTCGCGGTAGCCGATAATTGTTGCGAGATTGACGTTGTGAACGCTGCGAAAAATATTCATATCAACATTGTCGTTTTCTTCCTTGAGCTTCCTTATCAGAATCTTGACCTCCTGACGTTTTGAGCCGTTATCGGACTCGGCGTTCGCCTGAGTAACCTTACAGGCACATTGAATGAACTCAAGCTCGTTATATCTTGCCCAGGAAATGATATCTTTTTCGCGCACCGTGTAAAGCGGACGTATAAGCTCCATGCCTACATAATTTGTGCTTTTGAGCTTCGGCATCATCGTTTTGATTTCCGCACCGTAGAGCATACTCATCAGGGTTGTTTCAATGGCGTCGTCAAAATGGTGACCGAGAGCGATTTTGTTGCAGCCGAGATCCTGCGCAAATTTGTAAAGATATCCGCGTCTCATTCTCGCGCAAAGGTAGCACGGAGATCCTCCCTCGGCGGCGTACACCGTTTCAAAAATAGGAGAGTCATATATTCTGATCGGAATATCCATAATTGCGGCGTTCTCAATTATCCTTGCCCGATTGTTGCCGACATAGCCCGGATCCATAACAATATACTCAACGTCGAAATGAAAATCGCTGTATTTCTGCAGGTGCTGCATACACTTTGCCAGAAGCATCGAATCCTTGCCGCCGGAAATGCAGACGGCGATTTTGTCGTCGGGGCTGATGAGCTCGTAATCCTTGATTGCGCCGACAAAGTTGTTCCATATTGTTTTTCTGTATTTTTTGATTATACTGCGCTCGATGAGCTGGTGACGTTCCATATTCCGCTCCTATAAATCATTGTATACAACATTTTAACATTCAATATTCTATTTTTCAACAGCTATGGTAAAGTTTTTAGGTTGAAAAAGTTTTTCTTTTAATGTATAATGTCAACATATCTAAACCAGTAACAACGGATTACTATCGGAGTTGATAATTTGAAACAAGCATTGGAATACAGAGTGATGCCGACCGTAGCCCTCAGGGGACTTGTTGTCTTCCCGGGGATGGGAATAAGCTTTGACGTCGGCAGAGTGCGCTCACTTCAGGCGATAAAGGCGGCAATGGCAGACGATCAGCAGATTTTTCTTGTTGCGCAGAAGGACGTCAGAGACGACGACCCCGGCATGGCTCGCCTTTACAAAATGGGAACTGTTGCAAAGATAAGCCATATTCTTCGTCTGCCCAACAGCGATACCGTCAGGGTGTCGGTGGACGGCATTTCAAGGGCAACTATGGTTGATATGCTCCAAATTGAGCCGTATCTCATCACCGATGTGAAGCTGCGCCGTGAGCCTGCAATCAGACCGGAGGACAGGGACTACGCGACTGCGCTCGTGAGACAGACAAAGGATTATTTTGAGGAATACGCCGAGGTTGTGCCGCAGATGCCGAACGAGGTGCTTCTTGATGTGCTTGAAAAGACAAAGCCGGGCGAGCTTGCGGACTATATCGGTTCAAACATCATTCTTGAGTATAAAAAGCGTCAGCAGATACTCAACGAGCCCAACCCCCTGAAACGCCTTGAAAAGGTGTGCTGTCTGCTTGCCAACGAGGGCGATTTGATGAAGCTCGAAAATGAGATAAACCAAAGAGTTCAGGAAAACATCGACAAGAGCCAGCGTGAATATTACCTCAACGAGCAGATAAAGGTGATTTCCGAGGAGCTTAACGACGGCAATTCTCCGCAGGCGGAGTGCGAGGAGTTCAGGGAGAAAATTTATGCTCTCGGTCTTGACGAAAAATCGGAAAAGAAGCTTCTCAAGGAATGTGCACGCCTTGAAAAAATGTCTGCAATGTCACCGGAGGCGACGGTTATCAGAGTTTATCTTGAAACCTGTCTGGAGCTGCCGTGGCATAAATATTCAAAGGACAGGCTTGACCTTAACAACGCACGTAAGGTGCTCAATGCAGATCATTACGGTCTTGACAAGGTCAAGGACAGAATAATCGAGTCGCTTGCGGTGCGTGCGCTTTCCGACGGCTGTTACGGACAGACGCTCTGCCTTGTAGGACCTCCCGGTGTCGGCAAAACATCAATTGCCAAAAGTATTGCGGCGGCGATGGGTAGGAGCTTTGCAAGAATTTCCCTCGGCGGAGTCAGCGATGAGGCGGAGATAAGAGGACACAGAAAAACCTATATCGGCGCAATGCCGGGCAGGATAATCAATGCAATCAAACAGGCAGGCACACAAAATCCCATCATTTTGCTTGATGAAATTGATAAGCTCGGCTCGGACTACAAGGGCGATCCGTCTTCGGCACTGCTGGAAGCACTCGACGGCGAGCAGAACAGCACCTTTGTTGACCGTTATATTGAGCTTGAATTTGACCTGAGCAAGGTTATGTTTATCACAACGGCTAACGACAGCTCGACGATACCTGCACCGTTACTCGACAGAATGGAAATTATCGAGCTGCCGAGCTATACGAATGAAGAGAAATTCTGTATTGCAAGGGAGCATCTTATTCCGAAGCAGGCAAAGCTTCACGGGCTCAACGGCAGAACGTTTAAAATAAACGATAATGCGCTGTATGCTCTGATTGACGGCTATACACGTGAAGCGGGTGTCAGAAAGCTCGAACAGAAGATAGCCGCGCTTTGCAGAAAGGCGGCGGCGGAGATTGTCGGCGGCGAAGCAAAGAGCCTCACCGTCAGGGAGACTAATCTCGAAAAGCTCCTCGGTCCGAGGAAATTTGTTCCGCTGTCAATAGACGCCGAAGCCGAGGTCGGTGTGGTAAACGGACTGGCGTGGACAAGCGTCGGCGGTGAAATGCTTCGGATTGAGGCGGCTGTTTTCGAGGGAACGGGTAAGCTTGAACTCACGGGTTCTCTCGGCGACGTTATGAAGGAGTCGGCAATGGCGGCTGTCAGCTATATAAGAAGTAACGCGAACAAGTACGGCGTTGACCCGAAATTTTACAAGGAAAAGGATATTCATATCCACGTTCCGGAGGGAGCCGTGCCTAAGGACGGTCCGTCGGCCGGAGTGACCATGGCAACGGCTCTGCTCTCGGCACTCACACAGGTTCCCGTGAACAGCTTTGTCGCAATGACGGGTGAAATATCTCTCACGGGCAGGGTTCTTCCGATAGGCGGGCTTCGCGAAAAAACGATGGCAGCATACAGAATGGGCATTAAAACCGTTGTCATTCCGAAAAAGAATGTGCCCGACCTTGCCGAGACGGACGAAAAAGTGCGTGCCGCAATTGAGTTCATTCCGGTCGAAAAGCTAAATGAGGTTTTTGAAGTTGCGCTGATAAAAAACAACGATAGCAAAGAAAGAAAAAGCATTGCCGCAATAGCCAAGAAGGACTCAGGCTATTCCGCGATGCGAATCTGAGGACGTATAATGAGATTTGATAAGGTAAAATACGAGGCTTCTTACGGCACGGCTCATCAGCTTCCGAAAAGCGACAATATCGAAATCGCTTTCGCCGGACGTTCGAATGTCGGCAAGTCGTCGATGCTCAACAAAATACTCAACAGAAAAAATCTTGCGCGTGTCAGCTCCGTTCCGGGCAAGACGGTCACGGTCAATTTCTTCGACTGCGACGGAATCAAGCTTGTTGACCTACCGGGCTACGGCTATGCCAAGGTGAATTTCAACGAAAAAAAGCGTTGGGCAGATCTGATGGAGGGCTACTTCACCTCCGACAGAAACATTCGTCTTGTTGTTCAGCTTACCGATATGCGCCACCCCGTGACCAAGGACGACCTTGATATGATGCGCTTCATGCAGTCGGCAGGCTACGATTTCATCGTCGTCATGACGAAGAGTGACAAGCTCAACAAGACCGAGCGCACCAAGCGTATGGAAGCTATCCACACGGAGCTGGCGGAGTTCGGCGATGTACAAATTATCCCGTTCTCAGCCTCAAACGGCGAGGGCGCAGAGGAAATCCGCAATGCGATCGAAGCCGCAGCGGAGAAATAAAAATATATGGTTATGGGACCGTCGCTTATTCGCTTTCACGATTTAAGTGTATATTTTCCAACCCGATTCGGTTGACAAGCAATGCTAAAAATATTATAATCACTTTGCCGCGAGGTAAAAAACAAAAGGAGACAAATATTATGAAAAGGACAACAAAAAGAATCGTTACGGCTGTGCTTGCGTTTGCAATGCTCTTCACTGCCGTATCGTTTGGCAAATCGTTTGCCCCGGAAGCGTCGGCTCTTTCGGCGCGCGGACAGGCGTGGGATTATCTTTGGGATTATGCAACAAAGTACGGCGAGAAGGCGGAGGATTTCGACGGTGCGGTTGTTGAGATGCCCATGTATGACGAAAACTACGATATCGAGGCAGGATATATTGCCGACAGAGAATCATCTTCGTTGACATTTACTGCGGTTTTTTATGACGACGATTCATATACCGTTGTCGGAATGTCGATTGCGGAAAATCAGGCTGTTCACGCATATTATCCGGTTTACGTTCAGCGTCTGACCTACGACGGAGGCGAAGTGAGAACAGAGGTAAACGGCGAGGCTTCGGTTTACAGTCAGGCATATCCTTACGAGCTCGGCTTCAATCCGACCTTTGACAGGGGAGATGCAGGCTCCGCCGATGATATGAACAAGCTTTTTAACGATTTCTTTGCAGAGTCTCTTGACGTTATAAGCGAGATGCTTGCGACATACACGGGTCTTGAGCTTGATTCTCTCGGATTCGAGAAGCTCGGCTACAAGTCGCCCTCTCTTGAAACGGCTCCGCGCGGAGTTCTTCTCACGAGCGGCGGCTGGAGATACTTTGAAAACGGCAAGATAAATTACAATTATACTGGCTTCGGTCTCAACCCTCACGGCTGGTACTATGTTCGGAACGGAAAGGTTGATTTCAAGAGCAACGGAATTATCAACGGCAAGGTTTGGGACAACAAGGGCTGGTACTACGTCAAGAACAGCAAGATTGATTTCAGCTACAACGGACTTGCCAACAACTCCAACGGCTGGTATTACGTTGAGAACGGAAGAGTAGACTTCACATTCAACGGACTCGCAAACAACAAAAACGGTTGGTACTACGTTCAGAACAGCAAGATTACGTTCAAATACAACGGCTTCGCGACGAACGAAAACGGAACCTATTGCGTCAGAAACAGCAAGGTAAACTTCGGCATAAACGGACTTGTCAACGGAACCGTTGACGGAGTTACGGGCTGGTACTACACGAAGAACGGCAGAGTGGATTTCAACTACACGGGACTTGCCAACAATTCCAACGGCTGGTACTATGTAAACAAAGGTATGGTTGACTTCACCTACACGGGTACGGCAACAAACAGTAACGGAACCTACTATGTCCGCGGCGGCAAGCTCATTTTCAATTACAACGGACTTGTCCGTGACGGTGATGAAATTCTCTGCTTCAAAAACAGTAAGCTCGATTCGTCTGTCAGCGGACTTTACAACGGACCGTTGAACGGCGTCAAGGGCTGGTATTTTGTTGAAAACGGCAAGGTGAACACAGAGTATACAGGACTTGTTATGAACCAAAACGGCACATACTACGTTGTGAACGGTATACTTGATTTCAAGTACAACGGAAAAGTAAGGGACGATTCCAACGAGTACACTGTTGTAAACAGCAAGGTTGTTCATGCCGAGCCGATTAAATAACAGAGAAAGGGACTGTCGCTGAACGCGTCGGTTCCCTTTTGCATTGTAAAACATCAAACCGATCGTTACCGCAGAAAGGAGCTGCCCATGGAAATAAGCAACACACAACATTTCGGAATCGCAAGAAAAATCGTTTCAAATATGACGACGGAAAGCTGGGAGACAATACCCCATGTTTGCGTAACATACGAAGCGGAGGTATCTCGCTTTTTTGAAGTTTTGAGAGAAATAAACGAAGGGAAAACCGCCGAACAGAAAATCACAGTCAACACGGCAATGCTCAGGATTGTTGTTGAGGGACTTAAAAGCTGTCCGCAGATGAACGGGCACATTGAGTTTAAACGCAGACTTGTAAGGGGCAAGGTAAGCACAATAAAAAACATTGATATCTCTATGCCGGTAGTGCTCAAAAACGGCGAAATGATGACGTTGAATATGCACAATATGGAGTCGAAAACAATGTCGCAGATGCGGGACACCATAGCGGACTCCATAGCAAGGGCGAACAACTCCGATATGAACGAGGTTATGTTTGAGGTGTCGCTCGATAACACGCTCACGGGCTTAAAAAAAGGTAAGCTTGTGCAGACTGTGTGCCGGTTGATAGGCTCCAAAACGGGAAAACACCGCGTAAAAACGTTGAGCGGAGAGGCAAGAAAAAAGTATTACAGCATACCTGAGAGCAAGCGGCTGACAAAGCACGACATAGAGCAGGGAACCGTGACGGTTTCCAATCTCGGCTCTCTTTACCGTGACTGGAAAGGGATGCTGACCCTCCTTGAAATTATCCCTCCGCAGCTTGTTGCGGTTGGTATAGGTGCGGCGCAGAAAAAACCGATTTGTGACGATGACGGAACGATTCGTCCGGCACTGATACTTCCGATGACCGTGGCGTTTGACCACAGAGCACTCGATATGAACGATATAATTCCGTTTATGAAGAAGCTTGACGAAATCTTTGCTTCTCCCGAGGTGCTTAAGGATTGGGAATAAAATTAAGGCAACACCGCACACTCCGATTGCGCGGTGTTGCCTTAATATTTATTTGAATATAATTTTCAGTGAATGCTTGCCGGGCTCGGTCTTTATACGGAAAATGCCGCGTCTGCGAATTTTGATTTCCTCACCGTCCAGCTCGGCGTATTCGGGCACCGACGGTACAAAAATTTCCGACTTCGCTTTTGTCTCTTCGCTTTGAACAAAGCTGAGGTGAAATTCTCTGCTTGGGCGGTCATAGCCGTAGCTCTCAATTTCTCCGGTCACGGCGACGGGGTGTGGACGTGTGAGCACTTTTTGATAAACCTCGGTGTCGGTGAAGCCGCCGAAATATGTCCAATAGGTGTTGCTCCACTTGTACGAATCAAAAAGATTCAGTAAGAACTCGATGTGCGGGAACCACTCGTCTCCCTCGGTGAAACCGCCCCACTCGCCGACGATTACGGGAACGCCGAGACGAAGCTGAGACCGCCTGTGCTCCTCGAAAATCGAACCTACTCGGTCGTTGCTTGCGTATTTGTAGGACGGCGTGTCCACCATAAAATCGTAAGCGTGCGGTGAAAAAATAATATTTTCATCCCTTTTTCCTCCGAGAACGGGTCGGGGGCAGGAATAGGGAATGCCGAGATTTGAATAATAGCTGTTTTCAAGCAGAACAAATTTATTGCTTGAGCACCTTCTTGCGGCTCTCGTCATTTTGTTGATGAACGGGAAGTATTTTTTTGTGTCAAACGTCTTTATAATATCGTCCGCCGCCGATGTGATTTTGCGGAGGTGCTTTCCGCTGTATAGGTCAAGAACTCTTGCAGGGTCGTCACTTTTTGCGGCAAGCTCAATCAGCTTCTTTTTTGAAATCGAGCTGTCAAGAACCGTTGTTGAAACAAGCTTTTTGATAATTTCGCGGAAGACCTTTCCACCGCTGCTGCCGGGGAACGGCTCGTTGAAAAAGTCGAAGCCGATGACGGCAGGATGGTTGCCGAATTTTTTTATAATGTGCGTCCACATCTCTTCAAACCAAACCTGCAAGCCCTTGCCGTTGAACTCGACATCATTCCAGAACGAATCGAATGCACAGTGAACCGCTTTGCCCCAGAAATAGCCCTCTGCCCATACAATTTTGGTGGGCTGATATTTATATTTGCCGGTCAGCGTCGCCCATTTCGGTGCGCCGTCGCCGCAGTTGAGGTCGGTTCCCGAAAAAAGATCCTGGTGCATATCAAGAAAGACGTAAACTTCCGCTTCGGCACATTCATCGAGAATGTCCGCGATAAAATCAAGGTAGCTTTCGTCATATTTGCCCGGTTCGGGCTCAACGGCGTCCCATGTAATTCCGAGGCGGACAAGATCCATTCCGTGCTCTTTGAGGTCGGCGGCAAGACCCTTGTCCCATTGCTTCCCGTATATGCGGCGGCTGCCCTCGACATACTGACCTTTGTCGCAGACATTGATTCCCGTGAGTATGCGCTCTCTGCCGTGAGAGTCGATTATGCGTGTGCCTTTTGAAATGAGCTTATCCATTTTTGCCTCCTTTGTTCTTGCGTTGTTCTTTTGCCTTGGCGGCATATTCCTTGCGCTTCGCCCTGAGCTCTTCTTCCTCTGCAAGTCTGCGGCTGAGCTCCTCGTCGCGTCGCTTCTTGGATTCCTCATACTTCGACTTTATGTCCTCATAGTGCAGATAGTTTTCCTTTTGCTTCAGCAGCTTTTCGGCGTCGATGTACGGCTTTGCCGCCCTGGTGTATACCGAATTTTCATCGGTTGCAAGCTTTATTTTTTTGCGGACGGTATCGCGTTTTTTTCTCAGCTCCTTGACACTTTGGCTTGCGGCTTTTTCTGCGGATTTATCTTTCCTCTTTGCTGCGGCTCTCAGGTCGTTTACAGCTTCCTTTATCCGTGCGTCAAGCTCGTCTTCCTTCTCAAAAAGCTGTTCAAAAACTTTAACGTCGAATCTTTCGATTCCGTTTGCGTATTTCTTCGCGAGCATCTTCTTGGAATCCTTTATCACTCTGACGCGGTTGATTGCGTTTCTGCGGATTTCCTTTTCGTCCTCCGTTCTATGCGGCAGTGCCCTTGCAGCCGCAATTGACGGAACCTCAAGGGTGTAAAGACCCTCAAGACCTGCGGCGTAAATTTTTCTTGCCTCTTCAACCTGCGCCTTTACCGATTCGGAATCAAACTTGTTAATCTCCTTGATAACGTAACCTGAAATTTCGATTTTTTCATTGTCTTCCTTTTGCTTTTTGTATTCCTGCTTGGCGGCCTTCACGGCAGCCTTTCTGCTGTCCTTGTCTTTAATTTTCTTCGCGGCTTTAATTTCAGCTTTGGTGGGCTTTACCCTTTCCTTGCCGTAATAGTGCTTGGCGTCTTCAATTATGTCAATGGCTTCGACAAGCGCGGCATCGGAAAGCGCGTCGTTGCCGTAATCCTCAAAGAGCGCGCGGATTTTGAGAACCGTGACCATCGCCCTTTGCTTAACCTCGGTGAGGTCGTAGAAGAAATACGGAATAACATTGAGCGTTGCGCCGACCGTTGCGGCAATGATAAGCACGCTGCAAATATTCTTGAAATACCACGGATCCGAGAGCACCTCGTAAACGTTGCTTCCGTCAAAGCCGAGGCTTCTTGCAACCCCTTCGTTGAGTCCGGAACGGTCGTAGAGCTCGGGGAGGGCGGCGTTGGTAATCAGAGTGACAATGCTTCCGATCGCGCCGACGGCAACAAACATTCCGTCAATTCGTTCGCCCGTGATGTACTGCTGATAGTCGCGGATATCTCCGTTGACTCCGGGAGTCAGCAGAGTTACGGCGAAAGCCGCCATATAGTTGAAGAAGAAGCAGAACATAAGCGGCCAGATGATTTTCGACGGGTCGCCGATGCGGATTATCGGCAGCATAATTATGATGAAAAGAACGTTAACGATGTTGCTGACGATGAGAAGATTTTTCTTTCCGAGTGCTCTGATGAGGAAAGGAATGAAAAGCATCGGCCACAGGGAAGCGTTGCCGCGGATAGTAACGATGAGCGAATACTCCGCCGCACTGCAGGCGTCCTGGTAGCTGTAAAGCCAATCCATAATGTTCTGTACCGCGTTTTCAAGGAATCCGATCCATCCGGCAAGCGAAATTATCCAAAAATACTTGTTGCGGATAACAGCCCTGAATGCGTCGGTGAACTTGATTTTTACCGTGTGTGTTTTTGCTTGAACGATTTTTTCCGTTGTGTTGAAATAGACGAGCAATCCGAGGAAGAATCCGAAAATAATCATCGGAGGGTAGAACGCTCTGTAAATTCTGATGTCAACAAGAGTGTTTTCACCCGTAATGGCTCTTGCGACAAGGGGAAGAAGGATGTTGCCTATCGTCGGTGCCATTGAGTTGACAACGGACTTGATTGACGTTACGTCGCTTCGCTCGATAGTGTTCGGTGAAAGAACGTTGATAATGCTTGTGTCAACGTCATAGTAGAACATATAGAAGAATTGCAGCCCGATGTTGTAGAGCAGAACCGTGATACATTTTGCAAGCATCGACATTCGCTCGTAAGGCATATAGACAAAGCCGATCGCAAGAATCGCCGTCGGCAGACCCATGGATAGAATGAACGGTCGGTAGCGTCCTTTTTTGCTTTTTGACGAGTCGATAATTTTTCCTCTGAGGGCGGTCAGGGGAAAGCTTAGAATAACGCTGAGAATGTAGATTATGTACAGCGGCTTCGGCGCAATGCCGATGGTGTTGCTTATCAAGGTGTTTCCGATGCTGATAATCATATTCTGAGCGCAGAAAACGACAAACTGGATTCCGAGTCCGCCGACAGCGAGGGAAACGATTTCGCGAAAGCTCATATAGCGTCCGATCGGAGGCTTTTTCCAGTAAACTCTAAGGTTGTCGTTCAGCGAAGCAGCTTTTTCTTTTATGCTCAAGCAAATCCCTCCAGTTGAATTGATAGCTTGATTATAGCATAGCGGAAAATAAAAGTAAATCGGAACATTATATAAAAAAGACCCCGTGTTTTTGTGCGCGGCACCAAACTTTTTTGATATTCCGAATTGACATATTTTTCAAAGAGTGGTATACTTTGTTAAACTTCTTTTCGGAGATGATTGAAATGAATAAGCTTAAAAAAATTGTTGCCGTTATTATGACGGTGGTAACGATACTCTGCTGCTTCTCGTTCTTAGCCTCCGCCGAGGGCGAAAAGAGCGGGGAAAAGGAATATGTGGCAACCGTTTACGTTTGTCACCGAACCGAGCCGCCGTATCTTTCGGGTCATACGTGGCTCTATTTCGTGAACCTGACCGACCACACTATAACCGTAGGACTTTATTCGCTCCCTAAGGGGCAGGGCGTTTCCGTCGGTACGTTCGGCACTCTCGTCAGGAACGGACGCGGACTCTATTATAATGTTGAGGGCTACCGCTACAATGTTCTCAAAACAACGGATTTTGTCTGCCTGAAAAAGAACATTACACAAAAACAGCTTGACACGATGAGCAGCAAGATAACGCGCAGCGGCTATTGGACATATCTTTTGAATTGCAGCTTTTCGGCATTCACCACATGGGATATAGTTCTCGGCAAATTCCTGCCGTATCTCATCTTTCCGGTGCTGGCAAGGCTTTGCATACTGCTCTATCCTCAGCACGAATCGGGCTTTTTGCTCTACAATCCCAAGCCGGATCAGATATTCAAGCAGGAGGGCTGGGGCAAAAACGCATATCTTGTCCCCGCGGACCCGAGAGTACCCGATAATAACTAAACGGATTATTTGGCTTTTAAAGCAATAATTATTTGGCTTTTAAAGCAATAATTACACTTGACAATAAAAATAAATCGTTATAAAATAAAACTGATATTTGAAATCGTTGATGCAGACGGCTGCTTCGTTGGAATATCCTCAGAGAGGTGCGTGCTTGGTGCAAGCGCATCGGTATTCGGAATCGGCTACCACTGCGGAGTGCGTTCCGAAATAAGGTTCGCCGTTCGCCGCGTTAAGGCTTCGAGTGGCAGTCTCTGACTGCAATACGGGTGGAACCGTGGAGCTATGCTTCATCCCTGTTTTGGGATGGAGCTTTTTGTTTTTATGAGAACTTTTCAGGCTCCCCTTATGGTCAATGTCATTAACTTGAGGCTAAAAATCTTAGGTCGAGGACATAATAGACTTTAGATTTTAGATTGTAGATTTTAGACCTGCGAAAAATTAAATGC
>CAVELL010000023.1:0-68403 GCA_963616775.1 Eggerthellaceae bacterium | reverse complement strand
GCCATTTTCATCACCGCTTTTATTATATCACTTTCACGGCTTTAAGAAAAGAGCCGATTCGATGTGATTACCGCGTTTGTAGGGAGGAATAAATTGGCTATTGACATTTTTGTCGGTTTGGGATATAATCTACAAAAATAGGCTCGGTGTTTATGTTGATTTTTACGGAGGAAAGAGATGCACAACGTTTCGAAAAAAGTCGTTTCCTGCTTCCTTTCGCTTGTCGTTGCCGGCGGAATATTTACCTGCGCTCCGATTGTCGGTAACGCCGGGAATGCCGCTTTCGGCGATGTCAACTCGGACGGCAGAGTCGATTCGGCAGATGCTCTCGCCGTGCTCAACCATTGTGTTGAGCGTAAGCTTCTTGAGTCATCCGCCCTTACGGCTGCCGATGTCAATGCGGACAAAAAGGTTAATTCAGCCGACGCTTTGGATATTCTGAAGTATTCGGTGGGGCTTATTGAAAGGTTCAGAGCCGACGAAACAGCGGTGCCGAACGAGGTTGAGATTATCGGAATGATAAACGCTGCCCTTAAAAGGATTGCGGAAGAACAACCGTCCTATCTGCATAATGAAAAGGTCTCTGTCACCGCAGAGTCGGTCAAAATAAGCGGTCCGTCATCGTTGCTCATTTCAAAAGAAAAGCTCAAACAGCTTGAGAGTCAGACAAAAGCCGATAAGAGCTATGACAAAAACTACAACAGGATCGTCAGACAAAAGAGCGAGGACTCTGCCGACAGAATGATAGCTTTGCTCTCTGACGACATTTCGATATACAAGTCGGTTTCATACAGCAAGGTCGAGAACGGTTTATCTGTTTTGACGGTGTGCTTCAGGGACGAAAACGATCCCGGTCGCAGCAGCCCGATCGTCAGCGCATTCAAGCTTCCGTCATACGACGAGCTGAAAAAGGAGCTTGAAGAGTCCGAAAGCATCGAGGGTGCGACGTCAAGGGTGGATTCGCTTGCCCTGAGCTATAAGGACTGTGTTCTTCGCTGTGAGCTTGACACGAAAACCGGCGAGTTCAAAACCATTGAATGGAATGTGAGCATCGTTTCGGAGTCGGAGGTCACCACGGTAGGACTCACAGTCGGCATGAGGTCTGTCGGAAGCAGAGGTGCTTCCTATACGGATTTCGGATATTGATTTCGGTTAGAGCATTGTTTCCTATTCGCCTATGGGTGGCAATGTCTAATATAAATGTACCATGTACAAATCTACTATAAGGAGAAATTGGTGATTACAATGAATAAGATTGCAAAAATCCTTTCAGTTGTTCTTTCTGTTTCTTTGGTAATCGGTGTTACCGTTGCAATGCTTGTTTCGGCGTTTGCGGCTAACGCGCCTAAGTTCTCTATTGACTTGGTTAAGGAGTCAGCAACAGAGGTTACTGTTTCTCTCAACCTTGTTGATGAAGGATTCCAGAACTTTGACGCTCAGATCACTGCTGCCGAAGGTCTCACCCTTACGGCGATTGATAAGAGCGATGCGTTCGCTAATTTCATCGTTAAGAGTAGCGGAGCACTTGCTTCACAAAACCTGACAACAGGTAAGTTCAGCCTTGCAACTGTTGACGCATACACAGTTAAGGGTGCTATATTCACCTTTACATTCACAAAGTCAGCAGACAAGGATGTATCCAAGGACGATATTTCCGTTACATTCTTCACTTGCTCAAACAGCAACGGTGATGAAATCACAGCAACAGTTGTAAGCAACCTCCCCGAGGCTCCGACAGAGGCTCCGACAGAGAAGCCGACAGAAGCTCCGACCGAGGCTCCGACCGAGGCTCCGACAGAGGCTCCGACCGAGGCTCCGACAGAAGCTCCGACAGAGGCTCCCACAGAGGCTCCGACAGAAGCTCCGACAGAGACTCCGACAGAAGCTCCGACAGAGACTCCGACAGAAGCTCCGACCGAGGCTCCCACAGAGGCTCCCACAGAGGCTCCCACCGAGGCTCCGACAGAGGCTCCGACAGAAGCTCCGACAGAAGCTCCGACCGAGGCTCCGACAGAGAAGTCGACAGAGGCTCCTGCAACAACTGTACCTGCAGAGACTACAACTGCGGCATCTTCGACAGGTGACACAGTTAACCCCGAGACGGGCGACCGTCTTACTGCTACTGCAGCAGTAGTTTCTCTTCTTGCCATCAGCGGTGCGGCAGTAGTTGCACTTCGTAAGAAGGAAGACTAAGAAAAAATAAGGGTTTATTCCGGATAAGCCCTTACTGAATTTAAACGCCCCCACACAAGCCTATGGGCGTACGGCTTGTGTGGTTTTTTATTTCTTTACTTATTATATTCCGAAAGCCGTTAGGGTATGCGGATACTTCAATGGTTTTGTTTATATAATGGTTTATTACCTGTTTGACAACGTTTTCCGTTTGTGCTAATATACAGTCAAATTTTATATACGACTAAAGAGCAAGTGTGTTACAAAAGGGTGTTTGATTATGAAAAATCTAAAGCAAAAAAATCCAATTGATTATATTGAAATTCTGTTTTTACTGCCTGTTTTAGTTCTGAGGAGAATGTATTATTTTTTTAAAAGACTTAAATTAAAGAATAAAAATCCGACTATTATTGCAAGTGATTGCTTTGGAACCTTTATTTATCATAATTTGGGATTGAGGTTTAATAGTCCTACGAT
This sequence comes from Eggerthellaceae bacterium, assembly GCA_963616775.1. Classification (GTDB taxonomy): domain Bacteria; phylum Bacillota; class Clostridia; order Oscillospirales; family Acutalibacteraceae; genus CAG-488. Next base: position 65,754 of record CAVELL010000023.1, on the reverse strand, counting down.
AAATCTGTATATCAAAAAGAATGATTTTTTAGAATTTGTGTCTAATCTCAAAGAATACTTATCCTGCGATATCACGGAAGTTACAGATAAAACCGTGAGCTTTCCGGTGGGAAAACTGGAGCTTGACGGGAATAGTGTAGAGATTTATTTTATGCATTATAAATCATTCGAGGAAGCCAAGAGAAAGTGGAATGAAAGAAAAGAAAGGGTATCATTTGACAACATCTATATTATACAGTTAATTCAAAATGCAACAGAAGAGGATATCCGAGAATTTGATAAGCTGGAATATAAAAATAAAATGCTGATTACGTCGGAAAATTTGACCGGCAGCCCTAATGTTGTTGAGCACGATATACTGAAAAGAACAAACTATAAGGGCGGAGCCATATTATTTTACGAGAATAGCCGATCTATTCGGCGTCAGATGGACAAAATCGACTATGTTTCGTTCTTGAACAGAAAATAAAAGCAGTTTATATACTCAGCATAGTCCAATGGGGCTGCCGCTTCCCGTTTTCACGGCTTGCGGCAGTCCCTTAATAAATTACTGGCTTATTGCGAAAAAGTATGTTAAAATAAGGTGCAGGAGCTGCCGGTTTGTCGGCAGATGTATAAAATCACCGTGGAGGCGATTGTATGTTCAGAATTTTGATTGCCGAGGATGACAGGGAGCTTTGTCAGCTTTTTTCTCACATTCTTGTAAAAAACGGATATTACGTCAAGGGCGTTTCAAACGGAGAAGAGGCTCTCGCCGAGCTTGATAACGGATACTATGACCTTATCATCTCGGATATTATGATGCCGGTTATGGACGGCTACGAGCTTGTGCATCGGCTCCGTGAAAGCGAAAATCACATTCCCGTTATGATGATAACCGCAAAGGACGCATTCGACGATATGCGCCGCGGATTTATTTCGGGCACGGACGACTATATGGTTAAGCCTGTCAATGTCAACGAGATGGTACTGCGCGTCGGCGCACTCCTCAGGCGCGCTCAGATGATAAACGAACGCCGCCAGGTTATCGGCGGCACGGTGATGGATCTCGATTCTCTGACGGTTACGACTCCGAGCGACAGCTTTGTACTGCCGCAAAAGGAATTTATGACGCTATACAAAATGGCGGCATATCCCGGAAAGATATTTACCAGAAATCAGCTCATGGACGAGATTTGGGGATATGACAGCGATTCCGACACGCACACGGTCGACGTCCATATCGGCAGGCTGAGGGAAAGATTCCGCGACAGCCGGGATTTTAAAATCGTTACTATCCGCGGAGTGGGCTATAAGGTGGTCAGACTATGAAAAGCAGAGAAATTTTCGAAGAACTCAGAAAACAGAAGAATCAGCGGTTCGGACTGCGGACAAGGCTGACTCTGCTTGTTGCCGCCGAGCTTGTCGTGTGTATACTCCTGTCTTTCGGAGCCGACGCCCTGCTCAAGAAATTATTTGAGTCAAGCTGGAAGGTTCCCCTCATTGTTGAGGTTCTGTTCTTCGGTCTGCTGATAGGCTTTTTGATCACGAGCACGATTTCAAAGTGGTTCTTTGACCCGATAAAAAGAATGGGTGACGCGATGGAGAGCATCGCCGACGGCGATTTTGCCGTTCGGCTGAAAACCCGCTCGACTGTCAAGGAGATTCGCGAGATGTATTCGGGTTTCAATATGATGGCTCACGAGCTGGGCACGATTGAAATTATCCAGACCGATTTCGTTTCCAACGTTTCCCACGAATTTAAAACTCCGATAACCGCCATTGAGGGTTACGCAATGCTGCTGCAGGACTGCGAGAACCTCAACGGCGAGCAGAAAAAGTATGTTGACAAAATCGTTGTCAGCACGAAACGGCTTTCGTCACTGACAGGAAGCATACTTTTGCTTTCAAAGCTTGAAAACCGTTCAATACCGACAAACCGCACCGAGTTCTCGCTTGACGAGCAGATACGTCAGTCGATTGTCGGATTGGAATCGCTGTGGGAAAGCAAAAATATCGAGTTCAATGTAGATATGGACAGCGTGAGCTATTACGGCAACGAGAATCTGATGATTCACGTTTGGGACAACCTGATAAGCAACGCCGTCAAGTTCAGCCCGCGTGATGACACGGTTGCCATAAGGCTGAAAGCAAAAGCGAATAAAATCATCTTTGAAATCGAGGACAACGGAGCCGGTGTTCCCGAGGAGCTTCAGAAGCATATATTTGAAAAGTTCTATCAGGCGGACAGCTCCCACAAGCAGGAGGGCAACGGTCTCGGTCTTGCGCTTGTCAAAAAGATTCTTTCGCTTGAGGACGGAGAGGTTTCGGTCGAAAACAAAGGGGACGGAGGCTGTCGGTTTACGGTCGTGCTGAATGATAAGAAGTGACAGATTACCTGCATAATAGAATAAGGCACCGACTTTTTTACCGGTCGGTGTCTTATTTTACAAGTAAAGTATCAGCCCCATAACCGCAGCGTAGAGTATGCAGAGGATTATGAGTATCTTGTCGTGAATGAGCACTTCAACGGGGTCGCCGTCCGAGTCGCCCTCAACGTTGAGACTGTATTTCATCAGTATCAGCAGAACGAGGGGAAACGTCCATATCAGAAAACGGTGGTTGTCCGCCGCACCGGCGGATTTTTCCATTGCCCAGAGCGCATAGAACACGTTGGCAAGCCCGATGCACATATACATATTTTTGTCAAGGAAGCCGACATTATAGAACTTAAGAACCTTTCGTGTTTCGTCCGAATTTATGCTTTTCAGCTCGTTACGCCGCTTGCCGAGTGCAAAGTAAAACGCAATGGCAATGACCGTGAGATAAAGCCAGTCGGAAATCTGAATGCCCGTGATAAGTGCTCCGTAGATTATACGGATAAGAAATCCCGAAACAAGTATGGTTACGTCAACAATAGGTATGTTTTTCAGCCCGAAGCTGTACGCGAGGTTGAGAAGAAGATAGAGAGCCAGCAGGGCAGAGGCAAAAGGATTGAAAACGAAAGCATTTATCGCCGCAGACGCAGCAACCAACACCGCAAAGATTATCCATGCATTTTTGACCGGAATTTTACCGCTCGCGATCGGACGCTTGCATTTTGTGGGGTGTCGGCGGTCCTTTTCAACGTCGAAGATGTCGTTGATTATGTAAACCGCGGAGGAAATCAGACAGAACGCCGCGAAGCCGAGAAATCCGTGAAGCAGCTTCCTGCCGTTGAACAGATTGCCGCTGAAAATCAGGGCGGTAAAAATGAGCAGATTTTTTATGTAGTGGTGAACTCTGAGCTCTTTTAAATAGTATTTCAATGAGAGCCCTCCTTAATTAGCTGTGTTATGAATTATATCATTATTCGCAATTAACGTCAAGGCAGCCGACGGGAATTGTAATGCCGATTGCCGCCCGCACGCAGGAAAGCATAAGCGTATTCGACTTTTCTCAACGAATGTTGACATTGAGTTGAAGTAAGGTTGCAAATTGAGGTGTATGCTTAATATGTAAAAAGAAAAATATTGCTTTGACGGGAGTGCTGTTTATGTCAAAAATATATGTACTGTTTAATCCGCTGGCAGGAAACAAAAAATGCGGCGCAGACGTCATGTGTATCGAGGATATGATGAGCGGCGAACCGATTTTCTGTGATATGACGAAAAAGGAGACTTACAGCCGAACGCTTACAAAGATGCGTCAGGACGATATACTTGTGGTTTGCGGCGGCGACGGCACGCTTAACAGATTTATAAATTTGCCGTGCAGCTACGCCGAAAAGAACCGAGTTTTTTATTTTCCCCTCGGTTCAGGCAATGATTTTGCCCGTGAGCTGGGTCACGGCTACGGCGATGAACCGTTTGAAATCACGGAGTATTTGAGGAGTCTTCCAAGGGTTACGGTCAACGGTCGGTGCCGCAAATTTATTAACGGCATCGGTTACGGAATTGACGGGTACTGCTGTGAGGTGGGCGACAAGCTCCGCGAGACGACGGACAAAAAGATAAATTACACGGAAATAGCAATAAAGGGACTGCTGTTTCACTACAAGCCGACGGGTGCGACGGTCACGGTTGACGGCGTTAAGCACAGGTACAAAAGAGTGTGGCTTGCGCCGACGATGAACGGAAAATTTTACGGCGGAGGAATGATACCGACGCCGAAGCAGGAGCGCGGAAGCGGCAAGCTTTCGGTTATGATTTTCCACAATATCGGAAAGCTTCGTGCACTTATGATATTCCCGTCGATTTTCAAGGGAGAGCACGTTAAGCACATTAAAAACATCGCCGTACTGGAGGGTAGAAATATAACTGTCGAATTTGACAGACCAACTCCGCTTCAAATAGACGGTGAGACCGTACTCGGCGTAACATCGTACAAAGCCGAGGCGGCGGTTGCCGAAAAAAAGGCAATTGCGGTATAACGGGAAAGCTTCAGGCCGCAGTCCGTAAGAGAACACTCCTCCTATGGACTGCGGCTTTTGTCATACGTTACGTTATATCAGCATATTATGTAATACCGCTTCAAGGCGGAAAACATCGGAAAAAGCCGAATTTCGGGAGTAAGCTTTTCGTATCGGTAAAATGAAAATGTACCGAAAAAAGAAAGGTGGTATTACAAATATGAAAAAGATGAACTTCAAAGGCGTTTCAATGCAGACATGGGCAAGGACAGCTGTTCTCGTTCTTGCGCTCATCAGTCAGCTCCTTGTCGTGGTCGGCAGATGCACAAGTGCTATCGACGTGGATCAATGGCAGGAGTATGTGACTTATGCGCTGACGCTTATAAGCTCTCTGTGGGCATGGTGGAAGAATAACAGCTTCACTGAGTCAGCACAGACGGCTGATAAAGTTTTGAAAGGAGATGAAAAGCTTGAGTAAAAGAGTATACGTCGGTATCGGACACGGCGGCTCTGATTCGGGTGCGGTCGGCAACGGCTTCAAAGAAAAGGACTTGACCCTTTCAATCGGCAAGTATTGTAACGAGCGTCTCAAACAGTACGGCATTGAGACGAAGATCAGCCGAACGGGCGATATTGATTCGTCAATTAACTCAAAGGTTGCGGCTTCCAATGCGTTCAAGGCGGATGTGTGTATGGATATCCACATCAACGCAGGCGGCGGAGACGGTTCGGAAGTTTACTACTCCCACGTTTCGCCGAACGGCAAGCGACTTGCACAGGCTATTGTTGCTTCAACGGTGAAAATCGGGCAGAATACAAGGGGAATCAAAACAAAGCTTGACACGGACGGCACGGACTATTTCGGTATGATCCGTATGACGGACGCTCCGGCTGTGCTTGTCGAGTGTGCGTTTATCGACAACGCAAACGACATTAAGCTAATCAACACCGAGGAGAAGAGAAAGATTTTCGGTTACGCAATCGCGGACGGTGTTGCGAATTATCTCGGAGTAAAGCTGCCGAGCAAACCGACAGCTGCAACGCAGAAAAGCATCGGGGGTGATGAAATGACGAGAGGCTACTTTAAGGAGGGCGATAAAAACGAGGGCGTTTACGCCTACAAGCAGCTGCTTATTTCGCTTAAAAGAGCCGGAGTTATCTCACAGAATGTGGACGACAACAATATTTTCGGTTCCGGAACCACCGAGGCGACCAAACAGGTGCAGAGAGCTGTCGGCATAGAGGTTGACGGTCTTGCCGGAGCAAGGACGATTAGGGCTTGTTATGTTCTTTTAGCGGCTAAAATCAGATAAAACCGCGAAGATTCGGAAAAACAAAGTGAATCGGATAAAGAAAAAGCTATAATTCACATTCGGCAATTTGACGTGTCGAAATGCGGATTATAGCTTTTTTCAATCTTTCAGTTCTTTGACAACCTCTCGGCTGCAAGCGACAAATTTCTGGGCAATAAGCGGCATGGTCGCTTTCGATTTTACGAAAATGCCGAGATTTCTGTGCTCGTCGGGATAGAGCGGTTTTGCAATGACGTTGCCCTTCATTCCGTCAAGAATCAGCTTCGGCAGAATACTGTAGCCGAGACCGTGGCTGACGATTGAAACAACAGTGGCGTCGTCAACGGTCGTTGAGTTTATGTTCGGCTCGATTCCGCTCTCCCTGATGATTCGAAGAATGTCGTTGTCTGCGCCGTAGGTCGGAATAAAAAAGGATTTGTCCTGGAAAAAGTCCATGGTTATATAGTCGTCCGTGTTGCTGTCGTTCGGAGGAAGCACGGCGAAAATCGGATCGTCAAGCAGGTGAATCCAGTCCAGCTTGGTTTCAAGCGTCTTGCTCATGAAGCCCATATCGACCTCGCTGTTGGTGACAAGACGGATTATTTCCTCGGGAAGTCCGACGTGCAGTTCAAACCTTGCGTTCGGATTTTCCTTGCGGAAGCGATTGATGATGACGGGGAGCCAATGGTTGGCGATGCTGGAGTAAGCGGCGATTCGTATAACCTTGTTGTCATCGGTCTTGATGCTGTTGATGGCTGTGTCGAGAGCCGAAGCGGCGGCGGTAAAGGTTTTGATATACGGCAGAAGCTCCAGTCCGTCGGGGGAGAGCTTCACTCCGGACTTGGTGCGCTGGAGAAGTGAAACGCCGATTTCCTTTTCAAGGCGGTTCATCATGTGTGTGAGACCTGCCTGAGTATAGCCGAGCTCCTCGGCTGCACCGGTAAGGCTTCCGCAGTCGATTGCTTTAAGCAATGCGTGAAATTTCTCTGATTCCATAAAGTTATCTGTCCTAACGTAATAACATTTTGTAATAGATACATTATAATATGTAGTTTTACTTTTTGCAACATTTATATTATAATTTTTATACATTTAACAATTTTTTTGTATTTGTCAGAAAATGAGAGGGGATTATTCGAAAATGGCAGAATTGAAAAAGAAGTACGGTTTGATTACCGCCATCTGTATGGTTGTCGGAATCGTTGTCGGTTCCGGTGTTTTTTTTAAGGCAGAGGCGATGCTCAACATCACAAACGGTGACCTTCCGGTCGCATTGATCGCGTGGCTTATCGGCGGTATCGTAATGGTAATCAGCGCATATACCTTCGCGGTTATGGGAACAAAATTCGAGAAAATCAACGGAATTGTTGACTATTCCGAGGCTCTCGTCGGCAGTAAATACGCTTACTATGTAGGTTGGTTTATGGCTTCAATCTATTATCCCGCAATGACTTCCGCTCTTGCGTGGCTGTCGGCAAGATACACGATGGCTCTCTTCGGATACGGTGCCGCTGACGCCGAGACAATGATTCTCGCCTTTGTTTACCTTATTCTGAGCTTTGCGCTCAACACGCTTTCTCCAAAGATTGCAGGTCATTTCCAGGTTTCAACAACGGTAATTAAGCTCATTCCGCTTGCACTTATGGCTGTTGTCGGCACTGTCTTCGGAATCAAAAACGGCGTTCTTATCGACAATATGAATTCCGTTGTTGAGCTCGTTAGGGACGCTGAGGGAAATATAGTTTCCGGCACACAGGTTGCAAGAGAGGGTATTTCGAGCCACCTTATTCTTTCGGGCGTTTGCACATCCGTTTTTGCTTACGAGGGCTGGGTTATCGCCACCGCTATCAATTCCGAGCTTAAAGATGCGAAGAAGAATCTTCCCCGCGCTCTTGTTCTCGGAACACTCATCGTCGTTATTGTTTATATGCTTTACTACATCGGAATTTCCGGAAGCATCAAGACTGTTGACCTTCTTCCGAACGGTGCCGGCTTTGCTTTCAAGACGATCTTCGGCAACATTGCGGGTACTATCCTGACCGTGTTCATTGCAATTTCCTGTCTCGGTACGCTTAACGGACTTACACTTGCCTGCGACCGCGGCTTCTTCTCCCTTGCGGCAAGAAATCACGGTCCGAGACCCGATTTCCTCGGTGAAATTGACAGAGCGTCGGAGATGCCGTCAAACGCTTCAATCGTTGCTTTGATAGTCAATGCTCTTTGGCTCTTCTATTTCTATATGGCAAACCTCACTTCGTTTGCAAGCTACACGGGCAAGGGCTCAATCTTCCTCTTCGACTCAACGGAGCTTCCGCTTATTTGCGTTTACGCTTTTTATCTTCCCGTTTACGTTATGCTTATGGTTAAGGGTAAGGAGCTTAATGTGTTCCGTCGCTTTATTATGCCGATTCTTTCATTCGCAGGCTCATGCCTGTTCATCTATGCCGCTATCGACAAGCACGGCATAAAGAATGTCGGATTCATCATAATTTCATTTGTCATTATGATTATCGGTGCACTGGTTTATAATCCGAGAGCTGTGAAAGCAAAATCCGGCGGTAAAACGAAAAAATAAGCAATTCACAAAAAGCCTGCAAAAGCGGGCTTTTTTGTTAATATCAGAAGAATCAATAAAAAGGCAGAGACGGAATGGAACCGAAAACAAAATTTTTTGACGAATTGTCACCGACAGAGGTGTATGAGATACTGAAGGTTCGTGCGCAGATTTTTGTCGTTGAGCAAAATTGCGCGTATCAGGACATTGACGATGTGGATTACCGAAGTTTGCACATTTTCTGCGAATCGGAGAGCAGGGTGACGGCATATCTGCGAGCTTTTTATAAGGACGAGCAGACGGTTCAAATCGGACGCGTGCTCACGGTAACTCACGGTCAAGGGCTCGGCGGAGAGCTTTTGAAAAATGCGATACGCATTATAAAAGAAAAAATGAAGCCGAAAAGAATTTTCATCGAGGCGCAGAGCTACGCCGTCGGATTCTATGAGCGCGAGGGCTTCGGGATCTGCTCCGAGGAGTTCCTTGAGGACGGAATACCGCACATAGCAATGGAGCTGAACGTAATTTAAAGTCGGAGGCAGTTATGACTGAATTTCGCAAAGCGCAGGAAAGTGAATTTTAAAAAATCAAAGCGTTTTATTGGAAGCTGATTGAAAAAACAGAAAAGTCGGAATATCCTCCGGGGTGGAAAAAGGGGATATATCCGACCGATGAATTTCTCAAAAACAGCCTGAAAAACGGCGAGCTGTATGTCCTTGAACAGGACGGCGAGCTGACGGCAAGCGTTATTGTAAACTCGGAATGGAACGAGGGCTATAACGGCGCACCGTGGAGCCTGAAATGCCGCGCCGATGACATTCTTGTTCCCCATGCGCTCGGTGTTGCGCCGAGCTGTCAGCACAGGGGAATCGGAAAAGCCGTTGTGGCTAACGTGTTGGATTTAGCCCGAAAGCTTGGCAAAAAGTCGGTCAGGCTGGATATTCTCGGAACAAACTATCCTGCCGAAAAGCTGTACACGTCGATGGGCTTCCGATTTGTGCAGGCGAAAGAGATGTTCTACGAGGACACGGGATACACGGAATACAGAATGTTTGAACTGAATTTATAAGCTTTTGAGGTGACTATGAAAAAAATCGTTGTCGGAATACTCGCGCACGTTGACGCAGGAAAAACAACGCTTGCCGAAGCGATGCTTTACACAACGGGAAGTCTGCGGAAGATAGGTCGTGTCGATCACGGTGACACGGCTCTGGACACGCATGCCCTGGAGCGTGAAAGAGGAATAACGATTTTTGCCGGTCAGGCGGAGTTCACCGTCGGGGACACAGAGGTAACTCTTCTGGACACTCCGGGTCACGTCGATTTCTCTTCGGAGACGGAACGAACCCTCGGCGTGCTGGATTACGCGGTGCTTGTTATCAGCGGACTTGACGGAGTTCAGCCGCACACAAGGACGCTGTGGAAGCTTTTGAAGCTCTACAATGTGCCGACCTTTGTTTTTGTCACCAAAATGGACTTTGCAAGAAGAGAAAAGGACGATATCATTGCCGAGCTCAATGCGGAGCTTGACGGTGATTTTATAGATTTTGCGGCTGAGTCGCGAGACGAGGATATCGCGCTCTGCGACGATTTGCTGACGGAAAAATTTCTGAGCGGAGAGAAAATAAACGACGGTGAAATTGCAGGCGCGGTGAAAGGCAGGCTCTTTTTCCCGTGCTTCTTCGGTTCGGGATTGAAGACGGACGGAGTGGAGGATTTCCTCAATGCGGTTTCGCGTTACACGGTTGAACCGACCTATCCCGAAGCCTTCGGTGCGAGAGTGTTCAAGATAAGCCGCGATCCTCAGGGCGTTCGCCTGACGTACATAAAGGTAACGGGCGGCAAGCTGCGAGTTCGCGACATTATAAATGATGAAAAGGTGAGCGCGGTCAGAGTGTATTCGGGTGCTAAATTCACGGCGAGGGACGCTGCCGAAGCAGGTGAAATCTGCGCACTGACGGGACTGACAAAAACGCAGAACGGTCAGGGCTTGGGCTTTGAAAGGTCAGGAGAAAAGCCGGTGCTGGAGCCTGTGATGAGCTACCGCATTGCTTTGCCCGACGGCTGTGATGCCGATACTGTTTTGCCGAGGCTCCGTGAGCTTGAAGAGGAGGATCCGCAGCTCCATATAACGTGGAACGGCCACTTGAAGGAGATCTATGTCGGACTGATGGGTGAGGTTCAGGCGGAAATACTCAAGAGCATTGCGAATGAACGCTTCGGCTTGAAGATAGATATTGATTCGGGTCGGGTAATGTACAAGGAAACTATCGAGAATACCGTTGAGGGCGTCGGACACTACGAGCCGCTCAGGCACTACGCTGAGGTTCATCTTATCATGGAGCCCTTGCCGAGGGGCAGCGGTCTTGTTTTTAAAAGCAATTGCAGCGAGGACACCCTTGACCGTAACTGGCAAAGACTGATATTGCTGCACCTGAATGAAAAGCAGCATCTCGGCGTGCTGACGGGTTCGCCGATAACGGATATGAAGATAACCCTTGCCGCAGGGCGGGCACACATAAAGCACACGGAGGGCGGCGACTTCCGCCGGGCTACCTACCGCGCCGTGCGGCAGGGACTTATGCAGGCTCGTTCGAAGCTGCTCGAACCGTATTTTTCTTTCAGGCTTGAGGTGCCGAGCGAGCAGATAGGCAGAGCGATAAATGACATCAGAATGAAATCGGGAACCTTTGATTCGCCCGAGGAAAGCGGAGGAGTCTCGATACTTCGGGGAAAGGCACCCGTCACGGAGCTGAACGGCTACGCTTCCGAGGTTGCCGCTTACACGGGCGGCAGAGGCAGGCTGTATTGCGAAAGTGCGGGATATGATGACTGCCATAATGCCGAAAAAGTGATCGCGGAGCTCGGATACGACGCCGAAAGCGATTTGGAAAACACTCCCGATTCCGTATTCTGCGCCCACGGCGGCGGATTTGCCGTTAAGTGGAGCAATGTCGCCGAGTATATGCACCTTGAAAGCTGTCTGAAAAAGGAAAAGCCCTATACCACGGCAGTCAACAAGAGGAATCTCCGCATTGACGACAAAGAGCTTGAGGCGATAATGGAGCGTGAGTTCGGAAAGCCGAGGTATGAGCTTTACAGACCGACGGCACAAAAGGAAGAGAACACAAACGAGCCCGTGAATCTGACCGAGCGCAAAAGCTATGTTATAGTTGACGGCTACAACATTATTTTTGCGTGGGACGAGCTGAAAAAGCTTGCGGACGGCGACCTTGAATCGGCGAGACTCAGACTGATGCAGATTTTGTGCAATTACAGTGCATACACGAAAAACAATGTTGTTCTTGTGTTCGACGCATACAAGGTGCCGGGAAATGTCGGCGAAAAATTCGACTTCCACAACATTCACGTTGTCTACACAAAGGAACGCGAGCTCGGCGACGTGTACATTGAAAAGCTCGTTTCCGATATCGGAAAAAACGACCGCGTTCGTGTTGTGACTTCGGACAACCTGATACAGCTTTCTGCGGTTCGCTTCGGTGTGCTGAGAATGTCGGCGGCGGAGTTTGAGCGCGAGGTTGATTCCGTCCATGCCAAAATCGGCGAGTTCCTTGAAGAAATGAAGGAGAAAACACCGAAAACCAAATTAAGTGACACAATATAAAGCAGGGGCTGCCGCTAAATGCGGCAGCCCATTGAGTATGATTTATTCGGTTTTTGCCATAATGTCGAGGGCTTTGCGGATAACCGTCAGCTGATCCTCGCCCGGCATAACCTTGACCGCAATGTGCGGCTTGCCTGCGGCGGAAACAGTGATTCTTCCGCGCATAAACTTTGCAAGGTTTGAAATTTTCTCCATATCGAGCGTCTCGATAAACAGCTTGACATTGTTGCCTGTGCGACCGATTTCGTAAACACCCTGGCTGAGTGCGGTGTTCCTCAACAGCGAAACGGTAATGAGTCCCTGAACGCTCTGCGGCGGCTCTCCGAAGCGGTCGATGAGCTCGTCAAGAACATCGTCGGCATCCTCCTGATCCTTGATGTCCGCTATCCTGCGGTACATTGCAAGCTTTTGCGGAACGTCCTCAATGTAGTCGGCAGGAATGTGAGCGTCGATCGGCAGGTCGATTAGACATTCTTTTTCGGGAATTGCCTGGATTTCGCCCTTTTCCTCCCTGACTGCCCGGTCAAGCATCTTCAGATACATATCATATCCGACCGATTCCATGTGTCCGTGCTGCTGTGCGCCGAGAATGTTTCCCGCGCCCCTGATTTCAAGGTCTCGCATAGCAATGTGGAAGCCCGAGCCGAACTCGGTATATTCGCGGATTGCGGTCAGCCTCTTAGCGGCAACGTCGGTCAGCTCCTTGCCGCGCCTGAATGTGAAATATGCGCTTGCGCGGCGCGAAGAACGTCCGACACGTCCTCTGATTTGGTGAAGCTGAGCAAGACCGAGCCTGTCGGCGTCCTCAATGATGAGTGTGTTTACATTCGGCACGTCGACGCCCGTTTCAATTATGGTCGTGCAGACGAGGACGTCTATATCGCCCTCAAGCAGATCGCGCCAAATATCGCTGAGTCTGTCCTCGGTCATCTGACCGTGGGCAACGGCGATTTTTGCGTCGGGCAAAAATTCTCTCAGCTTCATTGCCGTTCGTTCTATCGTTTCCGTGCGGTTGTGTAGGTAGTAGACCTGACCGCCGCGGCGAAGCTCGGAGGTGATTGCCTGAACGATAACATCAAAATTGTATTCGATAACATACGTCTGGACAGGGTGCCTGTCGTGCGGAGCCTCCTCCAGAATCGACATATCCCTGATTCCGCTCATCGCCATATTCAGCGTTCTCGGAATCGGTGTTGCGCTGAGCGTGAGAACATCAACCGTGGGATACTGCTCCTTCAGCTTTTCCTTCTGCGCCACGCCGAAACGCTGCTCCTCGTCAACGATTATCAGTCCGAGGTCGCGAAATTCAATGTCCTTTGAAATGAGTCGGTGAGTTCCGACGATTATGTCAACGTAGCCGCGCTTTAGATCCTGCTTGATTTTTTTCTGCACGTTTGCGGGAACGAAGCGTGAAATCATCTGCGCTTCAATCGGGAAGCCCTCAAAACGCTTGCATATTGTTTGATAATGCTGGAGGGCAAGTATGGTCGTCGGCACCAGAATCGCGCATTGCTTGCCGTCGGCAACACACTTGAACGCGGCTCTGAGCGCAACCTCTGTTTTTCCGAAGCCTACGTCGCCGCAGAGAAGCCTGTCCATCGGATACGGCTTTTCCATATCGTTTTTGATTTCCTGAATACAGCGGAGCTGATCGTCGGTTTCTTCAAACTCAAATCGGCGTTCAAAATCATTCTGCATATCAATGTCGGGGGAGAATGCGTGTCCCTTGAGCTGTGTGCGTTTTGAATAAAGGTCGATCAATTCCTGCGCGATATCCTTGACGGCGGAACGCACCCTTGAACGCGTTTTCTGCCATTCCTTGCCGCCGAGCTTGTTAAGCTTGACTGTTCCGTTTTCACTCTTGGAACCGATATAGCGTGAGACCTGGTCGAGCTGGGTAACGGGAACGTACAGAATGTCGCCTTTGTCGTATTTTATCTTGATATAGTCCTTGATATTACCGTCGGCTTCAAGGCTCGTTATGCCCTCAAAAATTCCTATACCGTGAGCCGTGTGGACAATGTAATCACCCTTGTGCAGATCCTCAAGCGAGTTGAAAACCGCCGCCTTATTGACCTTTTTCTTGGCTTTTCTGACCGGAAGCGCGGTTCGGCTGCCGTAGGTTATGACGGTAATATTGGCGTCGGGGTATTCAAATCCTGCGGAAAAGCCGCCGGGCAAAACAATGACCTTGTTCGGAATAAGCTCCTCGGGCGGAGCAGGCATATACGACGCAGAAAAGCCCTCGCCGCACAAATCGGCGGCAAGACCCTGAGCCGATTTTTCTGTACCTGCGATGACAAAGACCGAATGACCCTTTTTGCGGTACATCGGCTTGATGTCGTCAATCAGCACGTTCATTGAACCGTTCCACGGCGAAAACTGACGTGCGTTGAAGGTAACAAGTCCCTTGACGGGTGTGTCAAACGAGCCTCTTGCAATGTTGTCAAGGTAGACCGCACCGAGATCCTCATATATGCGAAGAAGCTCGCCGGATTCGAGCATAAAGCGGTCAAGACCCTTGCAGATGATGCCCTCTTCAATGAAAGCCTTGAGCTCCTCGCGGAAAAGCTCAAGCGCGGCGTTGGCGTGCTCCTTGACGGCAAAGCTTTCGCTGACAAACAGCAGCGGTTCGTCTATATAGTCGAAAATTGTCGCCGCACAGGGATAGATAAGCGGCAGATATCTGTCAATATTGGCAAGATGAACCCCGCCGTTGAGCTTGTCGAGATCGGCTGAAAGAAGCTGCTTTGCCTGCACCGAGCCTTTGCCCTTGGTCTTGGCAATCTGCTCCTCGATGAGGTCGGCAAGGCGGACGGGGTTACAGCATATCTCGTTCGCCGGAGTGATAACCACCGACGAGGTCGAGTCGATACGTCGCTGGGTTTCCGTGTCAAATGTGGAAAGGCAGTCAATACTGTCGCCCCAGAACTCAACTCTGTACGGATTGGCGCAGTCGGGCGAGAAAATGTCGATTATTCCGCCCCTTACGGCGAATTGACCCGAACCGTCAACCTGCGTGCTTCTTGTGTATCCTGCATTGACGAGTCGTTCGATAAGCTCGTCCTGCTCGACGGTCTCATCAACGCGGAGCGTGATTCGCTTTGCGATAAGCTCTTCGGGCGGAATGGTGAGCTGCAATGCCGCTTCGACCGAGCAGACGACCGCGCGAACGCTTCCGTCAACAAGATGACCGAGCACACTCAGTCTGGTGTGCTCGTAGTCGCGCGATTTAATATCGTCGGGGCGCAGGGATATGTCTCCGGCAGGATACATAACGGCATCACAGCCAAAGGCATTGAGATCCTTGCAGATCTTTGTTGCCTGAGCTTCGTCAGGCGTAATTATTATTGCTTTGTGTGGTGAAAGATCCTGACATATTGCCGAAACAACGTGCGCCTTGTGAATCTGAGACAGACCGAGCGCACCGGCAGGAAGCCGACGGTTGGTTATGTTGTACAGCAGTGAGCGGTATTCCTCAAGACCCTTCAGAGCTTTTGTAAAACAGGACATTATAAGCTCCTTATATGTTAATGTTATTTTTTTGCATGGCTTCTTTCAGCTTGTCAAAGTCGCGGTCTGCAAAGCAATAGGCTTTCATTCCGAGACGTTCCGCCGTTTCAACATTTTTCGGCATATCGTCAATGAAAAAACATTCGTCCGGTGCAAGCGAAAACTCTCTGAACAGCGTTTTGTAGATTTCCTCTCCGGGCTTAACTTCATTATAAAATGCCGAGATGATAAAACCGTCGAAATATGTAAACGCAGGCACACTTTTTTTGAAGTCGTTGAACCAGTCGGGACAGTTGGAAAGGAGATAAATACGGTAACCGTTCTCTTTCAGACGCCTTACAATCGGAAGCATACCGTCAATCGGCGGCATTTCCGCCTCGCAGTCGAGAACCATTTTCCTGACCTCCGAATGAAGAGCGTCGGGCAGGCGCGAGCACATTTTTTCAAGGGCGTCCTCAACAGAGTATGTGCCCTTGTCCATTAACTGCCATTCGGGTGAAAGAAAAACATTTTGATTGACAAGCTCCCTGTCTTCGGGGGCAAAATGCTCTCTGAGCGAGCGGGCGGGATTGAAGTCAATCAGAACTCCGCCCATATCGAAAACTATATTTTTTATCATACAGCGTCCTCCGTTTTCAGGCATCATCTCAGGTTGATATTATATAACAGAATGTTAAAAAAATCAATTCGGAAAGGCTAAAAATAAAAGCAAAGCGGATAAATGTGTTTTGTTTCGGCGAAGGACGATAAAATGACCGTAAACAAAGGAAAAATATCAATAAAGGAAAAGGAAAAATATCAATAAAGGAAAAATCCCTTGAACTTTTTTACATTCCGTGATAAACTTAATACATATTGTCTAAAGGATCGGAAATGCTTATGAGCAAAAAAAGCTATCGGTCTCTTTTCGGAGATATGATAACCGAATGGAAATGGATATTGCAGAATGCACACCGATATTGGTGGTGCATAGTTTTGTATGCCTTTCTCGGGATGCTCGGAACCGCTATGGGGCTTGCCGTCTCGATTTTTTCAAAGCGGTTGATTGACGATGTCGTCGGGCACAGCACGGACACGATAGTCAGCTCGGCTTTGTGCGTCGTCGGTCTTGCGCTCGGTCAGATTGTTTTTAACGCAGTCACCACGTGGCTCACGGCGGCTATCGGCACGCGGGCGAACAACGAAATGAAAGCCGAGGTTTTTTCAAGGGTTCTCGGCGGACGCTGGGAAGAGGTTTCAAGGTTCCGTTCCGGCGACCTTCTCAATCGGCTTGAGGGCGACGTTTCCGCAGTTTCAAACGGAATGATAGGCTTCATACCGAACGTCATTATTAAGGCTCTTCAGTTTTTCGGTGCGTTAGGCATAGTGCTCTATTATGACAGGACAATGGCGGTGCTTGCGCTTCTGAGTGCGCCGATACTTGTTTTTTCGTCCAGATATATGGTGAGAACCATGCGCAAATTCAGCAAGGAAAGCCGCGAGCTGAACGGAAAAATACTTTCATACAGCGAGGAATCGCTCAGAAATCTGCAGGTCATCAAGGCGTTTGACATAACGGAACAGTACATAAAGAATTTCAAGAGCCTTTTGGCGCATTACAGAGGGGTCAGACTGAAATACGAAAAGTTTTCGGTGCTGATGACGCTTACACTTTCCGTGATAGGACTTGTCGTTTCTTATGCCTGCTACGGCTGGGGCGTGTGGAGACTGTGGCAGGGTGCAATCACTTTCGGCACAATGACCCTTTTTCTCCAGCTTTCAGGCACGCTGAGCGCGTCGTTTTCGGGGCTTGTTTCGCTTGCTCCGACGGCGATAAGCATTGCGACCTCGGCAGGCAGAATCAAGGAAATCACCGAGCGGGAAACGGAAAACGACTCCGACAAAAAGAAGGCTTTGAATATGCTGAAAAAAGGCTCGGTCGGAGTTTTTGCAGACAATGTTTCTTTCACATACAGCGACGGCGAGAGTGCGGTGCTCGATTCGGTAAGCTTTTTTGCTCGACCGGGTGAGACGATAGCTTTTGTAGGTCCGTCCGGTGAGGGAAAAACCACGGTTTTGCGCCTGCTGCTCGGACTTCTGGAACCGCAAAGCGGAGAAATGCTTTTTGAAACAGGTGACGGTGAAAGAATTTCCGTTTCCGACAGCACTCGCCGTTTTTGCTCCTATGTACCGCAGAAAAACGGAACGTTCACGGGTACGATTGCCGAAAATCTGCGCACGGTCAATCCCGAAGCAACGGACGAAGAGCTCGAAAACGCGCTGAAGGCGGCGGATTTATGGAACCTTGTTTCCGCGCTCCCGAACGGTATGAACTCATTTGTCGGCGAAAACGGAGTGAATTTTTCGGAGGGTCAGGCACAGAGAATTTCCATTGCGCGTGCTCTGCTGCGTAAAGCTCCGATACTGATAATGGACGAAGCAACCTCGGCACTGGACGCCGAGACGGAGGAAAGGGTGCTTAAAAGCATTATGGGCGGCTCGGAGAGAACCTGTATTCTCACAACTCACAGAGACAGTATGCTTAAATACTGCGACAGGGTATATAGAATTACTCATGACGGTAAAACAGAGGAATTGAAGAACAAAACGGAGGAAATAGAATGAAATCCAAGGTCAATTTTAAGCAGTACGCAACATTTCCCGACATGGACACGGTAAAGAAAATTATTATTTACGGTGCCGAAAAGGGGCAGGACAAGAAGCAGTATATGTTCAAGGACTTTGACGGAAATGTTTGCACAAAGACGTTTAACGAGGTGCTTTACGACGCTGTAGGTCTCGGCCAGCATCTTTATACACTCGGAATGAAGAACAAAAAGGTTGCGATTCTCAGCGAAAACAGCTACTATTGGATCGCTGCTTTTTATTCGATTGCAACCGGCAAGATGACCGCTATTCCGCTTGATCCGAAGCTGACGGACGCCGATCTGACCGATCTGATGGTCAGGAGCGGATGTAATGCGATATACTACACCAAGGATTTTTCTTCGACGATTGAAATGATGAAGAACACAGACGGAGTGAAGCTCACGGAATATCTGCCGTTGGAGGACTTCGACAAGCTGGTCGAGGCAGGACACAGCGAGCTTGCGAACGGTGCGGATAACTACCTTGACGATGAGGTAAATGCCGACGACCTCGGCTTCATTGTTTACACATCGGGCACGACGGGCAAGAGCAAGGGCGTTATGCTTTCGCAGAAAAATGTTGCTTCAAATGCGATAGCAACCTGCCGAGCAATGACAGCGAGCCAGACGGTTGCATTTCTGCCGTTCAACCACACTCTTTCGTGGGCGAGCGCACTCTTTGCAAGTCCGCTTCTTTCCGAGTGGGGATATATATGCGGCAGTCTCAGAAACCTGCAAAAGGATATGGAGGAATATCATCCCCAGCACATAACCGCTGTGCCGCTTGCCGTTGAAACGATATACAAAAAGATTTGGTTCACGGCGAGAAAGAGCGGCAAGGACGCAAAGCTTGAAAAGGGCTTGAAGCTGAGTCGATTTCTGATGAAGCTCGGCATAGACATCAGACGCAAGCTGTTCGGCGAGGTTATCGACAATCTCGGCAGCAAGCTGGAAATGATAATCTGCGGCGGTGCGTTCCTTGACCCGAAATATGAGAACGGACTTTACGATATGGGAATACAGGTAATAAACGGCTACGGCACAACGGAGTGCGCACCGATAATAACCTGCAACCGACTCAATAATTTTAAATTCGGCAGCGCAGGATATGCGCTTGAATGTAACGAGATAAAGATAAACGAACCCGACGAGGACGGAGTCGGTGAAATTTTGGTCAAGGGCACCAACGTTATGATGGGCTACTACAACGAGCCCGAGGCGACCGCCGAAGCGTTTGAGGACGGCTGGTTCAAGACAGGCGACTACGGTTATCTTGACAAGGATGGCTTCCTTTTCCTGCGCGGCAGGAAGAAGAATCTGATTATCCTCAGCAACGGAAAAAATGTTTCGCCGGAGGAAATTGAGGACAAGCTGTCGACGATAGACTATGTAAAGGAAGTCCTTGTTTATGAAGAGGACGGCGCGATTACCGCCGAATTTTATCTTGATACGGTTGAAACTCCGGACGCAAGGGACAGACTGAAAAAGGACGTCAGAGCGGTAAATCTTCAGCTTCCGGCATACAAGCAGGTCACCTGCACAAAGCTCCGTGATACCGAGTTCCCGAAAACGACCACGCTGAAAATCAAAAGAAATTGTTAAGAAACAAATTAAGGTAATACCGCACAATTTGAGGCACACACCCCCATTGTGCGGTATTGTGTTAAATATAGTACAAGAACCGCCGCAGCAGGCTGATCTGACACGGCGGTTAATTCTATGGATTTATTACTCGGCAATAACCTCTTTGAGTATCCGAATCGCCTTTTTTAAGTCGCCCCAATCAATGTTGAGGGAGGGGAGAAGCCTGACCTTTGTCTTTGCCGTCAGAACAAGCACGCCCTTTTCGATGCAGGCATTGGCGATCTCCTTTGCCGACTTGTCGGTTTCAACGCCGATCATAAGTCCGAGACCGCTGACGGATTTAACACCCTTTGCTCCCTCAAGCTCAGAGAAAATATAAGCCGATTTCTCTTTAACCTCATCGAGAAGCTTGTCGTCAAGCCTTTTTATAATATTGCACGCACCTGCACAGCATACGGGATTGCCGCCGAAGGTCGAGCCGTGCGAACCGTTAGTGAGAACATTCTCCACCCGTTCGCCGAGCATAGTTGCGCCGATCGGAAGTCCGCCGCCGAGACCTTTTGCCGTCGTAACAACGTCGGGTGCGATACCGTAGTGCATATAGGCGTAAAGCTCGCCTGTTCTGCCGTTGCCCGTCTGAACCTCGTCAATGATGAGAAGCATATCCTTTTCCTTGCAAAGCTCCGAAACGGATTTAACAAAGCCCTCGTCAAGCTTGCAGACTCCGCCCTCGCCCTGGACAAGCTCCATCATAACCGCGATGCACTTGCCGCTGTCGGCATACTTCTTAACATCGTCAAAGCTGTTGGCTTCTGCATATACAAATCCCTCGGGGAACGGACCGAAGCTCGTGTGGAAAACATCCTGACCCGTCGCCTTGAGCGTTGTGACGGTTCTGCCGTGGAAGCTGTTTTTGAGAGTGATGATTGTTGACCGGCTCTCGTCGCCGAACTTGTCAAAAGCATACTTTCTCGCAACCTTAATTGCACACTCATTTGCCTCCGCACCGCTGTTGGAAAAGAAGACCTTTTTCATTCCCGTTCTCTCGCAGAGAAGCTCGGCAAGAGTTGAGCAGGGCTCGGAATAGTAGAGATTGGAGGTGTGCGGAAGCTTGGAAAGCTGGTCGGTTACGGTTTTCTGCCACTCGTCGTCGGCAACGCCGAAAATGTTTACGGCAATTCCGCTGCCGAGGTCGATATATTTTTTGCCGCTGCTGTCCTCAAGGATTGCACCCTTGCCGCTGACAAGCTCAACGGGGAATCTTGCATAAGTGTTTGCAACGAACTGATTATCGTTTGATGTTATGCTCATTTTTGTCAGACCTTTCTTATTTGTCACCCTTGACAAACATCGTGCCGATGCCTTCGTCGGTGAGAACTTCAATTATTATTGAGTGAGGGATTCTGCCGTCTATAACAAAAACCTTTTTGACGCCGAGGTTGATTGCGTCAACGCAGCACTGAACCTTGGGAATCATTCCGCCTGAAATAACGCCCTCGTCCCTGAGCCGCTGTGCATCCTCAACAAGGATTTTTGATATGAGAGTCGACGGGTCGTCCTTGTCCTTGAGAATGCCTGCGATATCCGTCATGGAAATGAGGCTTTCGGCTTTGAGCTTGCCTGCAATTCCTGCGGCAACGGTGTCGGCATTGATGTTGTATGTGTTGCCGTCGCGGTCAAATCCGACGGTTGAAACAACGGGAATATAGCCCATTTCAATAACGTCGAGAATCGGCTGAACATTGATGTCGGTAATCTCGCCGACAAATCCGAGATCCTTTGATTTCGGCTTTGCCTGAATAAGCTGTCCGTCCGAACCGCTCAGACCGATTGCCTTGCCGCCCTTTGCACAGAGGAGATTAACAAGGCTCTTGTTAATTTTTCCTGCAAGAACCATTTGAACAACGTCGGCGGTCTCCTTGTCTGTTACGCGCAGACCGTTGACAAATTCGCTTTTCTTGCCGATTTTGTTGAGCATACCGGTGATTTCCGGTCCTCCGCCGTGGACAAGAACAACCTTTATTCCGATCGTTGAAAGCAAAATAATATCGCTCATAACGGATTCTTTCAGTTCTTCGCTTATCATTGCGTTGCCGCCGTATTTGACGACAAGTATTTTGTTGTTATACTTTTGAATATAGGGGAGTGCTCTGGTAAGAATTGTAGCTTTCTCTTCCATGGAAATATTCATTTAATACACCTCAGGTTCTGTAATCACCGTTGATCTTAACATATTCGTATGTGAGGTCACAGCCCCATGCCGTTGCGTCAAAGTCGCCGTCGTTGAGGTCAACAAGGATTCCGATTTCTTTCTCAAGCAGGATCTCCTTTGCCCTTTCCTCGGAGAAATCAACGCCTGCGCCGTTACGGCACACCTCTATTTTACCCTTTTTGGACTCGAAGCTTACGTCAATTTTGGTGATGTCAACGTCAGCTCCGCTGTATCCGATGGCGCAAAGCACGCGACCCCAGTTTGCGTCGGCACCGAACATTGCCGCCTTGGTAAGTGATGAGCATATAACCGATTTTGCAACCTTTTTCGCAATTTCATCAGTTTTTCCGCCCGTTACCCTGCACTCGAGCAGCTTTGTTGCGCCCTCGCCGTCACCCGCGATTTTTCTTGAAAGATAAACGCTGACCTCGTGGAGAGCCTCACAGAATCTGTCGTAAGACTCGCCCTCGGAATCAATGAGCTTGTTGCCTGCCATTCCGTTGGCAAGAACGGCGAATGTGTCGTTTGTTGAGGTGTCGCCGTCAACACTGATCATATTGAAGGACGTCTTGACGTCCTCGCTGACTGCTTTCTGAAGCATCTCGCTTGTGATTGCAACGTCCGAGGTGACGAAAACGAGCATCGTAGCCATATTCGGGTGAATCATACCGCTGCCCTTTGCAATTCCGCCGATTTTACACTCGACGCCGTCGATATCAAAGCTGACTGCGATTTCCTTTTTCTTTGTGTCGGTCGTCATGATACCCTCTGCGGCAAGACCGCTGTTGTCGTAGTCAAGACCTGCGACCAGCTCGTCCATACCGTTTGCAATCGGTGCAATGTTGAGCGGCATACCGATAACGCCTGTTGACCCGACGATAACATCGTCGCTCTTAACGCCGACTGCCTTTTCAACGAGCTTGCCCATTTCCTCAGCCATTTCAATGCCGTTGGCGTTGCAGGTGTTTGCGATGCCGCTGTTGCAGATAATCGCCTGAGCGTGTCCGTCGGCAAGGTGCTTCTGATTGACAAATATCGGAGCCCCCTTGACAAGATTGGTTGTATATACAGCCGCCGCTGTGGCTCTGACGTCGCTGACAACGAGCGAAAGGTCACGCTTCGACTTGTTCTTTCTGATTCCGCAATGGATTCCGTTGGCTTTAAAGCCCTTTGCGGCGCAGATGCCGCCTTCAATATGTTTCATAGTTTCATACCTCAAGTCCTGTTTTTTCGTTTATTCCGAGAAGAATGTTCATATTTTGTAT
This sequence comes from Eggerthellaceae bacterium, assembly GCA_963616775.1. Lineage (GTDB taxonomy): Bacteria > Bacillota > Clostridia > Oscillospirales > Acutalibacteraceae > CAG-488. The sequence continues at coordinate 42,713 of CAVELL010000023.1, read as the reverse complement.
CGCTGCGCCGGAGGCACCCTTGCCGAGATTATCGTATCTCGACATGAGGAGGATTCGATCCTCGTTGCCCTCAACGAAAATCTCCATAGAATCGTTAAAGGAAAGCTTGTTGGAGCAGATAAATCCGTTTTCACCGATTTCGTCCTTGTATCGGACAATGTCGGAAGTGTATTTTTGAGCATAGATTTTCTTTATGTCCCCGACTGTAACGCCGTTGAGCTGTTGCTTAAAAAGGGGAACGGTCACCAGCATACCGCTGTAATAGTCGGCAACGATGGGGCAGAAGGACGGGAAAGCGTTGATTCCCGTTATTGCTTTCATTTCCCTGAGATGCTTGTGATTCTGAGTCAAGCCGTACTGTCTCGGCGATTCCAGAGCAACATCGGGCTCGGCGTCCTCGTATTCGGAAATCATCTTCTTGCCGCCGCCGCTGTATCCGGTCAGGGAGTGGCAGGTCAGAAGCGTGTCGGCGGAAATTGCGCCTGCTTCAACAAGGGGATAAACGAGCGAAATGAAGCCGCTGGCATGACAGCCCGGAACTGCAATTCGGTTTGAATTTTTAATTTTTTCTCTGTGCTGCGCCGAAAGCTCAGGAAAACCGTAAGCCCAGCCGGGCGCGGTTCTGTGAGCGGTGGAGGTATCGAGAACCTTTACTTTTTCGTTCTCAATCAGTCCGACGGATTCAATCGCCGCCGCGTCGGGCAGACAGAGAAAAGCAATGTCGCAGGTGTTGAGAGCCTCTCGTCGAGCTTCAACGTCCTTGCGCTTTTCCTCAGGCAGGAGCATAAGCTCGATATCCGACCTTTCGGAAAGTCTTTCGTAAATTCGCAGACCGGTTGTTCCGGCCTTGCCGTCAATAAAAATTTTTTTCATGCATTAAACCTCTGAATCCATTGATAGGGTATAATTATACATAAATATACAGAATATGTCAAGAAAAATACAGGAAATATTCATTCAATATAACACAAAAATTTATGCTGAAAACCGCAATAAACCGTGAACCTTGCTGTCAGCACGGCAGCTGTGCACATGAATGTCTAAAAATGAATAAAAAAGTGAATATCGGCTTATATTTCGGAAGTAATCTGTAACCCGAACAGCGCAAGCCCGAAAAACCACATTTTACCCATACGATTATAACGCACTTGCAAATAAAAAACAACCGTTATTTGTAAAGAAAGTGAAATAGTTTGTGTAAAAGTGAATAATCTGCCGATAAAAATTCACCCTCCCTTAACTCAACGGGGAGGGTGAAAGACTTTCTGTTAAATTATCGTGCCGCCGCCGACGACGATATCTCCGTCATAGAACACAACTGCCTGCCCGGGAGCGATCGCTCGCTGCGGCGTTTCGAAATCGACGCTGACATTCCCGTTTTCAAGCGGAGTAATCACGGCGTCCGTCTCTTTCTGCCTGTATCTGACCTTTGCCTTGACCTTCATCGGTTCTGTGAGCTTTTCAATCGAGATGAAGTTTAGATCCGTGGCTTCAAGATGATCCGAAAACAGATCCTCATTCGAGCCGAGCACAACCTCGTTCCTCGAAAGATTCTTGCTGACAACGTAGTACGGTGCTTTCGCCGCAATGCCCAAGCCCTTGCGCTGACCGACGGTATAGTTGATTATACCCTTGTGCTTGGCAATAAAATTGCCGTCGCAGTCAACGAAATCGCCCTCGGTGAATCTGAACCCGCACCAGTCCTCAATGAAGCGGGCATAGTCGCCGTCGGGTACGAAGCAAATATCCTGACTGTCATGCTTGTCGGCATTGACGAAGCCCTGCTCTTCGGCAATTTTTCTTGCCTCGTGCTTAGTCATTCTGCCGAGAGGGAAGAGTATTCGGCTGAGCTGCTCCTGCGTGAGTGAATACAGAACGTAGCTCTGATCCTTTGTGTCATCGGTTGCTTTGCGCAGAATCCAGCGACCCTTTTCTTCGTCGTATTCGTTGATGGCATAGTGACCGGTTACAACATAATCAAACTGCAATTCCTTTGCCCTGTGCATGAGCCGGTCAAACTTGATGTACCTGTTGCAGTCAATGCACGGATTCGGCGTTCTGCCGTTGCGGTATGCGTCAACAAAGCGTTCGATGACCTGCAGTTTGAAATTATCGGTGTAATTGAAAACATAATAGGGGATACCGAGCCTGCTTGCAACGCTTCTTGCGTCCTCAACGTCGTCAAGTGAGCAGCAGGTCTTTTCCCTTTTTACGCCGATATCCTCGTTGTTGTAAAGCTTCATTGTGATGCCGATCGCTTCGTAGCCCTGCTTGGTTATCAGATAAGCAGCGACGGAGCTGTCAACTCCGCCGCTCATGGCAATCATAGCCTTTTTCATGACTCAGCCCTCGCAGCCGCAGCCCGCACAGCTTTCACAGCTGCCGCCGCAGTCGGCACCGAACACATTGGGGTCAAGCTCAAGTCCGTTCTTGGTATAGTAGTCCTTGAGAGCAGCCTTAACTGCCTGCTCGGCGAGAACCGAGCAATGTATCTTTGCCGGCGGAAGTCCGTCAAGAGCCTCAACGACAGCCTTGTTACTGAGCTTGAGAGCGTCCTCAAGCTTTTGACCCTTGATCATTTCGGTTGCAATCGAGCTTGTAGCAATTGCAGAGGCACAGCCGAATGTATTGAACTTGACGTCCTCGATTTTACCGTCCTTGATTTTCAGGTACATTTTCATTATATCTCCGCACTTCGCATTGCCGACCTCGCCGACGCCGTCTGCGTCATCCATTTTGCCGAGGTTTCTCGGGTGCTGAAAATGATCCATTACCTTTTCACTGTACAGCATAATATTCTTCTCCCTTCATAATTCTTTCCCAAACGGGGGACATATCACGGAGCATCGAAACGATTTTCGGAAGCTCCTCTATGATGTAATCAATTTCTTCCTCGGTGTTGTACTCGCAGAGGGACAAACGGAGTGAGCCGTGAGCAATCTCGTGCGGCAAACCGAGAGCGAGCAAAACGTGGCTCGGATCGAGTGAACCCGATGTGCACGCAGAGCCCGAAGAACCGCAGATTCCCTTGAGGTCAAGGTGAAGCAGAAGCGACTCTCCCTCAATGCCCTCAAAGCAGAAGCTTACGTTGCCGGGCAAACGCGCAGAACATCCGCCGTTTACTCTTGAACGGGGAACCGTCTCGAGGATGTTGTCGATAAGCTTGTCCCTCAGACCGCTTACATAAGCGATGTTCTTGTCCATGTCCTCACAGCACTTTTTGAGAGCCGCCGCTGTCGCAAGGATAGCGGGTGTGTTCGTTGTGCCGGGACGCTTATTTCTTTCCTGTGCGCCGCCCTGCATGAAGCCCATGAGGGGAATACCCTTGCGGCAGTAGAGCGCGCCGATTCCCTTGGGACCGTGGAATTTATGAGATGAGAACGAGAGCATATCAATGTTCTGTTCCTTAACGTTGATCGGAAGATGACCGACAGCCTGAACCGCGTCGGTGTGAAAGTATACACCTTTTTCTTTGCAAATTGCGCCGATTTCCGGAATCGGCTGAATCGTTCCGACCTCGTTGTTCGCGTACATTATCGTAACAAGGCAGGTGTCGTCCCTGAGAGCTTTTTTGAACTCGTCAAGACGAACGTATCCGTCCTCGTGAACATCGAGGTAGCTTACCTCAAAGCCCTCTTTCTCAAGCTTCATCAGCGTGTGGAGAACGGCGTGATGCTCAAACGTTGTTGAAATAATGTGTTTCTTGCCTTTCTTTTCGCCGAGATGTGCGGCGTTGGTGATTGCCCAGTTGTCCGCTTCCGTTCCGCCGGAGGTGAAGTAAATTTCGTTCACTTCCGCACCGATAGCGTCGGCAATGTCACGCCTTGCCTGCAAAACCGCGGCGGCAGCTTCCTGACCCAAATGATGTAAGCTGGACGCATTGCCGTAGTTGTTTTTTAAAGCATCTACCATTGCGTCAAGTGCTTCGGGGCAGAGAGCTGTTGTTGCAGCATTGTCTGCATAAACAGTTTTCATAAAAATCGCCTGACTTTCTTTTTGTTTTCTTGGATTTAAACAAAGTTGAAAGCAATGACTAAATCCTGATAATGGTATTTTAACCATTCGAACAAATTATACTATAATATTATTTTTTTTGCAACTTCTATCAGTTAGAATAAACTAACCGCAGTGGGATAAAAACTGTTAATTTTCACAATTAGTTGTTGTAGTAAAGTTTGATAGAATTTTGAATAATCTCGGTATATATCTTTTCGGGTGATACAAAACCTCCCCTTGCTTCAACAAGAGGAGGAAAAATAATCAATCTTTTTTTGATACTTCCTTTATATACTCCCTGAAGAAGATAACGCTCTCTTTCAAAGCGGATATCGGGCAGCGTTCATTGGTCGCGTGGGTCGTCAGGAAGAGGGAAACCGAAACGTTGAACGGAGCGTAACGCAGAATGTTGTCGCAAATCTTTCCATAACGGTAGGAATCCGTGCCGCCCATTACAAGGTAAGGAGCAACGGCAACATCGCCGGGATGAAGTCCCTCCTCGACCCTTCTGATTGCGTTGAACGCTCTGGAGTCTGTCGGAGAAAAGGCGGTAGCCTCCTTGCTGTAAAGGCGTTCAACCTCAACATCCTTGTAGCGTACAGCCTTGCGGATATGCTTTTCGACATCGTCAATCGTGTCGCCGGGGAGAGGTCTGAAGTTGATTGTTATGTTCGGTCTCTGCGGAAGAATATTCGGAGCGGGACTGCCCTCACACATTGAAATGCTCTGAATTGTTCTGACCATGCTTGCCGATTCGGGTATGGTTTTGAGAACGAGCTTGATAATCGGCTTGAGAAGCGGCACATTGCACATTACAACTCTGCCGAGATAGGTTGCTTTCCTGCCGACGGTATCAAAAAGCTCGGTGAGGAACGGAAGCATGTGGGATTTGAACTGATGCCTTTCAATGTCCTGAACCATATTTGCAAGCTTGGCCATTCCGCTGTGCTTGGGAGCGGCGGAAGTGTGACCGCCCTTGTCGTGAACCGTGAGCTTCATATCGGCATAGCCCTTTTCGGCAACGCCGACCGCTGCAATGTATGTATGAATAAGTCCCTTTACATCAAGACGGAGGAGCGCACTTCCCTCGTCGAGAACGCTGTCAAGATGAATACCTCTTGATTGAAGAGTTTTGACGATTTCATCCGCGCCGGATTCACCGGAGCAAACAATTTCTTCGTTGTGACCGAAGCAGAGATATACATCTCTTTCGGGCTGAAAACCCTCTTCCATAAGGGATTCGACAGCCTCCATAACGCAGATAAGATGGTTTTTCATATCAAGAGCACCGCGACCCCAGACGATTTCGCCGTCAATGTAGCCGCTGAAGGCGTCGTGCGTCCAGTCTTTTTCCGTGCCCTCGGCGACAGGGACAACATCCTGGTGGGAAAGCAGTGCCATAGGCTCAAGCTCGGGGTTTTTGCCCTTCCAACGGTAGATGAGACTGGCGCGGGAGACCTTCTCCTTGACCGTGTTATGCTTTATGAGCGGATAGGCTTCGTCGAGAAATTTGTGAAATTTTTCAAATTCCGACCAATCTGTTTCGTCCGGGTCGCTTCTGGAAATCGTTTTACATTGAATTGCCTGTGAGAGATGCTCGGCAACCTTCATTTCGTCGATATCGACATCTTCAATCTTAACTCCGTCAAGCTTTTTCGGCTTGTAAAAGATCGCCCTGATAAGTGTTATGACGATAAAAGCCGCAAAAAGAATCAATAATATTTTCCACCACATTATCACGCAATACCTCCTGAAAAATCAGTGTAGATTTTAGCATAGTGACAATTTTTTGTCAATATGCATAATATGTTGAAGCGGTGTTTTTTGACTTTTATCCGTAATTGGATAATTTTATTCAAGAAATCCGATTTATTGTGTAAAACGTCAAATTTAACCGCATTTAAGGGGAAAACGAATGTGTATATTAGTTTATTATGCACATACAACAAAAATGAATAGGTAAAAGTGCACAAATTAAGCATAAATTATTAGTGCAAAATGCTTGACAAATTAAAACGAAAGTGCTATAATGTAGCCACAAAAGAAAAAGAAAGGAATGAATGACTTATGACAAACAATATGTATTATGTCGCAGAGGAAAAAATATTAAACGAGATCGCAAATGAAAAGAAGTTTTCATTCCGTGCTATCTTAAAGCTTCTGACAGCAAGCGCAATTTCCAAGAAGTTTTAAGCGCGTCGGCTTTTGCGAGCCGTTAATATTGAAAACTCGATGCCAAGCTCAGCCGGCGTGCGGATTGCACCCCGATATCCATCGGTCCGATAAATCGGATTTGCACGTCGGAAAAGGCAAAAATACGGATCACCCGAAAAGGATTTCTTCCCTGCCTTTTCGGGTGGTTTTTTCTGCCGGTTGAATATTCTTGCAGGGAACAAATAAAATAATCGGTGAAAAATTCATAATTTGTTTACAGACGGAAATATTGACAATTGTTGAACGGCGAACTATAATGTTGAATATCGTACAATTGTTAAGGGAGTGAATGTATGGAACAAACGGTTCATAATGAGCTGAGGTCACTTTCGCACCTTATTTACAGGTTTATTGAAAATCTGCCGAATAAGAAGCAAATCGAATCCATGACCGGAACAAACGGCTGTATAATAGGATACCTCGCCGACAACAGCGGACGCGATGTCTTTCAAAAGGATATTGAAAAAGCTTTCGGAATCACGCGTTCCACCGCATCAAAGGTGATAAATCTGATGGAGCAAAAGGGTCTTGTGGAAAGGCAGTCGGTGAGCCGTGACGCACGGCTTAAAAAAATCGTTATGACGGAAAAGTCGAAGGCTATATCCCACCTTATAACGGAGGATATGATCCTTGTGGAAGGAATCCTGACCGACGGATTCAGTGAGGAGGAAAAAGAAGCTTTATACGATTATATTGAAAGAATGAAAAAAAATATCAAAAACTATTATCTGAAGGAAAAGGAGGAGTAATTTATGCACACGATAAAAAGACTGCTGCAATGTGTTCGTGAGTACAAGCTGCCGTCGCTTCTGAGTCCGCTGTTTATAACGGGCGAGGTGGTTATCGAATGTCTGATTCCGTTCATAACGGCGAAGCTCATTAACAGTATTCAGGACGGCTGCGATATGAAAGTAATCGGAAAATACGGACTGATACTTGTTGTTATGGCGGTATGCTCACTGGCTTGCGGTGCATTTGCGGGGCATTTCTGCGCCGTCGCGTCCTGCGGCTTCGCAAAGAACCTCAGACACGATCTCTTCTACACGGTGCAAAACTATTCATTTTCAAACATAGACAGGTTTTCTTCGTCAAGCCTTGTTACAAGACTGACGACGGATGTTACAAATGTTCAGAACTCTTATATGATGATTATAAGAACTGCGATAAGAAGCCCGTTGATGCTTGTTTTCTCGATAGTTATGACAATAAGCCTCAGCCCGAAGCTGACCACGGCGTTTGTTGCGCTCATACCGTTCCTTGCGGTCGGATTGGTGCTTATGCTCAAAATGGTAATGCCGCTCTTCAAGAGCATTTTCAAGCGTTACGATGCGATGAACAATTCCGTTCAGGAGAATGTTGCGGGAATCAGAGCGGTGAAGTCCTTTGTCAGAGAGGATTATGAAAACGAGAAGTTCGGCAGAACCTCCGACAATGTGTGTGCCGATTTCACCAAGGCTGAGAAGCTTATGGCCTTGACCAATCCGCTTGTCTCGGCGGCTATATACGTAATTATGCTTATCGTGTTCTACTTCGGCGCGAAGATAATTATTTCAACGGGCGGAACGGAGCTGAAGGTCGGCGGACTTTCCGCAATGCTCACCTACGGTATGCAGATACTTATGAGCCTGCTTATGGTTTCGATGACAATGGTAATGATATCAATGTCCTTTGCGTCGGCGCACAGAATCGTTGAGGTCCTCGAAGAGGACAGCACCATCAAAAATTCGGAAAACCCGATTTATGAGGTTGAAAACGGTTCGATAGACTTTGAGAATGTCAGCTTTTCCTATTCCGAGAAGGCTGTCGTCCCGACGCTCAGAAATATCAATTTCCATATTGATTCGGGCGAAACGATCGGAATTATCGGCGGAACCGGAAGCAGTAAAACCACCATGATTCAGCTTATCTCAAGGCTGTATGACGTTACCTCCGGCTCGGTTAAGGTTGCGGGAATTGATGTAAGAGATTACGATATAGAGAGTCTGCGTGACGCGGTTTCCGTTGTGCTTCAGAAGAATGTTCTTTTTTCGGGAACAATAAAGGAAAATCTCCGCTGGGGTGATAAGAACGCAACCGATGAGGAAATCGTAAAAATGTGCAAGCTGGCTCAGGCGGATGAATTTATTGAGCAGATGCCGCAGAAATACGACACCTTCATAGAGCGCGGCGGCACAAATGTTTCCGGCGGACAGAAGCAGAGACTTTGCATTGCGAGAGCTTTGCTGAAAAAGCCGAAAATACTCATTCTTGACGATTCGACGAGTGCTGTCGATACAAAGACGGACGCTATGATAAGAAAGGCTTTCCGTGAGGAAATTCCGAACACGACAAAGATAATTATTGCGCAGAGAATATCGTCCGTTCAGGATGCGGACAGGATAATCGTGCTTAACAACGGCGAAATCAACGGAATCGGAAGCCACGACGAGCTTATGCAGAATAACGATATATACCGCGAGGTATTTGAATCACAGACAAAGGCAGGTGATTTTGATGAGTAATCCTATGCCTAAGGGAAAAAGACCTCCTATGATGGGAATGAAGTCGGAGGCAAAAAAGGGAACGTTTAAAAGGCTTTTAAAAATGCTGTTTTCGGAGTATAAAGCTCAGCTTTGCATTGTTTTGGTCTGCATCATTCTTTCGACAATCGCCTCGACCGCGTCAAATGTTTTTCTCAATCGGATAATTCAGGAGATTAACAACGGTATTAAGACCGGTTGGGACGCTGCATCAAAGAACATTATCGGAATAATTGCCGTAATGGGCGGAATATATCTTGTCGGAGTTGCCGCAGCGTTTTTCCATGCGAGAATTATGGCGATTGTAACTCAGGGCTTCCTCAATAGGACGAGGAAAAAGATGTTCGGCAAAATGGAACGGCTGCCGATAAAGTATTTTGACACACATCCCCACGGCGACATAATGTCGTACTATACCAACGATATCGACACCCTGCGCCAGCTTGTTTCTCAGGCTTTGCCCGCACTCATTCAGTCTGCACTCACAATAACGATACTCGTTGCGTATATGCTTTACCTGAGCGTTTGGATGACACTGATTGTGTTCGGTGCCGTTGCGCTGATGATGGTGGTTGTCAAGACCGTCGGCGGCAGCTCGGCAAAGTTTTTTGTCCGTCAGCAAAAGGTGCTCGGAAAAACAGAGGGCTTTATCGAAGAAATGATGAGCGGACAAAAGGTTGTTAAGATATTCAATCATGAGGAAGAAAGCTGTAAGGATTTTGACAAAATAAACGGTCGGCTTTTTGACGAGGCATCAAAGGCAAACAGCTTTGCAAACATTCTGATGCCGATAATGGGCAATATCGGAAACATTCTTTATGTGTTTATTGCTTTTATCGGAGGAATACTCATTCTCTCGCCGAATGTGCACAACCTTTCTCTCTCGGGTCAGGCTCTCGGCATTGCCGTTGTTGTGCCGTTCCTCAATATGACAAGAATGTTCACAAACAATATCAGCCAGATTTCACAGCATCTCAACAGTATCATCATGGCACTTGCCGGTGCGGACAGAATCTTTGATTTGATGGACGAAAAGCCCGAGGTCGATGACGGATATGTTACACTTGTCAACGCACGGGAGGTTGACGGTGAAATTGTTGAGTGCGAAAAGAGGACGGGTATATGGGCATGGAGGCATCCGCACGAGGACGGAAGTGTCACTTACACCAAGCTGACGGGTGACGTTCGTATGGAGAATATGGATTTCGGCTATGTGCCGGACAAGATAGTTCTTCACGATGTTTCGCTCTATGCCGAGCCGGGTCAGAAGGTTGCCTTCGTCGGAGCGACGGGAGCGGGAAAGACGACAATCACCAATCTTATCAACAGGTTTTACGATGTTGCCGACGGTAAAATCCGCTATGACGGAATCAATATAAACAAGATCAAGAAGGACGATTTGCGCCATTCGCTCGGAATCGTTCTCCAGGAGACTAACCTGTTCACGGGCACGGTAATGGAAAATATCCGTTACGGAAAGCTTGACGCGACGGACGACGAGTGCATAGCGGCGGCGAAGCTTGCGAATGCCGACGAGTTTATCCGTATGCTTCCCGACGGCTACGATACGACGCTCAGCGCGAACGGCGGCAACCTTTCACAGGGACAGCGGCAGCTTCTTGCAATTGCGAGAGCGGCGGTTGCCGATCCGCCGGTAATGATTCTCGACGAGGCAACCTCATCCATCGACACAAGAACAGAGGCGATAGTTCAAAAGGGTATGGACGCCCTGATGAAGGGCAGAACCGTATTTGTTATCGCTCACAGACTCTCGACAATTCGCAATTCCGATGTTATAATGGTTTTGGATCACGGTCGTATAATCGAGCGCGGAAGCCACGAAAAGCTTATGGAAGAAAAGGGTAGATATTATCAGCTCTATACCGGCTCTTTTGACAAGGAGGACGCTTAAAGATGTTCACGGTGCTGAAAAAGCTTTTCGCTGCGGCAATGGCGATAGTTGTTTTTTTCGGAAGCATCGCCGCAGCGCACAAAAAGCCGGAGCCTGCCGACGAAGAGGCGATAAGAGTCAGCTACGGCGACGGAGCTTGCGAGAACTATGATATGTTTCTTCCGAAAACAGAATCTTGTGAGGTTGACGTTGTGTTTATGATTCACGGCGGCGCATGGCTCTCGGGTGATCAGACCATGTTTGAGCAGCGAGCGAAGAGTGCCGCCGACAAGGGCTATGTCGGTGTGACGGTCGATTACAGCAAGCTGACCGAAGGAGCGACAAGTGCCGAGATGGTCGACGAAATGTATATCGCGGTCGCCTCGGTGAAAGCTAAGCTTGCCGAGCTCGGCTACAGCGCGGACAAAATGGCGGTTGCCGGTCATTCGGCAGGTGCGCACCTTGCGTTGCTTTACAGCTACACGCACTATTCGGACAGCCCGATTGAAATCGGATTTATCTGCAGCAGCTCGGCACCGTCGGACTTTTTTGATGAAAGTGCGGACAAATCTACGACAATGATGAAGTATAATTATCTTGCCGTCTCGGCTCTCATCGGCGAGCCTGTAATCCCCGGTCACACCGACGGGACGGCTGAAAAAATAAAGGCAAACAACCCGGTGGATCAGGTGACGGCATCGGTTCCGCCGACGCTCATATCACACGGCGCAAAGGACGATATGGTTTCTTACACCAATTCGGTACGTCTTTACGAGAGGCTTCAAAGCGTCGGTGTGGACAGCGTTTTCATCACCTATCCGAATTCGGATCATTTTCTTCAGGACGATCCGCAGAGCAACATCGAAAAGGCAAATGCCTTTGCCGAGTTTGCGGCAAAATACTTGTAATTCAGGGGGAGGTATTATGGCCGGGATATATTTTATTCTGAGTATTATAGCGGATGCATTGATAACATATTTCAACGGGCTTGTGACAAGCCTTAAGGATTTTTGGAAGCCGCTTTTGCTGCTGCCGGTGATTTATGTCGGCTTTCTGCTGCTTCATCTTGCGGTATTTTGCGTCTATTCATTCACAACGGATAAAAAATATGCCGAGAACATACACAACTCGTATCGCCGCCTTATGCTTTCGAGTATTAAGCTCTTTTTGAAAAGCGCAAAGGTCAATGTTCATACCCAAGGGCTTGAGCTTGTGCCCGACGACGGAAAATACCTTTTGGTATCAAATCATCTGTCTGTGTTCGACCCTGTGATAGCAATAACCGCACTGGAAAAGAAAAAGCTTGCCTTTGTTGCGAAGAAAGAGCTTTTCGATATTTTTGCCGCAGGTAAGTATCTTGCAAAATCGGGCTGTGTTGCGATTGACAGGGAGAACAACCGCGAGGCGGTCAGGGCAATAAACCGCGCCGCCGCAAACATAGCGGACGGAGTTTGCGCAATGGGAATCTATCCCGAGGGATATGTCAATAAAAATCCCGGCACGCTTTTACCGTTCAGAAACGGTGCGTTTAAAATAGCGAAAAAGGCGAAAGTGCCGATTGTTGTTTCCGTTATCAAGAACACGAGGGAAGCCAATAAAAATATGTTCAGGCACAGAACAGATGTCTGCCTGAGGATTGTCAAGGTGATACCCTACGAGGATATCAAGGATTTAAAAACGAGCGAAATCGGCGAGATTGTTCGCGAAATAATGATAGACGAAATATAAGCGAGGGATTGTTTATGATTAAGGCTGAGCTTGTTAAAAAGGCAAAGGAAAGCTATCCGTACAGAATTGAATTGCACGCTCACACTTCTCCTGCAAGCGGGTGCTCGGAGGTTGCTCCGGAGGACGAGACAGCGGTGTTCAAAAATGCCGGCTACGACGGAATTGCGATAACAAATCATCTGTATATTAAGGAAAACAAACAGGAATTTTTGGATATATATCGCAGCGATTATTACAAGGCATTTGAAGCGGGAAAAAAGCTCGGAATAAAGGTTTATCTCGGTGCCGAGCTTAGATTTTTGAACGAAAACGACAATGACTATCTTCTTTTCGGCTTTGATATTTCTCAGCTTGAGGAGATATATGACGCAACCGACGGTACGCTTGAAAGCTTTGTTAAAAATGTCAAGACCGACAAGATGTTTTTGCTTCAGGCACACCCGTTCCGCGATGATATGCAAAGGGGATATGAGAAATACCTTGACGGCGTTGAGGTGTTCAATATGCACCCGAACCACAATTCGCGCGTTGCTCTTGCAATGAAATACGCAAGAGAGAACGGGAAAATCGCAACGGCAGGCACCGATTACCATCATCCGGGGCACGACGGACTTTGCGCAACAAGAGCGGCAAAGCTCCCGGAGAACGAAGCCGAGCTTGTGAAGCTGCTCAAAAGCGGAGACTTTATATTTGAGATATCCGAGAAAATCGTATTATAAAAGACTGCTTTGCCATCTGACGGCAATGCAGCTTAAAAAAATCGTACAGACACAATGCCTGTACGATTTTTTTAAAACCTTATTCATCAAATGAAACAGATTCTTGTTTTTCCGCAATGTCGTTGGGACCGTCTTTCCAAAACGGCACACACTTCTGAGTGGGGTTGTCGTTGGAATCAAAGCGGAACTGAATTTTGTATCCGAGACCCATATAGCTTACGCTGCCGTCCTCATACTTTTGCTTTTCCGAGCTGAAAAGAGGGGAATAGCCCTGAGCGGCAAGTGTGTGGTCAACCGTGAAGATAATACACCACAGAAGCATAAGTCCCACAACGCACATCAAAACAATCTGAAGAGCATTGAACTTTACCTTTTCCTTCGGCTTTTTGACGGCGGCACGCCCCTGAGTACCGTAAAGATCGGTGCTTTCGGTAAGCTCTATTGTGGTCGAGGTTTCGTCAATTATACAAACGGCTTCCGCATCGTTGTTGTCACTGTCATCATTCTCAACGCTGTGCACGTCAACCGTTTCCGCCGTTTTCTCTTCGACGGCTTCCGCGTCGTCATCGGCTCTGCCGGAAAGGATATCAACGCTTTCGTCCTCCGCAACGGCAGCCTCCCGAACCGTATCGGTTAAATTAAAGTGTATTCTGTTTTCTGCCGAGGTGCTTTCAAGAAGCTCGTCTATCTTGTCAAGCTTCTCCTTTTTATTCTCTTCCATAGTGTACCTCCAAATAATCTTACAATAATTATATACTATCGGGAAATTAAATCAAGAGAAATTTAAGATTTTTATTCTTTCAATATGATTTTGTGTTTAAAAAGGCTTCTTGCAAAGGATTATTTTTTCTTTTTGATTTTGTCCCAGTATGCTTTTGCCGCCTGCTCGTTTTTATTTTCGCCGTATTCATAATACCGCGCATTTTTAATCGCGTCGGGCAGATATTGCTGATAAATCCAATGATTTTCATATACATGGGGATAGAGATAAAACTGTCCCTTGTTCGGGTTATCCTCTCCGTCAAAATGCTTGTTTTGAAGCTGACGCGGAATAGGTCCGCTTTTACCCTTTTGAATATCACTCATTGCGGCGTCAATTCCCATATATGCCGAATTGGACTTCGGCGAGTTGCAGACGAGAACCACCGCGTCGGCAAGCGGAATCCGCGCTTCGGGCAGACCGAGCATCATTGCGGCGTCAACCGCCGATTTGACGATCGGAATTATCATAGGGTAGGCGAGACCGACATCTTCACAGGCGCAGACCATAAGCCTGCGGCACGCCGACGGAAGATCGCCGGCATTGAGAAGCCTTGCAAGGTAATGCAGAGCCGCGTCGGGGTCGGAGCCGCGCATGGATTTTTGATAAGCGGAGACTATGTCGTAGTGCTCGTCGCCGTCGCGGTCATATTTCATTGAGCTTCGCTGAGTCAGCGAATGCGCAGTTTCGGTTGTGATTTTGACGGTTCCGTCGGAATCGGGCTTCGTGGAAAGGGCGCATAGCTCAACAGAATTTATCGCTTTGCGGACATCGCCGCCGCACGCAAAGGAAATGTGCCTGATTGCATCGTCATCGACGCTGAATTTCATTCCGCGTTTATGCTCAAGAAAATCAAATGCGCGCCGAACCGCCGGAACAATATCGTCGGCATCGACTGCTTTAAATTCAAACACCGTCGAGCGGCTGAGAATTGCATTGTAGACGTAAAAATACGGGTTCTCCGTCGTCGAAGCGATAAGGGTGATTGAGCCGACCTCAATGTATTCGAGCAGAGTTTGCTGCTGCTTTTTGTTGAAATACTGAATCTCGTCAAGGTAAAGAAGTATTCCGTTCGGCGCTTCAAATGTATCAAGCTGGGCTACGATTGCCTTGATATCAGCCGTGCCGGCCGTTGTGCCGTTGAGCTTGCAAAGCTTCCTGTCTGTTGCCTTCGCAATGATCGAGGCGACTGTTGTTTTGCCGACTCCGGACGGCCCGTAGAATATCATATTCGGAAGCTCGCCCGACTCAATTATATTTCTCAGCGGCTTGTTTTCGCCGATAAGATGACGCTGACCGACAACATCGTCAAGCGTCTGCGGCCTGAGCTGCTGCGCTAAGGGTATTGACATTTGATCGCCTCCTGACTTTGTACAATCATTATAGAAAAAATCTATTTTACAAGGATAAAATGACCGTATAAAAGTCGGTTCAAATTATTCAAAGAAGTTCCGGTTCCTGACCAATAACGCCACAGTCTCAACATGGGCGGTGCGGGGGAACATATCGACTGGGGTGGCGCGGGTGGTTGTGTAGCCGAGAGAAGCAAAGCGTTGGCAATCACGGGCGAGGGTTGCGCTGTCGCAGGAAACGTAAACTATTCTGTCGGGCGACATATCGGCAACGGTTTTCACCAGTGCTTCGTCACAACCCTTTCTCGGCGGGTCAAGCACGACAACATCGGGCTTCACGTCTCTTTCAAGCAGAGCTGCTGCCGCCTGCGAAGCGTCGGCGCAGATAAATTCCGCATTATCAATGCCGTTGAGCTTGGCGTTTTCCTTTGCGTTTTCGATTGCCTGCGGGATTATCTCGACTCCGATGAGCCTTTTTACGCTTTTTGCCATAGTCAGACCGATAGTACCCGTTCCGCAGTAAAGGTCAACGAGTGTTTCGCTGCCGGTGAGGGCGGCGTATTCCTTCGCTTTGTTATAAAGAATTTCCGCTCCGTCGTGGTTGACCTGATAAAACGAAAGGGGAGAAAGGTTGAATTTTAAGCCGCAAAGCTCGTCGGTGATGAAATCGCTGCCCCACAGCGTTCGGCACTCCTTGCCGAGGACGACATTCGTTTTGTCGGGGTTAACGTTAAGTATAATGCTTTTGATGCTATTTACAGCCTGAAGTCTGCTTATTATCTCCGCCTCGTTCGGCAGCTCGCGCGAACGGGAAACGAGGCAGACCATAAGCTGATTCGTGACAACGGCTTTGCGGATATATATATGGCGGAGAACACCGGAGTTATCGGCTTCGTTGTATGCGCTGATTTTTTTCTCGCGGACGAGGTCGCGGAAAATGTCCGTTACCTGCGAAAACTCTTTCGGCTGCAAAAGACAGTCCGCGCAGTCGATTATCCTGTGCGTCATCGGAGCGTAAAAGCCGATTGAGGCGAAGCGTCCGTCCGAGCCGACGGGATACTGAGCCTTGTTGCGGTATCTGTCGGGTGATGAGGAGGGAATGATCGCGTCGGGAGCAATGTCAAGTCCTCCGATTCGGCGAAGATTGTCGCTGACCTGCTGCGCCTTGATTTCAAGCTCGGCTTCATATTTTATGTGAGCGAAGCAGCAGCCGCCGCATTTCTCGGCAATGGGGCACGCGTTTTTAGTGCGCATGGGTGAACGCTGTATCAATTTTTTAATAATACCGACGGCATAAGTCTTTTTAACCTTAATGATATGAGCGAGAACTCTGTCTCCCGTGACTGCTCCGCGGACAAAAACCGTCATTCCGTCACAGTCGCACACTCCGCTGCCCTGCACGGTACAGCTCTTTACGGTAAGGTATGTTTCGTCGTTTTTTTTGAGCACTTTATCACCGCCGTGTATTTCAACCTACAAATAATTGCCGACATTTTAATCGACACACAAAGTTTATCATATTTTTTATTTAAAATCAATTCATTATTGCATATAAAGCTGTTGACATTTAAAAAATCGGTGTTAAAATGAAAACAAGTTGACAGTTGTCTTCGGGGCGGGGCGAAATTCCCCACCGACGGTAATGGGACTCCGCGTCCACAAGCCCGTGAGCGAAAGTTGATCCGGTGAGATTCCGGAGCCGACGGTACAGTCCGGATGAGAGAAGATGCATATTCTTGCAAGTGCGCCCCGTACAGAATTTGTGCGGGGCTTTTTCGTTGACAGCTTTGACTGAGACAGGGCAAACACGGATCGTGTTGTTTTGCCCTGAAAAGAAAGGGTGTTGTCAAATGAACACGAGTGTTAAAAAACTGAGAATGATAACGGTTACGGCGATAATGTCCGCTCTCTCGGCGGTGCTGATGTTTGTTGAAATATCGGTTCCGATTATGCCTGCATTCATCAAGCTGGATATTTCCGAGCTGCCCGCGCTGATAACCTCGTTCGCTTTCGGACCCGTTTGCGGCGTTGCCGTATGTCTGGTCAAAAACCTTGTTCATCTGCTTGCTACATCGACATTCGGAGTGGGCGAGCTGTCGAACCTTATTCACGGTGCGGTGTTCGTCTTTGTCGCGGGAATGTTCTACAAGTACCATCATAACCGCAAATTTGCGTTTATCGGTTCAATGGCAGGCGACCTTGCGATGGCGACAATGAGCTTTTTCATCAATCTTTTCCTTGTTTACCCGATTTATATTGAACTTATGCTTCCGGAGGAGGCAATTCTCGGAATGTACAGGGAGATTTTGCCGAGCGTGGATTCTCTTTGGAAAGCGATATTGATTTTTAATGTTCCGTTTACTTTTGTAAAGGGACTTATAAGCGTTGCGATAACATTCCTTGTTTATCCGAGGCTTTCGCCGATACTCAAGGGAACGAAAAACAAATAAAATGTGATTCCGAAATGACCGCGTTTGTCCGAGTGTCGGCAAGCGCGGCTTTCCGTATGTGAAAAAGCTTGACTAAACCACAAGATATAGTGTAAAATATAAACTGATATTTTATGCGGACAGTACGGCAGAAAGGAATGGTCGTAAATATGGCAAAAAAGACAAGCTACGGAAATAACGACATCGTCGCGCTCAAGGGACCCGATCAGGTTCGTAAGCGTCCGGCGGTTATTTTCGGTTCGGACGGACTGGAGGGCTGCCAACACTCTGTCTTTGAAATTTTGTCAAACTCAATAGACGAGGCTCGTGAGGGCTTCGGCGATAAGATAATTATAACGCGCTTTCTTGACAAATCGGTTGAGGTTCAGGACTTCGGACGCGGTATACCCGTTGACTACAATGAAAAGGAAAAGAATTACAACTGGTTTCTTGTTTTCTGTACACTTTATGCAGGCGGAAAATACAACACAAACAACGGCGGAAGCTACGAATATTCACTCGGACTTAACGGTCTCGGACTTTGTGCGACCCAGTTCGCTTCGGAGTATATGGAGGCGGAAATTCACCGCGACGGCTGGTGCTACAAGCTCAATTTCAAAAAGGGCAAGGCAGTCGGCGAAATGGAAAAGGAAAAATATTCAAAGAGGGACACGGGCTCGCGCATAAAGTGGCGTCCCGACCTCAAGGTATTTACCGACATCGACATTCCGCTCGAGTACTATCAGAGCACGATAAAGCGTCAGGCGATAGTCAACGCAGGCGTAAAATTCATTCTCAAAAATCAGCTTAACAAAACTCAGTTTGAAATGTTTGAATACTGCTACACGGACGGTATTACCGACTATGTCAAGGAGATTGCGGGTGAAAGCGCAATGACCGAGGTGCAGACGTGGAAGGCTGAAAGAGTAGGACGCGACCGTGACGACCTCAACAATTACAAGGTGCTTATCAACTCCGCGCTTTGCTTCTCGAACAAGAATCAGCTCAAGGAGTATTACCACAACTCAAGCTGGCTTGAGCACGGCGGCGCACCCGAAAAGGCGGTCAGAAACGCCTTTACCTATCAGCTTGACGCCTACCTCAAGGCGAACGGAAAATATGTGAAGAGCGACCCTAAGATAAAGTTTGAGGATATCGAGGACTGTATGATTCTTGTCATTTCCTCGTTCTCGACTCAGACTTCCTATGAAAACCAGACGAAAAAGGCTATCACAAATAAATTTATTCAGGAAGCGATGACCGACTTTTTTAAGCATCAGCTTGAAATTTATTTCATTGAAAACAGAGCCGAGGCGGAGAAAATAGCCAATCAGGTGCTTGTCAATATGAGAAGCCGTGTCAGGGCGGAGACAACGCGCCAAAGCCTGAAAAAAACGCTTTCAACCTCGAACGATCTTGCAAACAGGGTTCAGAAATTTGTCGATTGCAGAACCAAGGACGCAAGCGAACGCGAGCTTTTCATAGTGGAGGGCGATTCGGCTCTCGGAGCCTGTAAGCAGGCGAGAAACTCGGAGTTTCAGGCACTTATGCCGGTCAGAGGTAAGATACTCAACTGCCTTAAGGTTGAATACGACAGGATATTCAAAAGCGAGATCATTACCGACCTTATCAAGGTGCTCGGCTGCGGCGTTGAGGTCAAAAGCAAGGCAATGAAGGGTCTCGCACAGTTCAATCTTGATATGCTGCGATACAACAAGGTCATTATATGTACCGATGCCGACGTTGACGGCTTCCAGATAAGAACGCTTATCCTCACAATGATTTACAGACTTATGCCCACTCTTATTGAGGAGGGCAAGGTTTTTATTGCGGAAACTCCGCTTTACGAAATCAACACAAAGGATCAGGTTTGGTTCGCCTACACCGAAAAGGAAAAAACACAGGCACTTGAGGAAATCGGAAACCAAAAATACACGATTCAGCGTTCCAAGGGTCTCGGTGAAAACGAGGCGGATATGATGTGGATGACGACAATGAATCCCAAGACGCGCCGCCTTGTCGAGATACTTCCGGAGGATGCCGAAAGAACGGCGCAGATATTTGATATGCTGCTCGGCGACAATCTTGCAGGACGCAAGGAGCACATAGCGGACAACGGACATCTTTATATTGATATGCTGGATTTGAGCTGAGAGGGGTGATATGAATGGCTAAGAAAAAGAAAACGGAAAAAGCAGCCGAAGAAATGGATCGGAACACCCATATTCTCGGCGCAGGCGATGTTTTGCGCCAGAATATCACCGAAACGCTCGAAACAAACTATATGCCTTATGCAATGAGCGTTATCCTTTCGCGTGCGATTCCCGAAATCGACGGCTTTAAGCCCTCGCACAGAAAGCTTCTCTATACTATGTATAAGATGGGACTTATCAACGGCGCAAGGACAAAGTCGGCAAACATTGTCGGTCAAACGATGAAGCTCAACCCTCACGGCGACGCGGCGATTTACGACACGATGGTTCGTCTTTCGCGCGGCTATGAAGCGTTGCTTCTCCCGTTCGTTGACTCAAAGGGTAACTTCGGTAAGGCATATTCAAGGGATATGCAGTGGGCGGCACCGAGATATACGGAAGCTAAGCTTGCTCCTGTTTGCACTGAGCTCTTTGCCGAGATAGACAAGGACACGGTGGACTTCGTTGATAACTATGACAACACGATGAAAGAGCCGACGCTTCTGCCCGTGCGCTTTCCGAGCATACTTGCCAACCCGACAACGGGTATCGCCGTCGGTATGGCGAGCTCAATCTGCCCGTTCAATCTCCGTGAGCTTTGCGAGACGACGATCGCGCTGATTAAGGATCCCGATGCCGAC
Organism: Eggerthellaceae bacterium; assembly: GCA_963616775.1. Classification (GTDB taxonomy): domain Bacteria; phylum Bacillota; class Clostridia; order Oscillospirales; family Acutalibacteraceae; genus CAG-488. Next base: position 22,272 of record CAVELL010000023.1, on the reverse strand, counting down.
ATAACCGAGACACTCAAGGCTCCGGATTTCGCCGGCGGCGGACTTCTGCTCTATGACCGCGAGGTGCTTGAAACCATTTACAAGACGGGTCGCGGCGGCTTCAGAATCAGAGCAAAGTATAGTTACGACAAGGACGGCAGATGCATCGATATCACCGAAATCCCGCCGACCACAACCGCCGAAGCGATAATTGACAAGGTAATTGAAAAATTCAAGTCGGGCGCGCTGCGCGAAATCAGCGATATCCGCGATGAAACGGACAAGTCGGGCTTGAAGATTACGATAGATATCAAAAAGGGAACCGATCCCGACAAGCTGATGCAGAAGCTTTACAAGGTCACAACGCTTGAGGACACGTTCTCGTGCAACTTCAACGTTCTGATTGCGGGCGCACCGAGAGTTATGGGAGTCGTCGAGATACTCAGCGAGTGGATAGCTTTCAGAACCGAGTGCGTTAAGCGCAGAGTATATTTTGACCTGACCAAGGCAAAGGATAAGCTTCATCTGCTTGAGGGCTTGCAGAAAATTCTCCTTGATATCGACAAGGCTATTAAAATCATTCGTTCAACCGAGGAGGAGAGCGAGGTTGTTCCGAACTTGATGATCGGCTTCGGAATCGACGAAATTCAGGCTAATTACGTTGCGGAAATAAAGCTCCGTCACCTCAACCGCGAGTACATTCTCAAGAGGACGCAGGACATAGAGCAGCTTCGTGCCGACATTGAGAGGATGGAGGACATCCTTGCCCACAGGTCGAAGATAAAGAAAATTCTTGTAAACGAGCTGACCGATATAGCGTCGAAATACGGTCAGGACAGAAAGACGCAAATCATATTTGCCTCTGAGGTAGCCGAGGAGAAAACGGAGGAGGAAATTCCGGATTTCCCCGTCAACCTTTTCTTCTCAAAAGAGGGATATTTCAAAAAAATTACTCCGCAGGCACTCAGAATGAGCGGCGAGCAGAAGCTCAAAGAGGGCGACGAAATGCTGCTTGAAATTGAGGCGACGAACAACACGGATCTGCTGTTCTTCACGGATCAATGTCAGGTATACAAGGCGAAAGCCGCAGACTTCGACCTCGGAAAGGCGAGCCAGCTCGGCGATTTTGTTGCCAACAAGCTCCAAATGGACAGCGGCGAAAATGCAATCTATATGGTGCCGACGCTCGATTACAGGGGCTATGTAATGTTCTTCTTTGAAAACGGCAAGGCGGCAAAGGTTGACCTTGCGTCGTATCAGACAAAGACAAACAGAAAGAAGCTTATCAAGGCTTACAGCAGCAAGTCCCCGATTGCCGCAATCAGAAAGCTTGAAGAGGACTGCAATCTGGTTATCGAGTCCACGTCGGGCAAGCTGCTTCTGTTCAATACCGGTGCCGTTTCACCCAAGACAACCAAGGACACACAGGGCGTTGCGGTTATGACGCAGAAGAAGGGTCACATTGTCAAGCTTGTCAGGGATTACAAGGAGGGCGAGTTCGCAAAGCCGTACAGATACAAGACCAAGAATCTTCCTGCCGCGGGTGCAACCCTCAGTGCGGAGGACGCGGGCGAACAGCTTTCGCTGATATAAGGGCAATGCCGAATAAAAATCTTTCTACGCAATTCGTACACCTCAATTTGTGCGATATTAACTAAAAATCGCCGCTCACCGATTAAAGATGAACGGCGAACAGCGGAAAACGCAAACGCAGTTTATTCATAGCTTCCGCTGACGGGCGTTTGACCGCCCCCGACAGATGACTTTCAACTGCCTTAATACTATAATTACCGCATTTGTTCGAATAATTCACCTAATTTTTTTCCAATTCCTTTCTTTGAAAAAAATTATGGTAATTGCTATTGCATTTTGTGAAAGTGTGTGATAAAATGAATCGGTAAAAATACTTAATGGAGGTTAAATTATGGATGCTTTGCAGTATGTATTCGGAGCTGTTCTCATAATTCTTGCAGTTTTCCTTATAATTGTTGTACTTCTTCAGGAGAGCCGTTCGGCAGGTCTTTCGGGAGCTATTTCCGGCGGTGCCGACACATTCTTCGGCAAGAGTAAGGGCAGAACAATGGAGCAGAAGCTTGTTAAGCTCACGAGAATTTCCGCAATCGCTTTCTTTGTTCTTACACTCGGCATAACGATCTACTTCATGTTTAAGTATTGATCAAATCGGTAAAATCAGGCAGGGCTTATATTGCCTTAATTGCATTAAAATCTGAGAGGGGCTGTAAATTCGTTTTACAGTCTCTTTTTTGTTTTGAGGCAATACCGAATAATTGAGGTGTGCGGTATTGCCTTAAATCAAAACGAGCCGTAATTGTAATACAAATGTACTGCAATTACGGCTTTTGTTTATTCCTTTACAATATAAGTTCCGCTTCGGATGGGGGCGTCTGAGAAACCGTTATCAAATTTTGCGCCGTGGCGGAGGCTGATTTTGCCTGTAACGCCGTCGGACACGGCAACCTTCATCACGACACTGCCGTTCTCACGCTTCCAGCTGACGCTGATTTTGCCTGCCGGTGCGGTGTAGTGACCCTCGGCGCTGTTGAGTGAGCCTACAAACGCAGGAGAAATCAGAATTTCATTCGGATTTGTGACGTTCGGGTTGGGTATAATTCCCGCAAGATTCTTGATGAACCAAGCGGAAAAATCACCGAAGAAGTGGTGATTATGCGAAAATCCGTTCGGAGGATTGTGTGTGATTATCTCAAACAGAGTGTTTGCGTTGTACTCGGTAATCCAGCTTGCAAACGACGGATAATCGGGCTTCGCAATCATGTGCAGAGCGAGCTCCTCATATCCGAACTCGGCGAGAACGTGGAACATCGTTCTTGCACCGATAATGCCGACTGTCATACTGTTGCCCGCGCTACGGATAAGCTCAAGCAGGTGCGTGAACGCCTTTTCCTTTTCGTCGTCGTTGAACGCGCCGTAGTAGAGGGCTGCCGCCTGTGTTGTCTGGTGGTTGCCGTAAACAACAAGATTGTCGTCAATAAGGTGCTCACGGAAGCTGCTGCGAAGCTTGTCGTGCAGTCTTTGGGCGAACTCAGCTCTCAGATCCATTCCACAGACACGGAAAATTTCTGCGGCTTTGCTGCAAATTCCCATTGAAACAAGGGTATCGGTCACTTCGAGCGGACAGGGCTCGACATTGTCAACGGGAAGCCAGTCGCCGAGACCGATATGGATAAGTCCCTTTTCGTCGAGTCTTGTCGAGAGATACGAAACATAGCGGAAGATTGCCGTTGCATTCTCGAAAAGAACATCCTTGTTGCCGCGGTACTGCCAGAGTCTGTACGGAATTTCGGTCAAAACAGCATCCCATGCGGGACCGTTGCCCCATTCAAAGCCCCAGCCGGCGGTCGGGACTATGCCCGGAATTGCGCCGCGTTCGTCCTGCGATTTTCGCACGCTGAACAGCCATTCGCGCAGGGTTTGTTCACAATCGAGATTCATCAAGAACTGCTCGGCGGAAAGGTGGGCGTCACCCGTCCAACCGTTCTTTTCACGATGGGGGCAGTCCGTAGGGAAGTAGAAAAGGTTGGCGAGGTCACTTCTGACGGTGGCGTCCTGAAGCTTATTGACAAGCTCGTCTGAGCAGTCGAATCCGCCCGTTTGATGTATATCGGCGTGCATAACGACGTATGTCAGAAGCTCCTCGGTTGCCTGTTCGTCATCTATTCCGGTGACAAAACAGTATTGAAAACCGTGGTAGCAGAACATCGGCTCCCAAATCTCCTCACCCTCGCCCTTGCAGATATAGACCTGAACCTGCGTCATACCTATGGGCTGAAATTCGCAGATATTGTGCATATCGAGTCCGCCGTCAAAGAGGCTTTCGCCGCAGGACATAACGATTTTTTGACCCTTTTTTCCATTGATTTTCAGACGGACGATGCCGCTTATGTTCTCACCGAAGTCGTATATGTAGCCGTCGTTGCAGTATTCCTCCTCTGGGAGAATGTGCTCGGGCAGATTCTCGCGCGGATGAGCGACCGCCGAAATGTGCCCCTTGTAAAACCTTACGGGCTTGAGCTCACGGATTTTTTTGATAGGGGAGTGGCTGCCCTCGCGGCACTCGCCGGACGGAGCACCGACGGAAACGGCATTATCCCAGCCGCTGTCGTCAAAATCGGGGAGATTCCATCCGTCGATTTCATTCCTTGCGTCATAGCGTTCTCCGCAGCGCAGATCGTCAAAATATATGGGGGAGGCGTGAACCTTAAAGCTCTCGTCGGCTTCGAAGCTCAGCTCTTTGCCCTCGCCGCCGCACTCAAAACAGAGCGCGAGCTTCGGAGCACTTCTCCAGCGTGCGAGCTGAAAATCCCACACTTCGCCGCCGATGGGGTTCTGCATACCGTTGCCGAGCGCAAATGCGATAACATTTTTGCCTTTATTCAGCTTGCCCGAAAGGTCGTAACGGTCATAGTAAATCAAATCGTCGGGGTTGGAAATGTAGGGTGCAAGACAGCCCTTTGTCAGACGCTCTCCGTTGAGCCAAAACTCGTAAAAGCCGAGACCCGTTACAAGCATTTCCGCCTTTTCGGGGACGAAGTCGAGGTCAAAGCTTTTCCTGAGATAAGGCGCAGGGAGAAAATCCGTAAATGTGCAGAATTTCTTTGTTGCAGAAATGAAGTGTGTGCTGTATTTCATGATTTTCCTCCTGAAAAAAGGGCTCCGACGGGAACCCTTTTAATTGTTTTACCGATTAAGCTTTCAGTTTTTTATTTCTTCTCTCTCAACGCAATGGACATTTTCTTCTTTCGGAAGCATTATGTTCGTATGGTTGACAATGAGCATGGGTATCATCGTCAGTGTCAGAACAACGATTTCCGCCGTTCCGCCGAGCCTTACCTTCAGGTAAACAGCCGCGAAGCATATCCAAAGGAAAAACGCAATGGTGAGATTGAAAAATCTTCTGTTTGTTCTTGCTTTGTAGACAAGGAAGTAAACAACTGCCGTTGCAATACATATTCCGAAAAGCACGGCGAATGCCGAATGCAAGCTCTTTTTGGACAGGAAAAAGTTTATCAAATTCGTTTGAGTGTCCAGCGTTTGGTCAACATAGTCGCTTGTGTAGGACGGAGCCGTGTAGGTTTCGTAGTTAAGGATAAGCGTAAAGCGTTTCAGCTTTTCGTTCTTACACATAACCACGCCGAACATGGCGAAAAGTCCGATGACGGACAATGCTTTCGGAAACTTATGCTCAACCTTAAATTTTTCAAGCGAATAATTAAGGTTGAGAACTATGGAGGTCGCTATGAGCATACCCCAAAAGATAAATGCTATCCAGTGATCTCTGCCGACATTGCTTGCCGTGGAAGCACGGTTGCCGTACAACGGGTTAGGCTCAAGAAGCCTGTCATAAAGCCACATATAGGCAATCGTGATAATTCCGAAAATCAAAGACGCATACTTCAGAGCTTTATTCTCTTTCTTTATCATCAGAACACCTCGTTACTCCTGAATTTGTTTTGATTCTATCATCTTTTGAATTATTTTTCAACACAATTTGTGACAGTGTTATAAAAATTCATAAAATTGTAATAATTTCAGATTGAGGTAATTTCTCCGTTGCAAATATGGAGCTTTTTGCGCGAGGAAAGCTCCAAAATCGGGCGATCGGAAACGAGGTTATCGGTGTAGACATCTCTAATATCATATTCGGCGGCTTCGCTCTTGATCCGCAGTACCTTTTCCTCACCCTTGCAGTTTTCGCCGTTTATTTTTCCGCTTTTCGGGTCCATTCTTGTGGCTATGAGCAGGTCAACCCCCAGCTTGTCGCAAATCGGTTTGATCTGAAACACCGGTGAGGCGGAGCAGACAAGCGTCGGAACATCGTGTGTTCTCGGTCGGAACCAATCGTTGATTCTCTTCCCGTTTTTATCCCAAAAGAGAGCTGCCTCTTTCTCTGCGTCGATTGCGCAAAGGTAGGAATAGAACAGCTCCTTTGACCGCTTTTTGCTGATTTTGTGAAAAACATAATGACCGAAAAGCCCGACTGCCTGTTTCGGCAAAAACCTGATGATTGACGGATGACGTTTCAGGCAGAAAATCCAAAATTCACTGCCCGATTCACCGCGAAAAACGGTTTTATCAAAGTCGTAAAGATCAGCAAGCATTAAAAATCAACATCCTTTTTGCCGTCGAGGGAAACAAGCTGAGATTTTCCGTTGTAAACAACCTCAAAGCTGCCTTTGCCGTCGAGGGTGAGCTTTGTGAGTCTGCCGTTTGCCCAGTCGATATCGACCCTTACTCCGCCCTTTGCCGTCAGTCCGTGAATGTGACCGTCAGCCCACTCGTCGGGGAGGGCGGGGAGAATAAGAATACGGTTGCCGAAGCTCTGCATAAGAGCCTGTGCGATACCTGCGGTCGCGCCGAAGTTTCCGTCGATCTGGAAGGGCGGATGCGCGTCAAACATATTGGCAAATGTGCCGCCGCGTCCCGGCTTGTATTTTATCGGTATGTAGCGGAGCTGGTTATTGATGAGCTTTATTACCTTGTCCTTGTCACGCAGCCTTGCCCAGAAATTGATTTTCCAGCCGAGACTCCAGCCGGTTCCGCCGTCGCCTCTGTTTTCAAGCGTCTTTTTGGCATAAGAGGCAAGCTCGGGCGTGCGGTCAACGTCAATGAGGTTCGCGGGATGGAGCGCATAAAGGTGGGAAACATGACGGTGATGCTTGTCGAAGCCTTTTTCGTCATAGTACCATTCCATAAGTCCTCCGTCCTTGCCCTGCCTGAGCGGAAGAAGCTTTGGCAGTGCTTCCCCGATTTCGCGGCTCATATCGGTTTCTATTCCGAGGGTATCGTATGCGCTGAGAAGATTTGTGAAAAGATCGGTGACGATTTCCATTGTCATATAGGTTGTCTTGCTGACGGAGGTTTCTTTGCCGTTTACCAGATACTCGTTTTCCGGAGAAGTGGAAGGACAAAAAATGAGATATCCGTTGCCGTCGTCGACGAGCATATCAAGGCAGAAGCGTGCGTTTTCCTCCATAATGGGTACAGCGGTTTTACCGAGATAATCCTTGTCGAGGGAGTATTCGTAATATTCGTAAAGATGGCGGCAGAACCATGCGCCTGCCATTGACCAGAATGACCAAACGGGGTTGCCGCCCGAGGGAGTGGTGATTCTCCAAAGGTCAACGTTGTGGTGGCAGCAGGTGCCGCCGACTCCGTAAAACTTTTCCGCCGTCTCTTTTCCCGATTCCGCAATTTCGCCGATGAATTTAATGAGCGGCATATTCATTTCCGGCATTGAGCACATCATCGTCGGCCAGTAGTTCATTTCGGTGTTGATGTTGACCGTATAATTTGAACGCCACGGGGAGCACATCTCAAATGTCCAGATGCCCTGAAGCGTCATAGCCTGCGAGCCCTCACGCGACGCGGAAATTGTCAGATAACGCCCGTAGTTAAAGAGGAGACAGTAAAGGTTGTTGTCGTTTTTCTTGCTGTGCAGGAAATCGTGAATCCGACGGTCTGTCGGGACGTCGTCCTTCTTGCTCCTGCCGAGGTCGATTGAAACGCGGTTAAAGAAGCTGCTGAAGTCCCTTATGTGATCGCCCTTTATGCTGTCATAGCCCTTGGCAACAGCGTCGGCAAGTCTCTTTTCGCATATCGCCTTGTAATCCTTTTCGGATTCGGTAACGGGCTTGTTCCAGCTTTCAAAGTTGTTCTCCGCCGTGAGGTAAATCGTCGCGTATGTTGCGTCGGTAACGTGAAGATGATTTTTGTTAGCCTTGACCTTGCCGTCGGTGACTATCCTGAATGCACAGCGGAAGCTGATACCCTGTCTGTCGCCGTCCTCATAAGTACAGATAGGCTGACCGTTGTTTTCTTCAATATGTGTGGGGCAGATTCCGTCCATTATGTATGTATCGCCCTCAACGGCAACCTCGTTTCTGAGGTCGCTGTTCACCATTGCCTTGAAATCGAGCTTGTTCTTGCCCTCGGCGGTGAATTTGTATGCCATAACCTTGTCGGGGAAGCTTATGAAACATTCGCGCCTGTAAACGGTGTCGCTTGAGGTGTAGCTCACCGCGGCAACAGCCGTTTCAATGTCCAGGTCGCGCTTGTACTCCCTCGGACACATATTTTTCATTGATGTTATCGTGAGAATACCGAGCTGCAAATACCACTCCGACGGGTCGCCCGCAAAATTTTTTTCGAGGTAGTCTCTCGCTTCGACCTTTTTGTCGTCGAGAATGAGACGGCGTCCCTCCCTGAAATGCTCAGCCTTATTCTCCACCCTGTAGCCGTGCGAACAGCCCGACCAAAGTGTGTCGAGATTGAGACCGACCTTTTCCGCTTCAACACCGCCGAAGATCATGGCACCGAGGCTTCCGTTGCCGAGCGGCAGAGCCTCGACCCACGCTTTCGCCGGGTGCTTATACCATAAATATTGTGAACCTTTTTTCAAGGAATAACCCTCCCAAAGCTTAAATACACGAAGAGTATACAGTATTCCTATTATCAAAGTCAATCAATTCTCTTGCATTTTTCGTAATTTTATTATAAAATAACCGTGATTGGATTTATTTATGAGAATAATGGGAGAACACAATGTCGGAAAAGATTTTGATTATCGGTGCAGGTGCCGCAGGACTTATGGCGGCAGGAACGATATCGGGCAGAGGCAAGGATGTTATGATCCTTGAACGCAACGAAAAGCCTGCGCGAAAGGTTGCAATAACCGGAAAGGGAAGATGCAACGTCACTAACAACTGCAAAGAGCTTTCCGAGCTGATTGCAAATGTTCCGGTGAACGGAAGATTCCTTTACAGCGCGTTTTCGTCGTTTATGCCGTCGGACACGATCGACCTTATCGAGGATATGGGCGTTCCGCTCAAATGCGAGAGAGGAAACAGGGTGTTCCCGTGCTCCGATAAGGCTATGGATATTGTCGATGCCCTCGTTCATTACGGAACGGACGACGGCACCGAGCTGATACACGGCAGAGCAAAGGAGCTTATTATTGAGGACAGAACGCTCAAGGGCGTTCGTACCTTTGACGGCGAGGAGATAGCCGCAGATAAAATAATTATCGCAACGGGCGGCAAATCTTATCCGCTGACAGGCTCGACGGGAGACGGATACGAGCTTGCGCGTCAGGCAGGACACACGATAATCGAACCCAAGCCGTCACTTGTTCCGCTGAGTGTTCATGAGGGCTTCTGCTCCGAGCTTATGGGACTTTCTCTGAGAAATGTCTCAATGAAGGTAATCGACACAAAACGTAAAAACAAGGTCATCTACGATGATTTCGGCGAAATGCTTTTTACTCATTTCGGAGTTTCGGGACCGATGGTTCTTTCCGCGAGTTCAATGATACGCGATATGGAAGCGGGGAGATATTTGATTTCAATCGACCTCAAGCCTGCGCTGTCCGAGGAACAGCTTGATTCGCGTATTCTGAGAGATTTTTCAGACAATACTAATAAGGACTTTATAAATGCGCTCGGCGCACTTCTGCCGAGAAAGCTGATTCCCGTTGTCGTAAGGCTCAGCGGCATCAAGGCGAACGAAAAGGTCAATCAGATAACAAGGGAGCAAAGACACGGACTTGTACAGCTTCTCAAGAATTTCAGGCTGACGGTAAAGGGCTTCAGACCGATAGACGAGGCGATAGTAACCTCAGGCGGAGTCAAGGTGTCCGAGATAAATCCGAAAACCATGGAATCAAAGCTTTTGCCCGGTCTGTTCTTTGCGGGAGAGGTTATTGACGTTGACGCATACACGGGCGGCTTCAATTTACAAATCGCGTTCTCAACCGGACGCTTAGCCGGTGAAAATATATAACGGAGGTATTTTTATGGCGATAAACATAGCTATTGACGGGCCTGCGGGAGCAGGAAAAAGCAGCACGGCGAAGCTCATTGCGAAGAAGCTGGGCTATATATATGTTGATACCGGTGCGCTTTACAGGACGGTCGGTCTCTATTCGATAAGAAAGGGCATTGACACCAAGGACGCGGAAAAGGTTATCGCAACTTTGCCCGACATTAAGGTGGAAATCAGATTTGTTGACGGCGCACAGCACGTTTTCCTCAACGGCGAGGACGTTTCCGACGCGATAAGAACGCCTGAGGCTTCAATGGGTGCGTCCAATGTTTCCGCTATACCGAAAGTCAGGGAGTTTCTCTTTGATCTTCAGAGAAATATTGCCGCCGAAAATAATTGTATTATGGACGGCAGAGATATCGGAACGGTTGTTCTGCCGAATGCGGACGTAAAGATTTTCCTCACGGCGTCCGTTGAGGAAAGAGCGACCAGAAGATACAGAGAAATGCTTGAAAAGGGCGAGAGCGCAGATTATAACGACATCCTTGAGGATATCAAAAAGCGCGATTATCAGGACAGCCACAGAGAGATTGCTCCGCTCAAGCAGGCGGACGACGCGATATTTGTCGACAACGGCGGCTATGACCTTGAAAACGGCGCGGAATATCTCCTCGGAATTATCAAAGAGCATTTAAAGTGATGATAGATTTCAGATGTGGTTAAAGCTTATATTTACGTATGTCTAACATCTACAATCTAATATCTAACGTCTATCTTGACTGAGGGGTAGTTAGAAAAACTCGCCCTATAAAAGTTTTTCTCATAAATTCTGTAATAAGCATTTTTCTCTCCCTCCGTCACGGCTTCGCCGTGCCACCTCCCTCATCAGATGGAGGCGAAAAGTCAGCAGAAACCTATCAAGGCACCCTTAAAAGGGAGCAAAATTTCCCCACATATTATCACAAAAGGAAGGGTCAATATGGCATACAAATATAATTATGAATCGGACAAGAGCCACTTCCTTTACAAGATCATAAGACCTCTTGCAAAGATAGTTGTAAGCTCAAAATACAAAATAACATACGTCGGTGCGGAGAATGTTCCGACCGACAGGGGCATTATCCTTGCCGCAAATCACATTACGGCGATGGATCCGATTGTTATCGGAGTCGGCTGTAAGGTAAATTTCCATTTCATTGCAAAAGAGGAGCTTTTTGAAAAGAATGTCGTCGGATGGTTCCTTGCCAACCTGAACGCATTTCCCGTTGACCGCAGCAAGTTTGATTTTCCTGCAATGAATTACGCCGCCAAGGTCGTCGAGAACGGCGGAGCACTCGGTATTTTCCCCGAGGGCACGCGCTCCCACGATTTCAAGCCGCACGAAGCCAAGGGCGGAGTCTGCTATGTTGCGAAAAAATGCAAATGCGATGTTATTCCCGTTTCGATCTACACCTGCGACGAGGCAAAAAAGGGAACGAGGCTGACCGTTCGCTACGGCAAGCCGATAAAATACGAGGAGCTGAATTTTCACGACGATGTTGACAAGATGAAGGATCTTCGCTACGGCTCCGGTCTGATTATGGAGAGAATAACCGAGCTTTGGAGGTTAGGTCATGCAGATTAAGCTTGCGAAAAGTGCCGGCTTTTGCTTCGGCGTGAACAGAGCGGTTGACCGACTTTATTCGATGGTGAAGAACGGAGAAAGGGTATGCACTCTCGGCCCGATAATCCATAATCCTCAGGTCATCGAGGATCTGAAAAGCAAGGGTGTTGTAATTGCCGACATGCTCAACGATATTCCGCCCGATACTAAGCTTGTGCTCAGGACTCACGGCGTGGAAAAGCAGGTCATTGACGAGCTGAAGCAAAGGGGATACGAATACTGGGACGCGGCGTGTCCGTTTGTCCGCAAAATACACAAGATCGTCACCGACAACTCCGATGAAAACACGGTAGTTCTCATAGCGGGAGATGCCGATCATCCCGAGGTTCAGGGTATTAAAAGCTACTGCAAGGGCGAGGTAATTGTGTTCAAAAACCTTGAAGAGCTTGAAAAAGCCGGCATAAACTGCGAAAAAAGAATTATAGTGGTTGCACAGACGACTTTTAATACGTTAGAATGGGAAAAATGTTTAAAAAAATTAAAAAAAGACTATACAAAAGCTTTAATCTTTGATACAATATGTAATGCTACTGACGAGCGGCAGGAGGAGGCTATCAAATTAGCCGAGGAATGTGACGCTATGATCATAGTAGGAGGACGGCAAAGCTCCAACACAGTGAAGTTGAAGGCTGTTTGTGAAAACTGTTGTCCGACCTATCTTATCGAAACGGCGCAGGAGCTTAAAAATATCAGCCTTGCAGGATGTCGAAAGGTGGGTGTCACCGCAGGAGCATCAACTCCGGCGGCAATCATAAAGGAGGTACTTTCAACAATGTCAGAAAATGTAAACACAAACCCGATTGAAAATGCAGAGGAGGTGGCAAAAACTTCCGCTGAAGATCTTGATTTTATGGAGGCACTCGAAGAGTCTCTTAACAATATGAGCACCGAGCAGAAAGTTGTCGGTGTGGTCACAGGCATTTCACCGAGTGAGATCCAGGTCGATATCGGCAGAAAGCAGACAGGCTATGTTCCCGTTGACGAGTACAGCGCAGACCCGACGGCAGATCCGATGCAGGAGCTCAAGATCGGCGACGAGATCAAACTCATCATCATGAAAACGAACGATCAGGAAGGCACGGTAATGCTTTCCAAGAAGAGATATGACGCTCAGGGCGCATGGGACAAGATTGAGGCTGCTAAGGAGAACGACGAGGTCGTTTCCGGTACGGTTTCAGACGTTGTCAAGGGCGGCGTCATCGTTATCGTAAACGGTGTAAGAGTTTTTGTTCCGGCATCTCTCGCAACCGCTTCAAGAGGAGATTCTCTTGACGAGCTTCTCAAGACAAAGGTTGACCTCAAGATTATCGAGGTTAAGTCCGAGCGCGGTCGCAAGAAGGCTATCGGCTCCATCAAGGCTGTTATCAGAGAGGCTCGCAAGGCCGCTGAGGAAGCTTTCTGGGCACAGGCAGAAGAGGGACAGGTTTACCACGGTGTGGTTAAGTCACTCACAAACTACGGCGCATTCGTTGATATCGGCGGCGTAGACGGAATGGTACATATTTCCGAAATGTCATGGAAGAGAATCAAGCACCCATCAGAGGTTCTTGCCGTCGGTCAGGAGATCGAGGTTTATATCAAGAGCCTTGACAAGGAGAATAAGAAGATTTCTCTCGGCTACAAGAAGGCAGAGGACAATCCTTGGGAGATTCTTCGCCGCGACTATCCCGTTGACACGGTTATTGATTCCGAAATCGTAGGTCTTACCTCATTCGGCGCATTCGCAACCGTTATTCCGGGAATCGACGGACTCATCCACATTTCTCAGATCGCTGACCAGAGAATCGGCAAGCCTGCCGACGTTCTCAAGATCGGCGAGAAGGTTAAGTGCAAGATTACAGCTATCGACTTTGACAAGAGCCGTGTAAGCCTTTCAATCCGTGCTCTTCTTCCTAAGGAGGACGAGGTTATCGAGGAGCTTGCAGACGCTCCGGCTGAGGAAGCTGCAGAAGAGACTGCCGTGGAAGCACCTGCTGAAGAAGCGGCTGTTGAAGAAGCATCTGCCGAGGAATAATCTAATCAATAATAAACACTCCGAAAGGTTTTTGCGCTTTTCGGAGTGTTTTTGTGATTTCGGGACGATGTGTAAAACTTTTGATGAGATTTAAGGCAACACCACACAATTAAGGTGTTGCCCTAAAAGCTTCGGCTAAGTCGGTTTACCCATCTTAGTCGGAGCTTTTGCCGGATTCTGTTATTCTGTCAGCCTTTTAAGCGCCGCTTCAAACGCTTTGTCCTGTTCGGGTGTGCGCTTGGACGGGCCTTTCATTCTTCCGCCCGCGTTTCGTATTTTCTTGGAAACGTAGCGTGTGAAGAGAAGCTGATCAATGTTTTTGTCGGTGTAGACCATTCCGTTCTGACTCAGCGGCACAGCCTTTCTCGCAAGGCACATTGCCGCAAGTCCGTAGTCCTGGGTGACGACTATATCACCCTCGCCGACAAGATTGACAATTTTGAAATCAACGCTGTCCGCGCCCTTTTCGACGACAATCGTTTCGGCACCGTCACGTTTAAATTCGTGCGATGTATCGCAGAGAATCGTGCATTTGATTCCGTGCTTTGCGGCAATCCTAACGGTCAGGTCGACAACGGGACAGCCGTCCGCATCAATCAGAATTTTCATAATTAAAGAGCTTCGACAATCTCCTTGGTGTCTCTTGCGATCATAAGCTCCTCGTTGGTGCAGATAACGTATACCTTTACCTTTGAATCGGGAGTCGAGATCTCACCCTCGGGACCTCTCTTGAGCTTGTCGTTGATATCGTAGTTGATTTTAACGCCCATAAATGCAAGCTTGTCGCATACGCGGTCTCTGTACTGCGGGTTGTTTTCGCCGATTCCGCCCGTGAATACAATCGCGTCAAGTCCGCCCATAGCTGCGGCGTAACCGCCTATGTACTTCGTGAGCTGGTGGCAAAGCATGGACTCGATGAGCTTTGCTCTCGCGTCGCCGCCCCTGGCTCTTGATTCAATAGTTCTGTTGTCGCTTGTACCGCAAAGACCGAGCATACCGGACTTTTTGTTCATCACGGTGTCCATCTCGTCGGGTGTGAGTCCCTCCTTTTTCATAACGATAGGAACGATAGCCGGGTCGATTGAACCGCAGCGTGTGCCCATCATAATTCCCTCAAGAGGAGTTACGCCCATTGTTGTGTCGAAGCATTTGCCGTCAACAACGGCGGAAATCGAAGAACCGTTGCCGAGGTGGCAGGTGACGATCTTGCTGTGCGACGGATTACCGAGAAGCTCAATGCACTTCTTGCTTACGAAGCGGTGCGATGTGCCGTGAAAGCCGTAGCGGCGAATACCGTACTTTTCGTAATACTCGTAGGGGAGAGCATACATATATGCATAGTCGGGCATTGTCTGATGAAATCCCGTGTCAAAAACGGCAACCTGAGGAACACCGGGCATAATTCTCTGGCAAGCCTTGATGCCTGTAAGGTTAGCGGGGTTGTGAAGCGGTCCGAGGTCAAAGCACTCCTTGATAGCTTCCTCAACCTTGTCATCAACGAGAACAGAGCCGCTGAATTTTTCGCCGCCGTGAAGCACACGGTGACCGACGGCGTCAATCTCTTTAACCGAACCGATAACGCCGTGGCTTGCGTCAACAAGAGTTTCAAGAACAATCTTGAGTGCTGCCGCGTGATCCGGCATTTCCATAGGCAGTTCCTTAATGTTTTTGGCTTCGTTTGACGGAACCTTATGCGTGAATGTGCTTTCGGTTCCGATTTGTTCGCAGTTTCCTTTTGCAAGAACCGACTCATTTTCCATATCAATAAGCTGATATTTAAGAGATGAGCTTCCGGCATTGACAACGAGAATCTTCAAAATTTTTCCCTCCAAGATATTGTAACATTCAGATTTCTGTTATATTATATTCCTGTGAGAAAACTTTTTCAAGAAGAAGATTGTATTTTTTGATGATAATTTGTATGAATAATGTGTTATTGGAGGATTTACAATGAAAATCGGAGGAATTGTTGCGGAATACAACCCTTTCCACAACGGTCACAAGTATCAGCTCGAAAAAAGCAAGGAGCTCGGCGAGTGGACGCACGTTGTTGCGGCAATGAGCTCCAACTATGTTCAGCGCGGAGAGACAGCTCTCATATCAAAATGGGCAAGAGCCGAAATGGCGGTCAAAAACGGCGTTGATCTTGTTGTTGAAATACCGACGCTGTGGAGCACTTCCTTTGCACAGAGATTTGCTCTCGGCGGAGTGTCGCTGCTTGACAGCCTCGGCTGTGTCGATATGCTCAGCTTCGGCAGCGAATGCGGAGATATTGACGAGCTTATCGAGTGCAAAAATGCCATAAACAGCGATGCCGTTACGGAAAGACTGAAGGAAAACCTTGATTTCGGACTCAGCTTTGCCTCGGCTCGTGCCGAAGCCCTCAGAACAGTATACGGAAACAGGTTTTTTGACATTCTTGAGGAGCCGAACAACACTCTCGGAATCGAGTATCTTCAGGCTCTTGACAAGCTTGATTCCCACATCGTTCCGATGACGGTCAAGCGTGTCGGTGCATCGCACGATTCGATAATAAGAAGCGAGAATTTTGCCTGCGCCTCGGACATCAGGTCAATGATGCTCGGCGGCGGCAGGGAGTGGGAGATGTTCGTTCCGCAGTCCGTTGTCGATATTTACCGCCGTGAGGAAGAGAACAATCGGGCTCCGTGTCCGAACTCAAAGCTGGAGTTCAGTATTCTCTGCTGTATGCGTCAGCTCAGCGCGGAGGATATCGGACTTTCACCGGACGTCAGTGAGGGAATCGAGTACAGAATCCATGACGCCGCACTGAAAGCGAGCTCGCTTGAGGAGCTTTATCAGCTTGCGAAGACCAAGCGTTATTCCCACGCGAGAATCAGGAGGATTGTTTTGCACGCGTTTATGGGCTTTGTCTCCGATGACTACAAGGAGAATCCGCCGTATATTCATGTCCTTGCAATGAACGAAAGGGGCAAGGAGATACTCAAGGAAGCGAAGGACAGGGCGAAAAAGCCGATAGTTACCAAGGCTTCCGATTTTGACGGTCTTGACGATTACGGACGCCATGTTTTTGCACTTGAGGATATGTGTACGGATGTCTATTCGCTTGCTTCTCCGGTCATTCTGCCGTGCGGAAGGGAGAAGACAAACGGCATTGTCGTTATCTGAGTGTTTCATAATGACGGTGAATCGACACCGTTCGGGCAGCTATGCCGCAAAACTATGCCGGCGGTGGCGAATGCAAACAAAAATTTAAACAAATGACATAATAAGTTCAAAAAAATTTGTTATTTTTTGGGCAAATTCATTTGACTTTAACTGTTTTCTTTGGTACAATATTATGGAAAATATGCTTTGTATAAAAGCGATAAGGAGGAATGCACCTTGACAGATGCAAAAACACTTGCATACATCAATATGTATGCCGTGCTCGGCACACTTGAAAACCTGTGCGAGCTTGACCCGAAAGCAAGCGCCCTTGTAGCTGATATTAAGCCTATCACGATCGGCTTTGAGGTTAAGGACGGTCCGTCTGCAACAATTACATTCAAAAACGGCAGATGCCGTATGGAGCAGGGCTGCACAGACTGCGACGTTAAGCTTCCGTTCTCCTCTTGTGAGAAGTTCAACGGTCTTATCGACGGAACGGTTACACCGATTCCCTCAAAAGGTTTCATTCACATAAAGTTCCTTTTGAACACATTTACCAAGCTCACGGATATTCTTACAAGCTATATGCGCCCGAGCGAGGAGGATCTCAAGGACGAAGAGTTCTTCAATATGAGCACAACTCTTATGTTCTACACAATCACCGTTGCTATTTCTCAGATCGGTAACTACGACAAGATCGGCAAGTTCTCCGCCGAGCATATCATCGACGGTGACATCATGATGTCCATCAAGGGCGGTCCGAAGTCTACTATTCACGCCAAGAACGGTCATCTTGTTACAATCAAAAAGGCTCCCGAAGATCCCCGTGCCGTTATGGAGTTCGGCTCAATGCAGCTTGCAAACGACCTCTTCAACGGTAAGGTAAGCGCAATGGCTAAGATCGGTGAGGGCACCATCACAATGAGCGGCATGATTAACATGCTCGATAATATGAACCGAATCCTTGACAGAGTCGGTCTCTATCTTGCATAAGGGGGATACGAAAAATGGCAAATTTTAAAATCAATCAGTACGACAAGAGCCGTGAGTGGTTCGACCGTGCTATAAAAGTAATCCCGTCAGGCGTTTACGGTCACCTCGGCCCGGCCGAAGGTAACTTCATTCCCGTCAGCGCATGGCCTTTCTTCTCCGAGAAGGCAAAGGGTACATACTTCTGGGACGTTGACGGAAACAAGTTCATCGACTATATGTGCGCCTACGGTCCGAACATTCTCGGTTACGGCGATCCGGATGTTGACAAGGCAGCTCTTGAGCAGGTCAAGCTCGGCAACTGCGTAACTTCTCCGTCCTACAAGATGGTTGAGCTTGCAGAGCTTATGGTTGACACCGTCAACACCGCCGACTGGGCTTTCTTCGCAAAGAACGGTAACGATGTTACAACTCTTGCCATTATGGCAGCCCGTAACGCTACACACAAGAAGAAGATTATCTTTGTAAACGGCTTCTATCACGGTGTTTCCGCAGTCGTTCAGAAGATTGACTATCCGGGCATTCTTCCCGAAGACGTTGCCAACAATCTCTATGTTGACTGGAATGACTTTGACGCTCTGGAGAAGCTTGTTGCCGAGAACGACGGCGAAATCGCAGCATTCATCTCGACTCCGTATCTTCACGGCAACTATTTTGACAACCAGCTTCCGGCAGACGGCTACTGGCAGAAGGTTCGTAACCTTTGCACGGAGAAAGGCATCGTGCTCATCGTCGATGACGTTCGTGCAGGCTTCCGTCTTGACCTTGCAGGCTCCGACCACTACTACGGCTTCGAGGCTGATATGATCTGCTTCTGTAAGGCTATCGCAAACGGCTGGAACGTATCCTGCCTCTGCGGTAAGGATTTCCTCAAGGACGCTGTTTCCGGAATGTCATACACAGGCTCCTACTGGATGAGTGCTATCCCGTTCGCAGCCGGTATCGCAAACATCACAAAGATGAGAGAGCTCAACCTCCCGTCAATCCTTATGGAAAAGGGCAAGAAGCTCACAGACGGTCTTAAGGAAGCAGGAAAGAACAACGGCTTTGACCTTGTTGTTTCCGGCGAACCGTCACTCTTCTACCTGAGAATTGCCAACGACGACACAATGATGCTCCATCAGGCATGGATCGCGGAATGCGTCAAGAGAGGTATCTTCTTTGCGGGTCACCACAACCACTTTATTAACTATGCTCTTTCCGATGCCGATATCAAGCACACGATTGAGGTAGCAGACGAGGCATTCAAGGTTGTTAAAAAGGATCATCCTGAGGCTTTTTGAGAGCTTCAGATAAGATAATCAATTTACTCACGGGCGGCGGAGCTTGCTGCCCGTGATAAAAAAGAATAACAATAGGGAGGAAAACTCTTATGGCATTAACCAAACAGGAATGGTTGGCTCTTGAGAAAAAAGCTTTCGAGCTTCGCAATCTCTGCCTTGACACAACGTACTGGGCAGGCAGCGGTCATATCGGAGGCGGTATGAGCGTTATGGATATGCTGACCATTCTCTACCACAAGTACCTCAATATCAAAAAGGACGATCCCGACTGGGAAGACAGAGACCGCTTTATTCTTTCAAAGGGTCATTCGGGAATCGCTTATGCTCCCGTTCTTTGTGACTTCGGTTACAACGATCCCGAGCAGCTCAAGACCTTTAACCTCACAAACTCAAAGATGGGTATCCACCTTGACTCCAACAAGGTTGTAGGTGTTGACGCTTCAACAGGTTCTCTCGGTCACGGACTTTCAATCGCTCTCGGTACTGCTCTTGCAGCCCGCGTTCTCGGCAAGGATTACAAGACCTACTGTATCCTCGGCGACGGCGAGTGCGACGAAGGTTCAAACTGGGAGGCAGCAATGTCAATCAACGCTTTCCATGCAACAAACGTTATCTCGTTCGTTGACCGTAACAAGTGTATGATCGACGGTCGCACAGAGGATGTTATGCCCCTTGAGCCCTTCGCCGATAAGTGGCGTGCATTCGGCTTCCATGTATTTGACATTGACGGTCACAATATGATGGAGCTTTCAGACGCAATTGACTACGCTCTCGGCGAGCCCGACGCTCCCGTTATGATCATTGCCAACACCATCAAGGGTGAGGGAATCGACTTTATGGAGGACGATTATCACTGGCATTACGGCGCGGTTGACGAGGCTAAGTATAACGAGGCTAAGGAAAGCCTCAAGAAGCACTATGAGAAGCGTATTGCTCGTGTAGAAAAGGAGGCAAAATAATGGCAGGCGGACTTTCATATACGGCTCTTGAATCCACAGAGCTTTCAACAGCGGAAATCTACGGCCAGACACTTGTTGACCTCGGTCGTGAGCATAAGGAAATCGTCGGACTTTCGGCTGACCTTGCAGGATCTACAAAGATCGGCGTGTTCGGCAAGGAGTTTCCGGATCGTTTCTTCAACGTAGGTATTGCCGAGCAGAATATGTTTGGTATGGCAGCAGGTATGGCTAAGGCCGGACTTGTTCCCTTCGTTTCAACCTTTTCAACATTTGCGTCTCTTCGTTCTGCCGATCAGATTCACACAGACATCTGCTATCAGAACGTAAACGCAAAGATCATTGCTACCCATTCGGGTACATCCTTCGGTCAGGCGGGTTCAACTCACCACGCTATCTGCGATATGGCAGTTATCCGTTCAATGCCGAACATAACTCTTATCTGCCCCGCTGACGGTATCGAGACAGCAGAAGCAGTTAAGGCAGCTTATGAGAACTTCGGTCCTTACTATATCCGTATCAACCGTGGCTTCGACCGTACTCTTTACGGCAAGGATTATCCCCGTGAGTACAAGTTCGAGGTCGGCAAGGCTATCGAGGTAAACCCCGGTACCGACATCACGGTTATCGCTTGCGGTTCCTGCGTATTCCAGGCTTACCAGGCAGCTAAGTTCCTTGAAGAGGCTGACGGACTCAAGGTTCGTGTTCTTGATATGCACACAATCAAGCCTATCGACAAGGAAGCTGTGCTCAAGGCAGTTATGGATACACGCCGTATCATCACGGTTGAGGATCACACGGTTCTCGGCGGTCTCGGCGGTGCTGTTGCCGAGGTTATGGCTGAAGCCGGCAAGGGCTGTGCATTCACCCGTCTCGGTCTTCAGGATAAGTTCGCTCCCATCGGTCTCCACGAGGATATTATGTCAATGCTCGGCATCGACTGCAACGGCATCGTAGCCGCTGTACGTGAGGCTATGAACAAGGACTTTGAGGAAGACGACAACTGGGACGACGATGTATAATACCGAAAGGAATGATTGATAATGGCAAATGAAGTATTGTTAACCAATAAAATCTTCCTTAACTCTGCATTGCCGCTTCTCAAGGTTATTGCTACCGACGACCCTAAGCTTGCCAAAAAGTTTGAGCATATTCATTGCATATATCAGGTAAGCTGTTTGGATCCCGACGCACCCGGCGGCAAGTATGCTACCCATTTCACCGTCAACAACGGTGAATGGAAAGTTTGTGCGGACAAAGTTGCTACAAACGCTCACATTGAGCTTGAATTTAAGTCGATGGAGGCTATGAACGCATTTTTTAAGGGCAAGATTGCTCCGGCAACTCTCCCGAAGATGAAGGGCGTTCTCAAGAGACCTGTTGAGTTTGCGGCATTTATGGCCGTTCTTCTCAAGATGTCATCTCTTCTCAATATCAAGGCTGCTCCGGAGGACGAGGCAACACAGGTTCTTGCCTGCAAGTGCTTCTTCTATCTCCTTTCATCGGGTATCAGCCAGCTCAACAAGAACGGTCACGAGGGCGTTCACGATTGGGCAAAGAAGAGCCCCGACCGTGTTTATGCATGGGCGGTTGACGGACATCCCGAGGTCAACGCTTTCCTTCGCGTTAAGGCAGGCAAGACCAGAGCGGGTCGCGGCACCTACAAGAGAGCTATGCCTTTCTTCACCATGAGATTTGATTGCCTTGAAAGTGCATTCGGTATTCTCCTTTCAACGGACGATATGCTCGAATCCACAAAGCACGGCAAGCTCATCATGGACGGTGCTCCGGAGTTCGGCGCACAGATCGGCGACTTTATGATGCAGGTCGGTGCTTACGCACAGGGTTAACAGATAACTTAACAATAACAAACCGCTGTTCCGGCAGAGTCCCGAACAGCGGTTTTCACATAATCCGCCCTAAAAGTTCTTGCTGTCTTACATCAACTCCGCCGGACGGAGAATTACCTTGATCGGCTGGCAGATGATTGCTGTCAGCAATACTCCCAAGCCGAAAGGAAGTAACGAGATTGACGCCATAATGGAGGGGCAAGACAGGTTCCGCCGGGTTTCTCGGTGTGATGCGGGCGAGATAGATTTTAGACGGTAGATGTTAGATTTTAGATGATGTTTACGGGAAATACAGCGTTTAATTTACAGACGGAGCAAAGATATCGAGCTGTTCTTAAATCCCCACCGGCTCTACGAGCCACCTCCCCTTGAATCATTCAAGGGGAGGCAGAAGATAGATGTTAGATTTTAGATGTCAGATGTTAGATGTTGTATATTGTAATTTACAGCATTTAATTTACAGACGGTCTAAAATTTACAATCTAAAGTCTATCCCGATGCCCACATTGTGCCGAGAAAGTTTGATGAAATTGACTAATGCAGGAGCCTCCCTTATTGTAAGGGTAGCGAAGCGGCGCGACGGTAGTGAATGACAGTCCGGTGGACTGTC
>CAVELL010000022.1:0-38745 GCA_963616775.1 Eggerthellaceae bacterium | reverse complement strand
TCCCAAAACAGAATAAACGAACACCCCCACAGAACTCAATCTGTGGGGGTGAAGCATAGGAGGAAGGTTTTTACGAATTTACAATTTTACAATTTTCCCTTGAATCTCCTAAAAATCAGTTGACATTTCAAAATCGGTGTGATAATATAATTCAAAAGAAATCTTTAAAGGCGATACAGAGATATCGACAAGGTTTTGCATAAGGCGGAAGAGGGTTGATATGCCCTGCTTCTGTGTGTCCGAATTTGTGAACCTTGTCGAGTGACACGGTTCTTTTTTTTGTTGCCCGATTACGGAGGTTGCTATGGAATATATCTTGAAAAACGCACAGGTTTATACAGATTCGGGATTTCAGAAGCAGGATATACTTGTTTCCGAGGGTCGCGTGCTTTGTGCTTGCTGTAAGCTTTGTGCCGAATACACAAAATCATACGATCTCACCAATAAACATATTTTTCCCGGTTTCGTAGATGTTCATGTTCATCTTCGAGAGCCGGGTTTTTCTTATAAAGAAACAATAAAAACGGGCTCGCTCGCTGCCGCCAAAAGCGGATATACAACGGTTTGCACAATGCCGAATCTTGACCCTGTTCCCGACAGCAGAGAGAGCCTTGAAAAACAGCTTACAATAATTGAAAATGACGCTGTGATAAGCGTTGTACCTTACGGCTCGATAACCGTCAGCAGAAACGGAACTGAGCTTTCCGATATGGACGCTCTTGCCGAAAGCGTTGTTGCGTTTTCTGACGACGGCAGCGGCGTTCAAAGCGATGATGTAATGCGCACGGCTATGCTCAAGGCAAAGTCACTTGACAAAATCATTGTTGCCCACTGCGAGGATAACAGCCTGCTGGACGGCGGATATATCCACAAAGGAAGATATGCCGAGGCTCACGGTCACAAGGGAATCAGCTCCGAGAGCGAGTGGAAGCAGATCGAAAGAGATTTGCAGCTTGTCCGTGAAACAGGCTGTAAGTATCATATCTGCCACATTTCCGCCAAGGAAAGCGTTGAGCTTATCAGAAAGGCTAAGGCCGAGGGGCTTGACGTAACGTGTGAAACCGCACCGCATTATCTTGTCCTCAGCGACTCCGATCTTCGGGAGGACGCACGGTTCAAGATGAATCCGCCGCTGAGAAGCAAGGAAGATCGGGAGGCTCTTATTGAGGGAATATGCGACGGAACGATAGATATGATAGCAACGGATCATGCTCCGCACTCCGCCGAGGAAAAATCCAAGGGATTGAGGGACAGTGCAATGGGAATCGTCGGTCTGGAAACTGCTTTCCCGATACTGTATACCAAGCTGGTTAAGGGCGGAATAATAAGCCTTGCGAAGCTGGTACAGCTTATGAGCCTGAATCCCGCCAAAAGATTCGGCTTGAAAACAGGCTTCGAAATAAAAGAGCTTGCAAATTTCACGGTCTATGACCTTAACGAAAAGTATTGTATTGACTCAAACGGCTTTGTCTCAATGGGAAAGAGCACGCCCTTTGAGGGCGAAACGGTCTACGGTAAATGTATCAAGACCGTGTGCAACGGTAAAACAGCTTGGGAGGACGACAAATGAAGCAGGTTATGATGACGGTCGGGGACAACCGAAATATTGCGAAAAATACATTTTTTTTGCGTCTCGACGGCGATACATCCGCAATAACGGCACCGGGACAGTTTATAAATATTCGGCTTGACGGTTATTTTTTGCGCAGACCGATTTCCGTATGCGATTGCGATAAGGACGGCTTGTCAATTATCTATAAAACGGTCGGACAGGGCACCAAAGAGATGTCAGGGCTGTCCGTCGGTAAGGAGTTGGATATACTCAGCGGTCTCGGAAACGGCTATGACACGTCAAAAAGCGGACAAAATCCCGTGCTTGTCGGCGGCGGTGTCGGGATTCCGCCGATGTATATGCTCTGCAAAAAAATTGTTGACGAGGGGAAAAAGGCTGCGGTTATATTGGGCTTTAACTCCGCCGACGAGGTGTTTATGGTTGAGGAGTTCAAAAAAACGGGTGCCGATGTGCTTGTTGCAACAGCCGACGGAAGTGTCGGAGAAAAGGGCTTTGTAACGGATATTTTAAAGGATTTGGATTACACATATTTCTACACCTGCGGTCCGATGCCAATGTTTAAGGCAATAGAGAGCATTGCGAAAACAAGCGGGCAGTACAGCTTCGAGGAGCGTATGGGCTGCGGCTTCGGCGCGTGTATGGGCTGCACCTGTAAGACAAAATACGGCAACAAACGAATCTGCAAGGACGGTCCTGTGCTTGAAAGGGAGGAGATTGTATGGTGACAAGGGTTAATCTGTGCGGAATCGAGATTGATAATCCGATTATTCCGGCATCGGGAACATTCGGCTTCGGATATGAATTTGCGGAGCTTTACGACATAAATATTCTCGGTACTTTCTCGTTCAAGGGTACGACAAGGGAGCCGCGCTTCGGAAATCCGACGCCGAGAATCGCTGAGTGTACGTCGGGTATAATAAACGCCGTCGGGCTCCAGAATCCCGGAGTTGACAAGGTCATAAGCGAGGAGCTGCCGAAGCTGAAAAGGTGCTTCAACAAGCCCGTGATGGCTAATGTCAGCGGCTTTTCGGTTGACGACTATGCCTACACCTGTGAAAAGCTTGATAAAGAGGAGCAGATCGGCTGGCTTGAGGTCAACATTTCGTGTCCGAATGTTCACGGTGGCGGAATGAGCTTCGGAACCGATCCGAAGGCTGCGGCTGAGGTCACCAAGGCTGTCAAGGCGGTGACGACAAAGCCTGTCATCTTGAAGCTTTCGCCGAACGTAACGAATATAGTCGATATAGCAAAGGCGTGCGAGGATGCGGGCGCGGACGGAATCAGTCTGATAAACACCCTGCTCGGAATGAGAATAGACCTTCGCCGCAAAAAGCCCGTAATTGCGAACGTTATGGGCGGCTTCTCGGGACCTGCAATTTTTCCCGTCGCGCTGAGAATGGTTTATCAGGCGGCAGGCGCGGTGAAAATTCCCGTGATCGGAATGGGCGGAGTTTCAAGTGCCGAGGACGTAATTGAAATGATGCTTGCCGGTGCGGCTGCGGTTGAAATCGGCGCGGCGAATCTTGTTGATCCGTTTGTATGCAAAAATATAATCGAAGCATTGCCCGAAGCAATGAATGAATACGGAATAAAAAATCTTAATGAAATAATCGGAGGAGCACACAATGGGTAAGGATGTAATTGTAGCTTGCGACTTTGCAAGCAGGGAGGAAACGATGGCTTTCCTTAATAACTTCAAGGGAAGAAAGCCGTTTGTAAAAATCGGCATGGAGCTTTTCTATGCCGAGGGACCGGATATCGTCAGAGAGATAAAGGCAAGGGGTCACAAGATCTTCCTTGACCTGAAGCTGCACGACATTCCGAACACGGTAAAAAAATCAATGGCTGTGCTTTCAAGGCTGGATGTCGATATGACAAATCTCCACGCGGGCGGCACTGTCGCAATGATGGAAGCGGCGATAGAGGGACTTACCCGTCCCGACGGAACAAGACCGCTGCTCATTGCCGTTACTCAGCTCACCTCAACAAGCGAGGAACGAATGAAAACAGACCTGCTCATAAACGAAAAAATGGATAAGGTCGTCATGCATTATGCACACAATGCAAAGCTTGCAGGACTGGACGGAGTGGTTTGTTCTCCGCTGGAGGCAGGCAAGGTACACGAGGTGTGCGGCGACGGCTTTCTTACCGTAACTCCGGGTGTGAGGTTTGCCGACGGCGACAAGGGTGATCAGGTCAGGGTTATGACCCCCGAACAGGCAAAGAAAATCGGTTCCGATTACATTGTGGTCGGACGTCCGATAACCGCGGCGGCTGACCCCGTTGCGGCTTATGAAAAATGTATAAACGAATTTGTAGATTAAGGAGGAGCGAATAATATGACAGACATTCAGGTTCAAATTGCAAAGGATCTTCTTTCCATCAAGGCGGTTTTCTTCCGCCCCGACGAGCCTTTTACATGGGCGAGCGGAATCAAAAGTCCCGTTTACTGTGACAACAGACTTACGCTTGCTTACCCCGAGGTACGCACTCACGTTGAGGAGGCACTCGCTAAGACTGTTAAAGAAGTTTATCCCGAAGCCGAAGTGCTTATGGGTACCTCGACGGCGGGTATTGCTCACGCCGCCATCACGGCTCAGATAATGGGTCTTCCGATGGGATATGTTCGGTCGGGAGCAAAGGATCACGGAAGAAAAAACCAAATTGAGGGCAGACTCGAAAAGGGTCAAAAGGTCGTTGTTGTTGAGGATCTTATTTCCACGGGAGGCAGTGTTATTGAGGTTGTAAACGTTCTCCGTGAAGCGGGTGCCGAGGTGCTCGGAATCGTGTCGATTTTTACCTACGGTATGCAGAAGGGTCTTGACCGTCTTGCTGCGGCAGAGGTGAAAAATATCAGCCTTACCAACTTCGATGTCATCGCGGAAATTGCTGCACAGGAGGGTTATATCGCACTGACGGATGTTGAAAGACTGATTGCTTTCAGAAACAATCCGTCCGACGAAAGCTGGATAGGAGGCACAAAATGAGAAGTGTTATAAGTATTCTCGATCTTTCGGTTGAAGAGATTGACGAGCTGATTGTCCGAGCAAAGGACATAATTGCAAAACCGGACAAATATGCCGATGTATGCAGACGAAAAAAGCTTGCAACGCTCTTTTTTGAGCCTTCAACACGCACAAGGCTGAGCTTCGAGGCGGCAATGTATGAGCTGGGCGGCAATGTGCTCTCAATGGCAGATGCAAAATCAAGCTCGGCGGCAAAGGGTGAAAGCGTTGCCGATACAGTCAAAACGATTTCCTGCTATGCTGACATAATCGCTATGCGCCACCCGAAGGAGGGTGCGCCGTATGTTGCTTCGCTCAACGCCTCCGTACCCGTCATAAATGCAGGTGACGGCGGTCACAACCACCCCACGCAGACTCTTGCCGACCTGCTGACAATCAACCGTGAAAAGGGCAGGTTCGATAACCTGACAATCGGATTCTGCGGAGATCTCAAATTCGGCAGAACGGTTCATTCGCTGATTCAGGCGCTTTCGAGATACAAAAACGTCAAATTTATTCTGATTTCACCCGAAGAGCTCAAGCTCCCGAGCTATGTTAAAAATGATGTTATCAAGGCGAATAATCTTGAATATGTGCAGACAACAGACCTTGAGAAGGTTATGCCCGAGCTCGATGTGCTGTATATGACAAGAGTGCAGAAGGAACGCTTTTTCAACGAGGAGGATTATCTGCGGCTCAAGGACAGCTATATTCTGACCCCGGATAAGCTCTCAAACGCTAAAAAGGAGCTTTCGATTCTGCACCCGCTGCCGCGTGTAAACGAGATCAGTGTTGCGGTTGACGATGATCCGAGAGCTTGCTATTTCAAGCAGGTGCTCAACGGCAAATATATGAGAATGGCACTTATTCTCAAGCTCCTGGAGGTAGAGGTATGAACATAGATTCGATTAAAAACGGAATTGTCATTGACCACATCAAAGCCGGAAAGGGTATGAAAATATACAATCTTCTTGAGCTGGACGGTCTTGACTGTTCAATCGCGATAATCAAGAACGTGACAAGCCGCAAGCTCGGCAAAAAGGACATAATCAAGATTGATTCGGATTTTGATGTTGATCTCGACGTTCTCGGCTATGTCGACCCCGGCGTTACGATAGACGTTATTCGTGACGGAAAGCTTGTTGAGAAGAAAAAGGTCGAGCTTCCGATGACGCTCAGAAATATAATTAAGTGTAAAAATCCGAGATGCATTACCTCAACGGAGCAGGAGCTTCCCCATATTTTCAGACTCACGGGAAGCGGCGACAAAAAGGTTTACAGATGCATTTACTGTGAAACCAAAGCGGAAAAATGACGGCTTGATGAGGGTTAAGGCAATACCGCACAATTGGGGTGTGCGGTGTTGCATTAAGCTTATATATTGCTGTTTGATAAAAACTGAGGGCTGCTCTGAAATGATTTCGGAACAGCCCTGTTTTTTATGTATGTATTTATTTATTTTATGTTTGCCGACTGAGGAATGATATCAGGATAAAGAAGATCGTGAATATACTTTGTTTCGTCGGTCCAGTTTAAGATAAGAACCTCTTTGCCGTCGCGCAGCGAAAGCTTGTGCGGCGAATGGGGAATTATATCCTGGCTGATATTCATTGCAAGGTATTTCGGGGCTTTTGTAACCTGAGAAAGGAGCTCCGTCTTTGTGTAATTGGTCGTGACGAGAGGGAGAACCTCGTCGAGCAGACCGACCATTGTGGTAACCGAGGATTTTTTGAGCTTGGCGGCAATGGCGTTGAGTACGGCTCTCTGTCTGCCTGTACGCATACGGTCGGAGTCGATTGAACGAAGTCTTGAGTAGGCGACAGCCTGTGCACCGGTAAGGTTATAGCTTCCTGCGGCATCCTCACCGACGACGATGCTCGCTTCCTCTGCAGTGAGTTCAACCGTAACGCCGTTGAGCGCATTAACGATCTGCTCAAAGCCCGAAATATCAACGGTAACATATTTGTCTATTCTGATTTTGTAGTTCTGCTGAATCGTGTCAACAAGGGTTGCCGCGCCGCCGTAAGCGTGGGCGGTGTTCAGTCGCTTGTTGCCGTGATTCGGGATTGCGACGTAAGCCGCACGGGAAAGCGAAACCATATTTATAACGTTGTTTACCGTATTTATTGAAACCAGAATCATAGAGTCGGAACGCGGAAGATATGCGCCCTCAAACATAACCTGCTCTTCGTCGCCGTAGTCGACACCGACGAGAAGAATGTTGATAATTCTGTCATCGTACCACATAACGTTGTTGTCAAGATTGGCTCGAATATCGGCATCGGCGTCCGACTGGTTGTCGAAGCTGAGACTTTCCTCCTTGTCCAAGTCGGGATTTATGTCTCCCTTGGAGTCGCCGTAGTTGAGCTTGCTCAAATATGAGTTGACAAATATTCCCGCTCCGCCTGCCAAAACTGCAATTACCAGAAGTATGGCAATGAGAACCTTAACGCCCTTGCGCGGCTTTTTTTTCCCTTTTTTCAGGTCGGCGGCAGTGAGCTTATATTTGTCGCTTTCGGGGTCGATTATCTGGTATTTATTTTCGTCCATAGCTTTTCCTCCGCATTGTTTTTTAACATTATAATCTATTTGAAAAAGAAAATCAAATATTATTGCACATTTTATTTATAAAGGGTATAATAAGCTGAGGTGGTTTTGATGAATGATCTTAAAAGCTTGATTCTTTTACTTTCCGGTGCGAACGGAACGCCCGGAGATGAAAATGAAATATCGGAAATTATCGAAAAATATGTTTCGCGCTTTGCTTCAACGTCGCGCGACAGGTTTTCCAACCTGACCGCCGAGCTTCCGGGAAGCTCAAAGACAATACTGCTGGATGCACATACCGACAGAATAGGTATGATTGTTACCGCCGTTGAGGACGGCGGATTCCTGCGTGTTGCAAAATGCGGAGGTATGGACGCGCGTGTTCTTGCCGCACAGGACGTTACAGTATGGGGCAAAGAACCCGTTTACGGAGTAGTAACCTCAACTCCGCCGCATTTGTCAACTCCCGAGGACGCGAAAAAAGCCAAGGACTTTGACGCGATTCTTATCGACACGGGAATGAGCGCGGAAAAACTCAAAAAGCTTGCTTCGCCCGGTGACAGAATAACCGCAAGGTGTCCGCAGGGCGAACTGCAAAACGGCAGAATTTTCGGCGCGGCACTTGACGACAGAGCAGGCTGTGCCGTGATCATCAGAGCGGCTGAGCTTGTTGCGAATGAAAAAAACCGTCCGACCGTGAAGCTCCTTTTCTCCGGTCAGGAGGAGACAGGCGGCGACGGAGCGGTAACGGGCAGCTGCAATCTTGATGCGGACGAGTGCATCAGCGTTGATGTCAGCTTTGCCGCCGCACCCGACACACCGTCGGAAAAGTGCGGAAAGCTCGGCAAGGGACCGATGATAGGCATTGCACCTGTTCTTGACTATAAAATCAGCACCCGGCTCAAAAAGCTTGCCGAAGAAAAAGAAATCCCGTTTCAGCTTGAGGTTATGGGCGATTCAACGGGAACCAATGCCGACCGTATAGCAATTTCAAAGGGAGGAATAAGAACGGGTCTTGTCTCGGTTCCTCAGCGGAATATGCACACGGGTGTTGAAATCATATCGGTTGATGACGTTGAAAACTCTGCAAGACTGATTGCCGAATATATACTCGGAGGTGGTCTCGATGCTTGAACTGATAAAAAAACTCTCTCTTCTCAACGGAACCTCGGGCAGAGAGGATGAGGTCAGAAGCTTCATCATTGACGAGGTAAAGGACTGTGCCGACAGCATTGAAACCGATCCGCTCGGCAATCTTATTGTTTTCAAAAAAGGCAAAGAAACGCCGAAAAACAGAATTATGCTCGACGCCCATACCGACGAGGTCGGATTTATGATAACCAACATCAATTCGGACGGAACGCTCGGCTTTGAGCGAATCGGCGGAATTGATAAGCGAGTGATGTTCGGCAGGGCGGTAAGCGTCGGAAAAAATAAGATTAACGGCGTCATCGGAATCAAACCGATTCACTTTTTCAGGGGTGACGACAGGCTTGCGATGCCCGAAAATATGTATATTGATATCGGTACCGACAGTGCCGAAGAGGCGGAGAAGCTTGTTTCTCCGGGTGACTGCGCTTATTTCAACTCGGAGTTTGTCGAGTTCGGCGAAGGATTCATAAAGGGCAAGGCACTTGATGATCGTGCAGGCTGTGCAATTCTTATAGCTATGATAAAATCAGAGCTTCCATACGATATGTACTTTAATTTTGCGGCGGGGGAGGAGGTCGGACTCGGTTCGGCAGGCACGGCGGCATACAGGATTAAACCCGATTATGCGATAGTTGTTGAAACGACAACGGCTGCCGACCTTGCAGATGTCCCCGAAAATAAAAAGGTCTGCAAGCTCGGAGAGGGTGCGGTTATCTCATTTATGGACAGATGCACAATATATCCGAAAAAGCTCTTTGACAGAGCCTTTGAGCTTGCCGAAAGGGACGGTATTAAGGCTCAGGTCAAGTCGGCTGTCGCAGGCGGTAACGATGCAGGCATTATTCACAAAACTGCAGGCGGTATAAAGACAATAACCGTTTCAATGCCGTGCAGATATCTTCATTCTCCGTCCTGTGTGCTGAAAATTGAGGATATTATTGAGAGTGAAAGAATAATACGCGCTCTTGCCGAGGATATGGCGAATGATTAAGTCTGTTGAAAAAAATGACGGAAGCTTTGTCGGCTTTTGCAAAAGGGATGTTTTCGGCACAAGGATTTCCTGTCTTTATAACTGTTATTCGACAGACTATGATTTTGTGAAGTTTTGGGTTCAGACAGATGACAACGGTCAAATAATTTCTGCCGTCAGCCGTTTGGACGGCGATGTTACAATCAGCTCGGTCGGAGCAGGAACAGATGAGCTTCGCGATTTTCTCAGCCTTACGGGATTCAGAACAATACAATGTGAAAAGAGAATTGCAACGCTTCTGAGCTTTAAGGCTTCTGTTGAGGGCTATGTTGTGGAGTATGTCGGAAACGGGAAGGAATTTACCGATTTTAATACGGATAACAGCTTCCGTCCAAAGGAAATCTATGATATAATAAAGTCGGCGAAGCTTGTCGGAGTCGGCGATTATCTGCCGTGGCTCTCCGATATGACGTTCAGAATGAACAGGGGAGCTGCGTGCTGCGAGACGGTAGTTTCCGACGGTATGGCGGTAGCCTGTGCAATGAAGCTGTTTATTACCGACAGTGCGGTTCTGCTCGGTGCGGTCGCAACAAAGCCCGAATACAGGGGCAGAGGCTACGCCGGTGCGCTTGTTACACGCCTTGCGGAAAGTGAAAAGGGTAAGCGTGTGGAGCTTCTGTGCAAAAATGACAGTATAGTTGAATTTTATAAGTCGATAGGCTTTGATGTTAAAAACGAATGGAGTATTATAGATGAACAATGATTTTTTCAAAATCAGCGATAAGGTAAAAAATGCCGCAGATACGGCAATGGCTGAAATTCAGCCGTACTTCGCAAAAACGGAAGAAATAACGGAGTATAACCAGCAAAAGGTGCTTGCGGCTTTCATCAAGAACGGAGTCAGCGAGGCGATGTTCTCGGAGAGCACGGGCTACGGCTACGGCGACAGGGGACGTGAGATTATCGACAGGGTTGCGGCGGACATTTTCCGCACCGAGGACGCGCTTGTGCGCCACAATTTCACCTGCGGAACTCATACCCTTGCGGTTGCGCTTTTCGGTATGCTTCGCCCGGGAGATACGATGCTGTGCGTAACGGGACTTCCCTACGATACAATTCATTCTGTAATCGGCATTGACGGCAAGGGAGACGGCTCGCTTGCCGACTACGGTATTACATACAAGCAGGTCGATCTCAAAAACGGGAAGCCGGACTGCGATGAAATAAAAAAGAGAGTCAGTGAAGAGAATCCGAAGCTTGTATACATTCAGCGTTCAAGAGGTTATTCGCTTCGCCCGAGTCTTTCGTGCGAGGAGATAGCCGAAATCATCAAAATCGTAAAAGAAAACAGCAATGCCGACGTTATGGTCGACAACTGCTACGGCGAATTTACGCAGAAAATCGAGCCGACACAGGTGGGCGCGGATATAATTGCAGGCTCGCTTATTAAGAACGCAGGTGGCGGAATCGCCAAAACGGGCGGTTATGTTGCCGGCAGGGCGGATCTGGTCGAAAAGATATCATACCGCCTGACAACTCCGGGACTCGGTCGCGAGGTCGGAGCTACGCTCGGTCATTCGCGAGAGCTGTTTATGGGACTTTTCTTTGCGCCGCACACGGTCGGCGAGGCTGTTAAATCGGCTCGCTTTGCCGCCGCACTGTTTGAACGGTTCGGTTTCGGCACAACACCGAGGAGCACGGACGACAGATTTGATATTGTTCAGAGCATTCTCCTGCGCAACGAGGAGAATCTGATTGCGTTCTGCCGGGGTATGCAAAAGGGTGCGCCCATTGATTCGTTTGTAACACCCGAGCCGTGGGATATGCCCGGCTATGACAGCAAGGTTATAATGTCGGCAGGAGCGTTCACGGGCGGAGCTTCAATCGAGCTTTCCGCAGACGCACCGCTCAGAGAGCCTTTTGCCGTTTATATGCAGGGCGGTCTGAATTTCCACAGCGCAAAGGTAGGAATTATGCTTGCCGCGGAAGAGATGGCGAAAAGGGGCTTGATATAATTGAAATATGACGGAATTTTTCCCGAAACGCTTGCGCTGATGGCGCAGAACAGATTTGAAAACAGCAAAGCCTTTTATGAGGAGCATAAGCAGGAGCTCAAGGATGGCTTCACGGTGCCGCTAAGGCAGCTTGCAATGGCTCTGGGCGGCAGGGTGTTTGAGCTTGACGATATGATAGTCACGGATCCCGTCCGTATGGTTTCCAGAATAAGAAGGGACAACCGATACACAAAGGATAAATCGCTCTACCGCGATCATTTGTGGGTTATGTTTATGCGGAACAAGCACGAATGGCTCAACTATCCGTGTATGTGGTTTGAAGTGAATCAGGACTGCTGGGGCTACGGCGTGGGAACCTATTATGCAGACGCACAGTTCCTTGAGCTGTACCGAAAAGCTCTGCGTGAGCGACCGCAGGAGTTTCTTAATGCGGTCAAGCGTGTTGAGAATACGGGTGCGGCGTGTCTGAACACTTACTACAAAAAACACAAGCCCGGCGATCCGATACCCGAAATTGAGCCGTACTACGACATTAAATCGCTCGGATATATGGCGGTCAGAACGGACTTCAAAACCCTCCAAAGCGAAAAGGTTATTCAAGAGGTCGGCAGGGCGTTTGACGAATACTCGGAGTTATTTTTATTCCTCAAATCAGTAGCAGATGAAAGGACGATGTTATAATGGATTTCAAAGGATTTAAAAGCGGCACGGACATACGCGGATTCGGTGCGGAGCAGTTCGGCGGAGAACAGCTTTATCTCAGCGACAGCTTTGTCGGTGCGGTTGCCGAAAGCTTTGCCGATTGGCTTTGCGAAAGAACGGGTAAGCAGATGAACGAGCTTGTTGTTTCCGTCGGCAGGGATTCGCGAATTTCGGGACCGAGAATCAGAACAGCGGTTGTTTCCGCCCTCAGCGCGAACGGAGTTAAGGTGTTTGACTGCGGACTTTCATCTACTCCGGCGATGTTTATGTCAACTCTCGACCTTAAATGTGACGGTGCGGTTCAGATAACGGCAAGTCATCACCCGTGGGAAAGGAACGGTCTCAAGTTCTTTACTCCCGACGGCGGTCTTGACGGAAGCGATATTTCGGTTCTGCTTGAAAAGGCGGAGAAGACAGTCGGCAGGGAATACAAAGCCGATACGGCACTTATCAAGGATACGGATTATATGAGCCAATACTGCGCTCATCTAAGAGAGATGATCAAAAAGGGAGTTAATGCGGAGAATTACGATAAGCCGCTTGACGGCTTCAAAATTATTGTTGACGCAGGCAACGGAGTCGGCGGCTTTTATGCAACGGACGTGCTTGAACCGCTCGGTGCAAATGTTGAGGGTAGCCGATTCCTCGACCCCGACGGAATGTTCCCGAACCACATTCCGAATCCCGAAAACGCCGAGGCGATGGATTCCGTTTCCAAGGCTACGGTGAACAGCCATGCCGATCTCGGAATCATATTCGATACCGACGTTGACCGCGCAGGCTGCGTTGATTCGGACGGCGAGGAAATCAACCGTAACCGCCTTGTCGCCCTTGCATCGTATATTGCAATGGAGGGGCACGACAGCGGCGTTATCGTCACCGATTCCGTCACGTCGGACGGTCTCAAGGAGTACATAGAGTCCCTCGGCGGCGAGCATTACCGCTATAAGAGGGGATACAGAAACGTTATCAACAAGCAAATTGAGCTGAACAAGGCCGGGAAGTTCTGTCCGCTTGCGATGGAGACCTCGGGTCACGCCGCTTTCAAGGAGAACTATTATCTCGATGACGGCGCATATCTGATGACGAAAATCGTCATTCTTCTTGCGCGCGATAAGTCGGGCGAGGCGATAAAGAATATTCTTGCACCGCTCAAGCAGCCTGTTGAGGCAAAGGAGCTTCGCTTCGGTATAACCTGCGATGATTTCAAGGCTTACGGAGAAAACGTTATTGCCGAGCTTGAAAAGTATTACAGCGGCAGGGACGGCTGGAAAATTGCGGACGACAACAGAGAGGGTATGAGAATTTCCGCCGACAAGTCTCACGGCGACGGCTGGCTTCTTCTCAGGCTCAGCGTTCACGATCCCGTTATGCCCTTCAATATGGAAAGCAACGAAGCAGGCGGAGTAAAGAAGCTTGCCGAAAGCTTCTATCGGTTCATAAAGAATTTCGATAAGCTCAACATAGAACCAATCGAAAATTTCCTTAAGGCAATACCGCACAATTGAGGTGTGCGGATTGCCTTAAATAATTCCCGAAAAATGTTGACAGAATTTTTCCGATATAATATAATATGACTACAAACCAATGATAATTCAGAAGGAGGGTTACAATGAAAATCAAAAGCTTATTTTCGCTTGCCTTGTGCCTTTGCATAATGATCGGCTTATTGCCGCTTGTTAAGGTTGAAAGCCGGGCAGCGTCGAGTGCTCCGAAGGATATTAACGGCAATGAATGGAGTGGATCCGGGTTTGTTCAATACTTTAGCAATAAGTCCACTCTATTCCCCGGAACGAACAGAGTAATTTGGTATCGTGGTTTTCGTCATCTATACGGCAGCACGCTGAAAGACGGAAAATATCCGTTGTTTGCGGAAGAACAGCATTTTGGCAGCGATTGGAAGGTTGGCACAGATAATTTTGATAGAAGATGCATGTGGTTAAATGTATCGATGGACCGTGTTGACGATACATGGATAATGGAGTACTATGATACCACGTCAAATGCCGATCGTTATTTAATCCGCTTGAGTGACGGCACAACCTATCTGAAAGACAATACGGGTTCTTTGCCGACAAGCGGCGGAGATATGACTGTAACCGCGAAAAAGTCGGAAGCAACTGCGTGGGATGTCAGATTGAGCGAGAATAGTCTGCTGCCGGAGAATACCGATCAACATTACTCAATCGGTCATGACATAAGCAACGCAGATCCTCATTTCATAATAAACGACGAAAGTAACGGCAGCTATTCTCTCGATCTCAGCAGAAAAACAACGGATTACTTCCAACTTCTGATTGAAATGCCGTGGTATCAGACGAAATTCTGCAATGAGAACGGCTCGGAATATAAGCAGGATACCCGTCAGATGGGAACATTTGAGGCTCCTGCGGGTCCGGCAAAGACAGGATATACCTTTGTCGGTTGGACGGACACCAAGGGCGGAAATAACATTGTTTACAAAAAGGGGGATAATGTTAAGCCCACATCTTCAAAAACTTATTATCCGGTGTATTCGGTAAACAGTTATTCTGTCAGATTTTACCGTGACAGCACCGTCAGCGGCGGCTACGAGGAGCAAAGCTTTACTTACGATAAGGCACAAAAACTTATCAAAAACACATACACCTCTCCCGGTGGAAGCTTTACCGGCTGGGCAAACGCCGCCGATTCGACTAAAACGTATGTAGACGGCGAAAATGTAAAGAATCTAACCGATGAGGCAAACGGAATCGTAAAGCTCTATGCTTTATGGGACGAGATTTCATACACCGTACAATTTTCGCCGAATTACGGTAGCGGCAGTGTTTCACCGAAAACCGTCAGATATTCCGAAAGCTTTACATTGCCGGATAATACGGCTGTGAAAAGGGACGGTTATGAGCTTATAGGCTGGAACACTAAAGCGGACGGCAGCGGTGCCGGATACTCATTCGGGCAGACGGCAAATAAGCTGACGAACGTTGAGAACGATACAGTTACTCTTTATGCAATATGGGAAAAGGTGCATACGCATACCGCGGGAGTATGGCAAACCGTCAGAGCTGCAACCTGTATTGACAGCGGAGAGAAGGTCAGAAGATGTACCGATTGCGATGCGATTGTTGAAATTGAAAGCATTGATCCGCTCGACCACATCGAAGGCAGCTGCTCGATTATAAACAAGGAAGCAACCTGTAACGGCTTGGGCGAAAAGGTTTGGTACTGTGAGAGATGCGGAATCCCCGTCAGAACCGAGGCCGTTTCGGCAACAGACCATATTGAGGGTAAAGCGCAAACCGTAATTCTCCCGACCTGCACAAGTCAGGGAATCAGCGTGATACGTTGTGAAAAGTGTAACGTCGTTATAAGAGAAGAAAAGCTTTCGAAATTGGATCACAAGCCCGGTGCCTTTGTTACGGTTCTCAGTCCGACCTGTACGTCGGAAGGACGTGAGGAACAAAAATGCGAAAACTGCTCAACGGTGATATCGCAAAAGGCAATTGACCCTTTGAAACACAGCGGCGAGGTCTGGATCACTACGATACAGCCGACGTGTGTAACTGCCGGCGAGAGGGTCTGCAAATGCGAAGCTTGCAACGACATTTACAAGACCGAAAGGCTTGATCCGCTCGACCACATCGAAGGCAGCTGCTCGATTATAAACAAGGAAG
Source organism: Eggerthellaceae bacterium (assembly GCA_963616775.1). GTDB lineage: Bacteria > Bacillota > Clostridia > Oscillospirales > Acutalibacteraceae > CAG-488. The sequence continues at coordinate 23,128 of CAVELL010000022.1, read as the reverse complement.
CAACCTGTAACGGCTTGGGCGAAAAGGTTTGGTACTGTGAGAGATGCGGAATCCCCGTCAGAACCGAGGCCGTTTCGGCAACAGACCATATTGAGGGTAAAGCGCAAACCGTAATTCTCCCGACCTGCACAAGTCAGGGAATCAGCGTGATACGTTGTGAAAAGTGTAACGTCGTTATAAGAGAAGAAAAGCTTTCGAAATTGGATCACAAGCCCGGTGCCTTTGTTACGGTTCTCAGTCCGACCTGTACGTCGGAAGGACGTGAGGAACAAAAATGCGAAAACTGCTCAACGGTGATATCGCAAAAGGCAATTGACCCTTTGAAACACAGCGGCGAGGTCTGGATCACTACGATACAGCCGACGTGTGTTACTGCCGGCGAGAGGGTCTGCAAATGCGAAGCTTGCAACAACATTTACAAGACCGAAAGGCTTGATCCGCTCGATCACAAGCCCGGCAAGGAGCACACCTGCACCGACGATCAGACCTGTACGGTATGCGGCACGGTTCTTGAAAAAGGCGACGGCAGAAGCCATACATGGAGCGAGTGGGAAACAAGTAAAAAAGCAACATTCTTCTCTGAAAGAAAGGAAACAAGATTCTGTACCTCCTGCAACAAGGAGGAATCCAGATTCGTTAAAGGCTCGGCAGGCTGCCACAAGCTTTTCCCGCATCGCGGCGACGGAGCAAGCTGCACCGCCTGTCAGGTTCTTTACAATATAAATATGTTTTTCAGAAGAGCCGACGCATTCTTGTTCGGCTGGATAAGAAGGGCAATAGGTTTTTAAAACATAATTAACCGCCGAAGTCACAGCACTGATTTCGGCGGTTACAATTTTTGGCAGGCGGTAATTTACACCTGTTACAAACGAAAGACTTGCAAGCGGGGGATATCCGATATATCCGAGGCGTGCAAGCTCTTTTACTCAATATGATTATAATGTCTTGTTGATTTTTCTGTCCGATACGGATTTTGCGATTAACAATATCAGCAGAAATACGAGAATGCCAAGCGAGCTTCCGCACGAATCGACAAAAACATCAAACAGACGGCAGGCTCGTCCGGGGATAAAATACTGGTGTATTTCGTCGCCCGCCGCATAGAGAACGCACGGAATGAGCGGAATGTAAAATTTATTTTTGTCAAACGTGAAGTAAATTGCGCCGCATACGGAAAATCCGAGAGCCGCATATTCGGAAAAATGCGCAATCTTTCGCAGAACATTGTGAGAAACGATGCTGCCGAGGTATTCTATAATTACGCTCAGAAAATTTTGACTGACCTGCTGAGATTCTTCCCCGTCTTCACTTGAAAACATAAAAATAACGACCGCAACAGCGACGGTAAGCATCCAGAAAACAACCGCACCGATTTTTCTTTTGTTTCTCATCAGCTGTGACCTCCGGAAATCATACAAACGCTTTCAAAGGCAGAGGAGAAGTAGAGCCCGTCAACGCCCTTGTTGACTACGGCATAAGACGAGCCGTAAAACATCGGCACGAAAACAGCCTTGTTGAGAATAATCTGTTCGGCTTTGACACAGCCGCTGACAATACTGTCACCCGAATATGTTTTCAGCACCGCTTCGACTGCGGCATCGTAATCTTTATCGCTGAAATTGAAAATGTTGTAGCTGCTGTCCGAGGTAAACTTTTTCAGCGTGTCCGTAACGGTTGAGGAATCCGTATTTATTCTGTAATATGCAATCTGGAATGTTGAGCTTGAGATCGAGCTTTTAACATCATCGGCGGATTTGATTTCGACCTTTGCGAGAATCGAGGTACCGAAAACCTTTTGCCAGTTTTGTATGGTCTCCTGCATCAAGGCAGCGTTCTCTTCGGTACAGGTGACGGTGATTTCCGCCGTGGAAATATCGAGGGCTTTGAGCCCCTTTTTCCACAGGGCAACCGCCTGTGTCTCATTGTAGCCGAGACCGTCAACGGTGCCTGCAATTTCACGGTATGACTGCTCTCCGAAGCGCACGCATTGCGGAACGATACCGTTTGTGAACGTGTTTTCGGACGACGCGGTGAGCTTGTCCGTTTTGGTAACCATAACAAGAGCCTTTCGCATATCCTCGTTTGTCAGCACGGAATCCTGACAGTTGAGACACAGCCCGTAAACAATGTTGTTGATTGACTGCGACGTTATTTTGCTGTTGTCCGCGAAACTGTCGAGAGCACTCTCGGAGACAAAGGCACAGTCGTATGTCCTTTGCTTGAGCTTCTTGATAACCGAGGTCTCGTCCGTGTTGACGTAAAAGTATATTTCATCGGGGCGAACCTGTGCGTTGCCATTGTACTCGTCGTTTTTGTATGCCGAAAGAGTGTTGTCCTCAGCCCAACGCGAGAGGTAAAACGGTCCGTTGCAGAATGTGTATTCCAGGTCAAGACCGTATTTGGCGTGCGTTGCGTTGAAAAATTCCTCGTGGCACGGCATACTTACGGGCAGAGTGAGCTTTCTGAGAAAATCGGGGTCGGCTCTTTGAAGCGTCACAACGAGCGTTCGGTCGTCCTGCGCCTGTACTCCGAGAGAGGAAACGGACTGCTTGCCGGAGTTGATGTCAGCTGCATTTTTGATGCAGAAAAGCTTTTCCGCGTCATTCGACTGAGTGACCGGGTCAACTGCTCTTCTGAGACCGAAAACAAAGTCTGCGGCGATTACCTGAGTGCGGTAGCTGTCCTTGTAGCCCTCGGGCAGTATGTCCTTAAAGGAGTTGAGCAGCTTCCAATGGCTGTCAGAGCGCAGGCGGAACGTATATGTCAGTCCGTCCGAGGAAACGTCCCAGTCTTCGGCAACGCCGGGAATTATTTTGCCGTCGGTGTCGAGCCTGACCAGACCCTCGTAACAGTTGTTTATGATGAGCTTTGCTTCCTTTGAGTCGGCAACCTGCGGATCAAGGCAGAGCGGATCGGCGGATATCGGCATAATCAAAACGTCGGAGCTGCTTTCACCGCAGGAGCAGAAAAGGGCAATTATAACGGCACAGAGAAGCAGGGACACAATCCTTTTAAACATTATAAAAACCTCCGAAAAGGGAATAATTTTATCAACGCTTTTTATTATAGCAAATACATACAAAAATTACCAGTAATTTTTGAGAAGAAAATGAATTGTTTATTATTCGTATTTTTGTTATAATCATACTGCATAGTCTTATATTAGGAGTCTTGTTATGTCCGATAAGTTAATATACATAATTATTGTTTTGCTGGTTGCCGTTTTCGGTATACTGATATACACTTTATTGCAGATAGGCAAGCTGAAAAAAGCTCCTGAAAGCACGGAGCTGGAAAAAGAGCTCGGAGCGGTAATGCTGATGCTCAAGCAGAGCTCTTCGGTCAATGCGGAAGAGTTTGAGCGCAACAGACGCGAAACCGCAAGCTCGCTCAGCAGAATGACGGAGAAGCTTGACACGATGACTCGGCAGAATTATGAGACGATTCTCAAGCTTAATAAGGATATGACGGATTCGCTCAATCTTATCCGAACAAATAACGCAGAGCAGAACGAGAAGCAGACGCGGGTTGTCGATGCCGCGATTGCAAAAATGCAGGAAAGCAACGAGAAAAAGCTTGACCAGATGAGAGCGACCGTTGACGAAAAGCTGACCTCGACACTTGCCTCAAGGCTTGATTCTTCGTTCAAGACGGTCTCCGAACAGCTGGAAAACGTATATAAATCTCTCGGCGAAATGAAAGAGCTTTCCACGGGAGTTACAACGAATGTTACTGCTCTCAACCGAGTGCTTACCAACGTTAAGGCGAGAGGCACATGGGCTGAGATACAGCTTGAGGGAATACTTGACCAGACGATACCGAATATGTATGTCAAAAACTATTCGCCGATCTCCGGCTCAAGAGATGTCGTTGAGTTTGCCGTCAGGATCCCGTCGGGCGACGATTCGTCGAGGTTTACATATTTGCCGATTGATTCAAAGTTCCCGATGGAGGATTACCGCAGAGTCTGTGAGGCGGCGGACAACGCCGATGCGGCAGGACTTGCGGCGGCAAGGAAGGCATTGGAGGACAGGGTGCTCCACGAGGCGAAAGCAATCACGAAATATATTCATGTACCCGACACAACACCGTTCGCCATTCTATATCTTGCGACCGAGGGACTTTATGCCGAAATTACCTCTTCAAACTCCGGTATAATCGACAGGATTCAGCGCGAAAACATAATGATTGCCGGTCCGACAACGATTATCGCCCTGTTAAATTCGCTTTCTATGGGCTTCAAGGCGGTTGCGATAAACGAAAAGGCGAACGAGGTGAGAAAGCTTCTTTCCGCGGCAAAGGTGCAGTATGAGAAGTTCGGAATTGTGCTTGATAAGGCGAAGAAAAAAATCGACGAAGCAGGCAAGTCGCTCACCGAGGCGCAGGACAGAAACAGAATCATTCAAAAGAAGCTGAAAAATGTCGAAGAAATTGATTCTGCTCAGGCAGATAAATTCTTGGAAATCAACGACTTTACAAATACAGATGAGGAGTGAGATTATGTTAAAAAATCAGGAGCTTATTTCAAAGATGACTCTTGAGGAAAAGGCGTCCCTCTGCTCAGGCAAGGATTTCTGGCATCTCAAGTGCATTGAAAGACTCGGATTGGCGGAAATTATGGTTTGCGACGGACCTCACGGTCTCAGAAAGCAGAACGCCGAAAACAAAAAGGTCGGAATCGGGAACAGCTATCCCGCAACCTGCTTTCCGACAGCGGTTACAACAGCCTGCTCATGGGACAGGGATCTCATTTATAAAATGGGACAGGCACTTGCCGAGGAGTGCTTACAGCACGGGGTCAGCGTATTGCTCGGACCGGGTGTGAATATGAAGCGTTCACCGCTGTGCGGACGTAACTTTGAATATTTTTCCGAGGATCCGGAGCTTGCAGGCGAGATGGGCGCGGCATTTATTGCAGGCGTTCAGTCAAAGGGAGTCGGTACGGCTCTCAAGCACTTTGCGGGAAACAGCCAGGAAATGAAACGTATGACCTCCAACAGTATAATTGACGACCGTGCGCTCAGAGAGATATATCTCAGAGCATTTGAAAAGGCGGTAAAGAAGAGCCATCCGTGGATGGTTATGAATGCATACAATCTTCTCAACGGTACATACTGCTCGGAGAACGATTGGCTCCAGAACAAGGTTCTCAGAGATGAATGGGGCTTCGATGGTGCCGTTGTCAGCGACTGGGGCGCAGTTAATGACCGAGTCGAGGGACTCAACGGCGGAAATGACCTTGAAATGCCGTCGTCGGGCGGAATCAACGACGCGAAGCTTGTCGAAGCGGTCAAGTGCGGCGTGATCGACGAAGAAACCCTTGACAAGAGAGTTGATACAATAGTCGATATCATTCTCAAGGGCATTGCAAACAGGAAAAAGGGCTATAAATACGATGTTAAGGCGCACAATCTTCTCGCAAAGCAGATTGCGGAGCAGTCGATGGTGCTTCTCAAAAATGAGGATAACATTCTTCCGCTCAAGCGTGTTGACGGCGAATATGTTGCCGTTATCGGCGCCTTTGCCGACGAGCCGCGCTATCAGGGCGCGGGAAGCTCAATAATAAATCCGACAATGATTGACAGCGGCAGAAGAGCATTTAACAATTCACCGATAAACGTCAGATTTGCCGACGGCTACTGCCGAAGCGGAAAGCGTAAGAATGAGGATGCTTATATCACCGAAGCGTGCAATACTGCAAAAAACGCGTCGGCTGCGGTTGTATTTATCGGTCTTACCGACGAATATGAGTCGGAGGGCTTTGACAGAAGCACAATGAAGCTCCCGGAGGGTCACAACAGACTGGTCGAGGCTGTGTGCAGAGTTAATCCGAATGTAATTGTTGTGCTTGAGGGCGGCTCGCCGGTTGAAATGCCGTGGGCTGATGATGTTAAGGCTATTCTTAACGCATACCTCGGCGGACAGGCGGTTTCTCCCGCTGTTGTCGATGTGCTTACGGGCAAGGCAAATCCGTGCGGCAAGCTTGCGGAGACATATCCGATCTCTATCAAGGATACGCCGACCGCATTCAGATATCCCGACTCGAAAGAGGACGTTGAATACCGCGAGAGTATCTATATAGGTTACAGATATTATGACAAGGTGCAAAAAGCGGTCAGATATCCGTTCGGTTACGGACTTTCGTATACGACATTTGAGTATTCCGACATAAAGCTCAGGAAGAAGAATCTTTCAAAGGGCGAGGGAACAAGGGTCACATTTACCGTTAAAAACACGGGAGACAGACCGGGTGCGGAAATTGCACAGGTTTATGTTGCAAAAACGGACAGCAGGGTTTACAGAGCACCTAAGGAGCTCAAGGGCTTTGTTAAGGTTTATCTTGAGCCGGGAGAGGAAAAGAAGCTTTCGGTCGAGCTTGATGACAGAGCGTTCAGCTTCTGGAACACGGCGACGGAGAGCTGGTGCGTCGAAAGCGGTGTTTACGGTGTTCTTGTCGGTTCATCCTCAAGGGATATCAAGCTTGAAGCCGAGGTTAAGATGAAGTCGGAGGACGACGCTTCAATCGTCGATATGCACGACGCGGCGGAGGTTTATTTCACGGGTGATCCCGCAAGGGCAACTCACGATGATTTCGTCGCAATATACGGCACTGAGCTCAGAACCGCACCGGAAATCACGGCGGACAGCATGAACAATTCGATTGAACACAGCAGGGAAAAGGGTCTTGCCAAGGCGATTTACAAGGGCGTTGACCTTGCGATGAAGCCTAAGGGCGGCGTCGGAAGCTCGATGATCACCAATACTATTATGCAGACCCCGGTCAGAAACTATGTTTCCATGAGCAACGGACTTTTTACCGAGGATATGGCTGACGGCTTGCTGAAAATATTTGAGGGCAAAGACGTGGCAAAGGGCGTCGGAAAAATCGCAAAGGGTGTTCCGCACGCGCTTGTCAATCTCAAAGCATTGCTTAAATCAATATAAATAAACAGGAGGAGACAGGAAAATGATTAAAACCGGACGAATCGGCAGAAGGGTCATATCGGTTATTCTTGCCGTGATTATGATTCTTTCTATCGTGCCGTTGTCTTCGTCGGCGGCGGAGGCGATCAAGAAAGGACTGACTGCGGACAAAAAGATCAGCTTTGCTGTTATGTCGGATATGCATTACTACCCGGCGTCGCTTGCGGGCAACTACAACGAGGCGTTCATGGACAGCATCAAAACAGCCCTTGCAAGAGAGCCCTATCAGTCTGTCGGAATTGTTGAGTCCGCACTTGCCGGCATTGCCGAGCACGCAAAGAAAAACGGTATGAAATACCTTATTCTTTCGGGTGATCTCACCTCCAACGGCGAGTATGAGGCCCACAAACAGCTTGCGGAAAGACTTGAAAGATTTGAAAAGGAAACGGGCATTCAGGTTATGGTTATCAACGGTAACCACGACATCAACAAGGCGAACGGTACCACCTACGAGTCCGGAAAAGCCGAGCTTGCAAAGCGCACAACGCCCGAGGATTTCCTTGAAATATACAAGAATCTCGGCTATGATCTTGCTTACCACAGATACACTCCGTCAAAGGGCAAGGCTAATATGCTTTCCTATTCCGTGCGTGCCGACGGTTACCGATTCATTGTAATGGATACGGGTAAGTACAGCTCCGACGTTACCGAAAAAGGCAAGGATCTTGCCGAGACGGCAGGCTGCCTTACAACCGAAGCAACAGACTGGGTTCTCAGCGAAATTGCAGACGCTAAGGAAAACGGCGAAACGGTTATCGGCGTCAATCATCACAACTTTGTTCCTCACTTCAAGGGTGAGTACACCATAATCAGAGGCTTTGTAATTGACGGCTGGGAGGAGCTTACCGACAAGCTTGTTGACGCAGGTATGCATTTCTCGTTCACGGGTCATATTCATGACAGTGACATAGCTCAGACCGTCACGGACGACGGCGAAACGCTTACGGAGATTTGTACCGATTCTCTTACCGCATTCCCCAACTATTTCCGTGAGGTCAGCGCAACAACCGACGTGAACGGAAAGACAACTATGACAGTAGAGAGCAAGGACGTTGACTGCGTTCTTCCTGTTACGGTAAACGGCGAGACCTATGCAACGCCTTACAGAATCAAGTCTCTCGGAGATTCTTTCTTCGGAGAGGGCGGACTTTCTCAGACCGCGCTCAATATTCTTCAGGGTATGCTTGAGAACTATTCCGAAAAGTTTGCGGAGGACGGTATTCTTCCGACTCTCAAGGGAATGGGTCTTGATATAGAGGGTCTTGTCGGAGGATTTTTCGGCGACGGACTGAAGATAGGCGACACCGAGCTTTTCACAACGAAAAACCTTATGGGCTTTATAGAAGATCTCCTCAATCAGATCAATGAAAACTATCTGACAGATCCGGTCGCAACGGCGCAGTACCTTGTAAATTCGATTAACAAGCTTCTTAACGTTCAGGTTTCTGAGCTTCCGAATACAAGATTCATTGATGAATACGGATTCGGTGACAGGACAAAATCGGGCACATTTGAGGATCTTCTGGAGTGTATTATTGTATACAAATATGAGGGCAAGCTCCACATGAAGGACGACGCGTTTATGATGGACGCTTTGGAGCAGCTCAAAAACGGAGATACGATTTTCGATATTTTTGATGTTCTTGTTGATATTGTTTCCAACGATCTCCTTCAGGACAAGATACTCAAGGACCTTGACCTCAATCTCGGCGCATTCTTCCCCAAGGGCACAACTCTTGAATGTGTCGGCACAATTCTCACGGTTACAATGATGGCGATTTTCCTCGGCGACACAAGCTATCTCAACGTTTCAAATAAGATTCTTGAAGCGGCAAACAATCTTGGAGTTGTTGACTTCAAATCTCTGTGGGGCATTGCGGAACACTATATGGACGAGTATCTTACCGACTCCCAGCTTGAGGGAATCGGTCAGACGCTTGCAAGCGTTGCCTGCGAGTTTGCTTATGATGATAACTACATTGAGGACGTAAACACAACCGTTGTATACGACGGCAAGGTTGTTCCCGAAGCCACAAGAGAGAATTACAGACTCCCGACTGTTGTTTCAACAACTCTCGGCGCAGACCAAAGCTCCAGGAATGTAAGCTGGTACACAAAGACAAGCGTTAAGGGAACGGATATTGAGATTATACCTTATTCCGAGAACCCCGTATTTACAGGAAAATCAACCGTTCCGTTCGGCGTAAAGGTCAGCCTCAAGACCGAAAGAACCGAAAGACAGTATCCCGGCGTTGATCTCGGCGTTATCGGATTTATGAACTACAAATTCCCGATGAACCGACACATTGTAGAGATTTCGGGACTTGAGACCGGCAAGAAGTACCTTTACAGAGTCGGCGACGCTTCAAAAAACTGGTGGAGTGAAACGGGCACATTCAAGATGGCTGACGGCTCCGACGAGACTTCGTTCATTCACGTCGGTGATCAGCAGTCCCAGTCCGCACAGCAGTATGAGACTTTCGCTTCGGTTATCGCAAAGGCTAATGAAATGTATGACAGCGATTTCATCATCAACACGGGCGATAACGTCGACCACGGAGACAATTTCAGACAGTGGCAATGGATGTTTGATACGGCGTCCGAAACCCTGATGAACACGACGATGATGTCCGCTTCGGGCAATCACGAGGGTATGGGCAGCTATGCGATTGAGAAGAATTATTACTACTCCAACGTTCCCGCACAGGAAACCGAGTCGGGTATTTATTTCTCGTTCGATTACAACAACGTTCACGTTGCCGTGCTAAACACGAACAACCTTGAGGACGACAACAGTCTCAATGACGAGCAGATAGACTGGCTGACAGACGATATGCAGAATAGCGACGCAGACTGGAAATTCGTTGCATTGCATAAGGCTCCGTATTCCAACGGCTCACACTACAAGGACAAGGATGTTTGTCAGATCAGAAAAGAGCTTTGTAAGCTTATGCCTCAGCTCGGCATAGATATGGTATTCCAGGGACATGACCACGTTTATCTCAGAACCGATGCGATGATAGACAACAAGGTTGAAAGCGTTACTACCTCCGTGACGGAGTTCGACGGCAAGGAATATACCGTCAAGGAGAATCCTGTCGGAGCCGTGTATGTAATCAGCGGCTGTTCGGGCGTTAAGATTTATAATCAGAAGGACGAAAGCCTCACCGACAAGTATTTCCCCAGGGCTGAGGTCATTGAGAATGTCACCGAGTCCATGTTCTCAGGAGTACATATTGTGGGCGATACACTCTATTTCGACGCTTACACTGTGAACACAGACACAGATGAGACATCAAATATTGATTCCTTTGCAATCAAAAAAGACCTTTCCGTCAAGAAAGGCACGGGCGTTAAGCCGACGATTGACTGGCTGAAGCTTTGCTCACAGATACTCGCTGTCGTAATTCCCGTAATCAAGACAATCGCAAGCTATCTTTTTGACAGCATCGGCTGTAAGCTGTGGTAAAATTATAAAAAGATGGGGAACGGGCAAAATTAAGACGCAAAGCTTGTTCACGGTATAAAACCGAATAATAAAGGGGTTCTTGCAGACTTTTATTCCTGAAGAACCCCTTGTTTATTCAATTTTATACGGTCTTTTATATCCCTTTTTGATTTTAATTACAACAAAAGCGATACAAGGCTCTCAATGGAATCTAAAGACAATACCGCACAATTAAGGTGTGCGGTGATGCCTTAAATTAACCGAAATATCTTTTCAAAAGTCCTGCAAATGCTCTGCCGTGGCGTGCTTCGTCGCGTGCCATCTCATGAACTGTGTCATGGATAGCGTCGAGGTTTGCTTCCTTGGCTCTCTTGGCAAGGTCGAATTTGCCTGCCGTTGCGCCGTTCTCGGCGGCAACTCTCATTTCAAGATTCTTCTTTGTTGAGTCTGTGATAACTTCACCGAGAAGCTCTGCAAACTTTGCGGCGTGCTCCGCCTCTTCGTAAGCTGCTTTTTCCCAGTAAAGTCCGATTTCCGGATAACCCTCTCTGTGGGCAACTCTTGCCATTGCAAGGTACATACCGACCTCGGAGCACTCACCGTTGAAGTTTGCTCTGAGATCCTCAAGAATGTCCTCCGAAACGCCCTGAGCAACACCCACAACGTGCTCAGCAGCCCATGACATATCCTCGTCCTGCTTGTTGAATTTTGAAGCCGGAACTCCGCACTGCGGGCACTTCTGAGGAGGAGTGTCACCCTCGTGAACATAACCGCATACGCTGCATACCCATTTTGCCATAATAATTACCTCCATAGAATCAATTTGTATTGTTTTGATTCGAAAGACATTTTTCACAGATTCCGCTGAATATCAATTCGTGCGTTTGAATAATGCCTCCCGAATATTTTTGTGCCGTTCGGTTTATTTCGTCAAATGTCGGCATATCGATATCTGTTACCTTGCCGCAGCTGACGCATTGAAAATGATAGTGAAGCTCTTTGTTGCCGTCGAAACGGTCGGCTCCCTCAAAACTAATCCTGAGTATAACGCCGTCACCGGCAAGCATATTCAGGTTGCGGTAGACCGTGCCGAGACTCAGGTTCGGCATTTTCTGCTTGAGCGACAGATACAGCTCCTCGGCAGTAGGGTGGTCATACCTTGAACGCAGTTCATCAAGAATCGCGTCTCGTTGACGGCTGTGTTTTGTGTTTGCCATCGCGCACCTCTTTAATAATGATAATCATTACTGTTATTTTAACACAGAAAACCGTTTTGTCAACAGCTTTTTTAAATTTTTTTGACAAATGCTTATTATTGATGTAACATACAGTATATATTATTTTGGTGAACGCTTATATTATACAAACCGGAGGAGTGTTATTGATATGAAACACAAAGGATTACTTGCCGTGATTTCTTTTGTACTGGTATGCTGTTCCTTTTTGAGCGCATGTTCAGAGAAGAACTCCAAAATTCTTGAAACGCCGAACACGGACTACGGTTCGGAATATCAAACGAAAACGCCGGAAATAACCAACGGAAAGATTGAAACAAGCAGTAGGCTGGACGGCGGTAAAGATGAATATCAGATCGGTTATTTCGATGAAAACGGCAGAGGAACCAAGCTTGAATTTTACAAAAAGAATAAGCTTGTATATTATTACGTCACAACAGGCTTTGATGCCGACGGCAACGCAACGCGTCAGGAATACTTCGATTCGGAAAGCAAGCTGCTTGCGGTTTGCGATAACGGCTATTTTTTTGACGCAGACGGCAATCAGATAAGCGAAGATGTGATGAACAACATACTTTATTCCGTTGAGTGAGCCGACAAGGCTGTAACCTATTGTAAACAGTCTTAACTTGACAAAATTTTCTGTAAATGTTATCATAACTCAAAGATAACGGCGTTAAAGGCGCAGTTGTACATTCAATCTGAGTTTTCGGAAGAAGGTATATGATGATCAATTCAGATAATCTCTGTATGAGCTGTATGAAAGAGATAGGAACCGAAAAACAGTGTCCTTACTGCGGCTTCCATGCTGACTCTAAGCAGATAGAACCGTATCTGCCGATCAGAACTGTTTTAGGCAACAGATATCTTGTCGGCAAGCTGCTTGAATATAACGGTGACGGCGCAACCTATATGGGACTGGATCTTTCGACGAGAGAGTCGGTCAATATCCGCGAGTATTTTCCCGAAGGAATCGCAGACCGCGACGCCAAAACGCTGGGGGTTTCACCGAAGCCGGGCAGTGAAAACATATTCAACGAGTGCCTGCAAAGCTTCATTGAGATGTGGCGCAAGCTTATGCGTCTGAGCGGTCTTTCGGCTCTCATAAAGGTGCGCGATACGCTTGAGGGCAACGGAACCTTTTACGCGGTTACGGAGAATATCGACGGTATCACTCTCAGAGAATATCTTTTGAGAAACAATGTCGGTTACATTTCCTGGGAAAAAGCCCGTCCGCTTCTTATGCCCGTGCTTTCGACGCTCGGAACGCTTCACGCTTCGGGCATTATTCACCGCGGAATTTCTCCGTCAACGCTTGTTGTCGCTTCGGACGGTAAAATCAGAATAACGGGCTTCAGCATCAGTCAGGTTCGTTCCGCAAGAAGCGAGCTTAAAAATCAGCTTTATAACGGATATGCAGCCTTTGAGCAGTACGGCTTTGAGGGCAGACAGGGCACATGGACCGATATTTACGGTTTCGGTGCGGTTCTTTACAGAACCCTCATCGGAACGGATCCCATAGACGCAACCGAGCGTGTGACAAATGACAGGCTTATGGTTCCCGGCAAGTTTGCCGAGCAGCTTCCGGCTTACGTTATCAACGGCCTTGTCAATGCGCTTCAGATTCTTCCCGAGGACAGAACGAGGACAGTTGAGGAGCTCAGAGCAGAGCTTTCGGCTTCGCCGAGTGCCGCCGCAGGAGCGAGCCGTGACTTTGATCCTGTTGTTCCGGTTACACCCGTAAAGAACTCAGCTCATCGTCTGGTTGAAGAGGAGGACGATGAGGATTACACCTATAATAAGCGCGAGGCGGCGAAAAAACGCCACAACCGTTCATCGGCAGTTATCGCCGTTGCCGCCGTGGTCATCATTCTTGCGGTTGCTTTCCTTGTCCTTTGGCAAACGGGAGTAATCAAGCTTGACAGCAACGACACAACGACTGTACAATCGGAGACCGTCGAGGTTCCGAATTTTGTCGGCAGAACCTATGATGATATTGTTGACGATTCTTATTACAGCAAGAACTTTAAGTTTGAGAAATCCGAGGTTTACGATTCATCGGCAGAGGAAGGATATGTTATTGACCAGAGCTATAATGTCGGCGAGAGTATTCCTGTCGGCACTACAGTCAAGCTGACTGTCAGCAAGGGTAAAGAAATTATCGTATTCCCGACATCTGGAATTGTCGGAACAAAGTACGATGAAGCAAGAAATATTCTCACAAAGATGGGCTTTAAGGTTGAAAAGTCCGTTAAGCTCAACACCGACAATCAGATAGAGGGTACTGTTTCAGGCTCGTCTCTTGAGGCCGGCGGCTCATACGAAAAGGGTACAACGGTATTCCTCTTCGTTTGGGGCGAGCCTCAGACAGAGGAGCCGACAACCGAAGAACCGACATCGGAGGAAACGACCGATGAAGAAGGAGAGACAAGTGACCCGATTGAAACAATAATCAATTGGGGACGCAGAGTTCAGGGCAACTAAAAACGGGACGGTTCAATTGCGAAACAGCTCGGAGAACAAAATCGTAATTATATCGGCATAAAACAAAAAGCTATAATTCACAATCAGTTCATTAACTGAGAGGAGTATTATAGCTTTTATTTTTATTTTAATTTTTCGGTCTGCACGGAACGCGACGGTTCATTGCTCATTTTGTGATAATGTCTGCCGTTCTGCCGGAAGTGAGCTTAAGTATATCCGACGGGGAGAGCTCAATCTGACTTCCGATACGTCCGGCACTGAGCGTTACCGTTTCAAGCTCGGTAACATCACTGTGAAAGACGGTTTTAAATTTTTTCTTCATCCCGATCGGACTGCACCCGCCGTGAATATATCCCGTCAAAGGGAAAAGCTCGTTCTGCTTAATCATTTCGACGGATTTTTCACCTACGGATTTTGCCGCTTTCTTGAGATCCAGATGCTCGGCAACGGGAATCACAAAAACATAATAGCTTTTCGATGCCGAACGTGTAACAAGTGTTTTATAAACCGTTGCGGTGTCCTTGCCGAGAAATTCGGCAACCGTAACGCCGTCAGTGGGGATATCGTCTCCGTGCGGATAGCTGTGGGGAGTATAGCAAACTTTTTTCTGATCGAGTATTCGCATAACATTTGTTTTGTTATCTGCCATAATAATCACTCTAAATAATCAACAATTTTAATTGTTTTTCCGTTTCTGATGTAAACCCTCGGAACACGGCGCGTGATACAGCAAAGAAATTCATAATTAAATCTGCCGGAAATGTCTCCGATTTCTTCGCAGGTGATACATTCGTCGCCGTCCCTTCCGATCAGGGTAACTCCGTCGCCGATTGAAACACCGGGAATATCCGTAACGTCAACCATAAACTGATCCATACAAATCATACCGACAATTTTTGCACGCTTGCCGTGAATGAGCACACTTCCTTTGTTTGAGAGCAGACGGGGATATCCGTCTGCGTACCCGACGGGTATTGTCGCAATGACGGTCGGCTTCTGTGCAACATAGGTTGAGCCGTAGCTTACAGTGTCGCCCTTGTGAATTGTTTTGATGTTGATTACAAGGCTGTGAAGCTCCATTGCAGGCTCAATGTGCAGATTTTCCTTGTGTACAAATTGCGACGGGTAAAGACCGTAGGTTATTATGCCGCTTCGCACCATATTGAAAAAATTATTGCTGCTGTCGATAATTGCCGCGCTGTTGCAAACATGCTTGATCGGAATATTTATGCCGATTTCTTCAAGTCTGCCGACAAAGTCTCTGAATTTTGCAAGCTGGCGGTTCATCGAGGTTTTGTCAGACTCATCGGCGCAGGCAAAGTGGGTAAATATACCGTCAATCTCAATGTTCGGCAGTTGTGCAATTCTGCGGATTTCATCGACGCTTTCTCCGTCGGGAATGTATCCGATTCTGCCCATACCCGTGTCAACCTTAATATGAATATGTGCGGTAGTTCCCATTTGCTCCGCCGTCTCATTGAGCTCCTTTGCTATCTCGTATCGGAACACGGTGAGCATAATGTCGTTTCGGATTATTGTTTCAAACTGATTCGGGAAAACAAAATCAAGGATAAGTATCGGCTTTGTGATTCCCGCCCGTCTGAGCGCAAGAGCTTCTCCGACGGTCGCAACGGCAAATCCGTATGTTCCGATTTCGCTGAGAGCCTTACTGACCTCAATCGCACCGTGACCGTAAGCGTCCGCCTTGACAACCGCCATAACCTTTGTATCCTTGCCGACTCTTTTCATTACTTCTTTTGTGTTGCTGCAAATTTTATCAAGGTCGATTTTCAGATATACTCTGTTAAGATAGTCCAGATTATTGTTCAAAAAAGACACCTCTTAGTCAATAACTTTAATTGATTCGATAACGGGCTGCTGCTCTGTCGGCAGACAGTCGCTTTCGGGGAGAGCGTCGCATATTTTGTCGATAATGTCCATACCCTCGGTAACGGAACCGAAAGCCGCATACTGTCCGTCGAGGCTTTGACTGCACGAATCGTCGAGGCAGATAAAGAACTGTGACGACGCACTGTCAAAATTGAACTGATTTCTTGCCATGGAGATAACGCCGCGCTTGTGCTTGATTGTGTTGTTTACGCCGTTCTGGCTGAATTCACCCTTGATGCTGCTTTCGCATCCGCCCAGACCGGTGCCCTCGGGATCACCGCCCTGAATAATAAAGCCCTTAACAAGTCTGTGGAATGTAAGCCCGTTATAAAAGCCCTTGTTGCAAAGGTCAACAAAGTTCTTTACGGTAATCGGTGCCTGATCGCCGTTAAGCTCGATTTTAACGGTTCCGTAATCCTTTATTACCATTTCAACGTGATGCTTGCCCTTCAGTCCCGATGTTCCGCAGGCTGAAAAACAGCAAAGTATAAATATTACAGACATAAATAAAGCGATGATTTTCTTCATAATATGACCTCAATTCTCAGTGTTTTTTCGGTCTGTCTCAACCGTCCCGAATATTATATCACACATATAAACGGTAGACAAGTAAAAAATTTGTGCTATAATGTTTATGCTCAAATCGGTTATATCTTTATAACTGTCTATTATAATCATATTTTTGGGAGTTAAAATGTTTGTTTGCAGCCAATGTCCGAGAAAATGCAATATTGACAGGGACTCGCAGAGCGGAGCCTGCGGAGTGGGCACTGAGTACAGAGTCGCAAGAGCCGGACTTCATTTTTGGGAGGAACCGTGTATCAGCGGCAAAAAAGGAAGCGGTACTGTTTTCTTTTCCGGCTGTCCGCTCAAGTGCGTTTATTGTCAGAATTATGACGTCAGCCGCAGCTGCTTCGGACGTGATATCGGCGAAGAGCGGTTGATCGAAATTTTTAAAGAGCTCGAAGCCCGGGGTGCTGAAAACATTAACCTTGTCAGTCCCTCTCACTACGCCGTACAGCTTGCACGGACGCTTTCAAAATACAAGCCGACCGTTCCCGTTGTTTACAACACGGGAGGCTACGATTCCGTCGAATCGCTGCGGCTTCTTGACGGATTGGTCGACATTTATCTGACCGATATCAAATATGTAAGCTCCTCGGTTTCAAAAAAATACAGCCGCGCACAGGATTACTTTGAAGCGGCAAGCGCAGCGGTTCTTGAAATGAATCGCCAGCAAAGCACAAATGTATTTGATGACGGAATGATGAAAAAAGGGCTTATAATCAGGCACCTTGTGCTCCCCGGAAATGTAAGTCAGGGAATGAAGCTTCTTGACTGGATAAAGGACAATTTGCCGTCGGACACCGTTATAAGCCTTATGGGACAGTATATGCCGTGTGCCGACGCCGAAAATTTTCCGACAATTAACCGCAGACTCACAAAAAGAGAATATGATATTGTGCTTTCACACGCGGAAAAGCTCGGCTTTGAAAATGTGTATATTCAGGAGCTCGATTCGTCCTCGGAGGAGTATATTCCCGATTTTGATTTGAGCGGTGTTTAAGGCGATTTTTCTGAATCGGGCAAGGATTTTATTTGACATTTAACAATATAAGGGTTATAATTAAGAAAAAACTACGGAGGAAACGATATGAAAAATTTTTATAAGATTATCTCGGCTTTAATGGCTGTTGTTGTCGCTTTAACCTGTTCGGGCATTGTTTCCCTTGCGGCAGTTCAGCCGCGCACGACTGTTTCGGCTGTAAAAATCATAAAGTACCCGACCAAAACCGTATTCGTTCAGGGAACGGATTGGGACTACGGATATTATGATATGCCGGAGGGCGGCGGACTCGGTACGTTTGTTTCGGGCGGAACCAAGATTTCATTCAAGCACTACGGCGGATACTATTCACGCTACGCCGACAGAGGAATGGTAGATATGAACGGTCTTGTCGTTCGTGTAACATATTCCGACGGAAGCACGGCTGACATTGCCTACAAGGAGACTGTTTCGGGCACAAAGGTAACGCAGAATATCTATGCTTCTCCCAAGGGTGAGTACACGGAGGGCGACAGCGTCGTTGAGGTTTATTTCAAGTCTAACACAAAGGCCTATGATTCATATACCATCAAGCTTGTCAAGGAGATTCTTAAGGGTGATGTAAACAATGACGGCAAGGTAAATTCGCTGGATGCGCTGATGGTTCTTCAGCACGTTGTCGGTCTTATTAAGCTTTCGGATGTTGCTTTCTCAAACGGTGATATGAACTCCGACGGAACTCTTACAAGTATGGACGCATTGCTCATTCTCCGCAAGAGTGTTTCATAAAAATTAAATTTTCATCTCCTTTCATTGCGAAAGGAGATTTTTTTGTATATTTTTCTGTCCCATGCAAACATTATTAAAAAGGCAATGTCAAATGTGATGTGCGCCTTAAAAGATTTATAATGAGGGTTTACAATGAATATTTCGGATAAGCAATACGGCGAGATGGTTAAGAAAGCCTCGCCCGGCTCACCGATGCTGATTGACTGTGTTAAAGCTTTTCTTATCGGTGGGGGGATATGCTGCTTCGGACAGCTTCTTTTTTACATTTACGGCAAAGCGGGAATGAACACGGACGAGAGCCGGACGCTGGTTTCGGTCACCTTGATTGTGCTGACAAGCGTTCTGACCGGTATCGGTGTCTTCGATAAAATCGCAAAGCACGCGGGTGCAGGCACTGTCGTACCGATTACGGGCTTTGCGAACTCTGTCGTTTCGTCTGCTCTTGAATTTAAGAGCGAGGGCTTCGTTATGGGAACGGGAGCAAGCATTTTTAAAATAGCGGGACCTGTTATTCTCTACGGCACAACCGCCGCATCGCTCTACGGGCTGATTTATTTTATCGTTGAAAAGGCGGGTGGAAGATGAGCGGCAGAATAATCGACTTTCGGACGCGTCCGAGCATTATAAGCAGGGCAACGGTTGTCGGCAAAAAGGAGGGGGCGGGACCTCTCGGAAAAGGCTTCGATATGGTTATTGAGGACGATATGTGCGGACTTGACACCTGGGAAGCGGCAGAGAGCCATCTGCAGAAAACCGCCATCGGACTGGTTCTCGACAAGGCAGGCGTCAAGGCAGAGAAAATTGACGGAATCTTTGCCGGCGATCTGATAAATCAGTGTACGGGCTCGGCTTTCGGAATCAGGGATTTCTGTATACCGTATTTCGGCATATACGGAGCCTGCTCCACCTCCGTTCTCGCAATGATAAATGCCGCAGAGTATGTTGACGGAGGTAAAATGAAGCTTGCGATATCGGCGACGTCATCACATTTTTGTTCGGCAGAGAAGCAGTTTCGATTTCCCCTTGAGTACGGCGGACAAAGACCTCCTACCTCTCAATGGACGGTAACGGGTGCAAGCGCGGCAATGATTTCGGATAAAGCGGAAAAAAACTGCCCCGTAATCGAAAAAGCAATAATCGGCAAAATCGTTGATAAGGGGATAACCGATGCAAACAATATGGGAGCGGCAATGGCACCTGCGGCTGCGGACACAATATATACCTTCCTGAACGAAACAGGCACTTGCCCCGAAAGCTATGATTTAATTTTAACGGGCGATCTCGGCAAGGTCGGTTCACGGCTTCTTTGCGAGCTGCTTGAAAAAGAATACTATCTGGATATAGAAAAGCAGCATAATGATACGGGATTGATGATGTATCACCTCAAAGAACAGGATGTACATTCGGGCGGAAGCGGCTGCGGCTGCTGCGGAACGGTGATGTGTTCAAAGATTATGGACGACATTGTCGGCGGAAAGCTTCACCGTGTCCTCGTCGTTGCAACAGGTGCGCTTCTGTCGGCGATTTCACCGTTTCAGGGTGAGAGTATACCCGGAATTGCACACGGAATCCTTTTGAGTGACGGGAGGTAATCGGTTTGGACAAGGCAAAGTATGCAAAAATGTTTATGAAAATGGCGAGATATGACTGTATGCTACTTACGGTGCTGAAAACCGCCAAGTGTATTCTTACGGCTGCCGTTGTGATAAATGCATTGCTTTCGGGAGTGTATATTGCATCTTCTCTCAAAAAATGAAATTACTCTTGTAAAATAAATTCTCTTATGTTAGAATGTACTAAACAAGGGGGAATTTTCAATGAATAAGCTCAAGCTCAACGCCTACAAAATTGACGAGATACAGTTTGTTAATAAAATAAAAGCAAACACTAAGATTGAATTAAAAAACAGCTACGCGTACAACGTCAGATACACGAACAACAATATCTGTGAGGGTAAATTTACGGTAACCATTACGGACAGGGATAACCCCGACACATTCGGCATAAAGCTCGTTCTTGCGGGCATTTTCTCGTATCCCGACGACCTCCAGCGTGAGCTGATTCATATCAGGACTTACAAGGAGCTTTTTCCGTATGCGAGAGCGATTATTACGACAATAACCGCCAACGCCGGTATTCAGCCGATTATGATTCCCGATATGGACATCGAAAACCGTGAGATCTATCGCTTTGACAAGCCGAAGAAGACGGGCGAGGCGGAATAATTTAAAGGCGGCATATTCTTGCTGCGGTTTTGCAAAGACATTAAGGTGTAATTCCGAAATCGGGGTTGCATCTTTTTGCTTTTATGCGGATTTTCTGCTTTTTTCGGACTTGACATTTTTGCTGCTTTACGGGGTGCTCAGGCAAATAAACCGACGAATAACGTGTCCGGATACGTTGACATTGAGCAGCCTTTTTGGTATATTTTTAAAGAGGTGATTTAATGAGACACATTGCGGTTCTGAAGAATAAGCCTAAGCTCAGCGGCTGTGATTCCATTCCCGACGGAGCGATAAACGGTAACGGAGACCTTTCCGTTATTCTCGGAAACTGTGAAAACGGTATGCGTATTTATCTTGCAAAATGTGACATTTGGTGTGAAAGTGAAGTTCCGGGAGATAAGGGGCTGAAGCCGCTCGGAAATATTGATATCCCGATTCCGAAGTCGATGTATGACAATTACTTTGTTGAACAGGATATGGACATCGGCGAGCTTCGCTGTCATTTTAAGGATGATTGCGGTCGGATGGACATTGTTGTCAGGGTTCACAAAACCGATAATTCCGGAGTGATCGAGATTGACGGCAATATTCCGCTGCCTGTTCCGACACTTGCAAGCCGCAGTGACGCGACGGGAATTACCGACAGCTTTGAGGTCGACGGTGTCAGCTTTATCAGCAGAAGGTTTACCGGCGGCACAATTGTTTATGATACCTTTGCTTGCTGTGCAATGACTCAGACGGAGTCAAACAGATATTTTTTCTGCGCGGCGACAAACTATGATGTTGAAAATCCCGACGATGCGGTTGTAAAAAAAGCCCGTGAAATGTCCGCGGAAAAATGCCGACATCTGAAAGAGGAGCATTTGACCGCATGGTCTGATTTTTGGTCAAAGTCGGCCTTTCATATTTCAGATGAAGAGCTTGAACTGCGATGGTACGGTTCGCAGTATCTTTTGGCGGTGTGCACGGGAAATAAAAAATTCCCGCCCGGTCTCTACGGCAACTTTATCACGGTGGAAAATCCGATGTGGGCGAGCGATTATCACCTTAATTATAACTATCAGGCACCGTTTTATGCGGCGTGTCTGACAAATCATACCGAGTTTACGGATGCTTATCATGTTCCTCTTGAGGATTTTATCGAACGGGGCAGGAAGGATGCCGCACGTTTCGGCTGCAAAGGTATATTTTTCCCCGTTTCGATTCTTCCTAAGGGACTGTATTCCGAGCTTGAACCGTCAAGCAGGTATTGCTTTGAGCGACTGCATCTCGGGCAGAAAAGCAATGCGATTCACGCTGCGGATATTATGATATTCAGGTGGAAATATACCCGTGATACGGTGTATGCGCGTGAACACGCCTATCCGTTTGTGAAGGCGGCACTGGAGTTTTTTGAGGACTATGCAATCTTTGAAAACGGTCATTTCAGCATTGAAAAGGATGCGACGCACGAGATTCCGTATTACAAGGAAAATAACTTTAAGGAAAGACAATACCGCCGTTTTATAAACGACAAAAACAATGTGCTCACGCTCGGACTGCTTCGTCTCGGACTTGAGGCGGGAATTGATATGGCAAAGGCACTGAATGTCGACGAGGATAAGCGGAAAAAGTGGCAGTATATGCTGGATAATCTTGCACCGTTTCCGACGTGCACAAGGCTTTTTAAAAGAGTCTATCGCTACACGGAAAAGGGTATGAGGTGGAATGATTCGGGCGACGTCGGCTTACAGCATATTTATCCGAGCGGATGTGTCGGACTCTCGTCCGACGAAAAGACGCTGAAAATTGCAAGAAACACATTCAAACAAAACGGACGTTGGCTTGACGGAAACGCATGCAGTTCATTCTTTCCGTGTGCGGCACGGCTCGGAATTGAACCGGAGCTGATTGTCAAAAAGCTGAAGGAGCACAATAAGCTCAAGGGCTTGTCGAATATGCTTTACTATCACGGCGGCGGATGCCTCGAAAACTGTTCCATTGTGCCGAATACTCTCGGTGAAATGGCGTTGCAAAGTCACCAAAATGTTCTTCGATTCTTCCCCGTGTGGCCGAAATCGCTTGACTGCCGCTTTAATAATTTGCGTGCATACGGCGGATTTCTTGTAAGCGCGGAGATAAAAAACGGAGTAATCGGTGACATAGTTGTTGTTTCGGAATGCGGAGAGCAACTGAATTTTATCAATCCGTTTGAACGCTGCACCGTTGCACGCGACGGAGAGGTAAGACATTTTGAATCAAAAAATGTCAGCATACCGACCGATGTCGGCGGAAAAATTGTGATAAGAGCCGACTGATTTCCGTCTGTAAGCCCCCGAAATTTTTGTACAGCCTGACGGAAAATCTAATTGCACAATCCGCACACCCAAATTGTGCGGTAAAAAATCCCGACTTTTTCAAAAAAAACACTTGATTTTTAAAAACTCTGTGCTATAATATATGAGCGTTCAGAAATGCGCTGCTAGCTCAGCTGGATAGAGTGTTTGGCTACGAACCAAAAGGTCAGGGGTTCGAATCCCTTGCAGCG
>CAVELL010000021.1:0-32811 GCA_963616775.1 Eggerthellaceae bacterium | reverse complement strand
CTACCTGACAAGGTGAGCCTATATGGTTTCTGCAAAATTGGAGTTTACATTCATATATAAACATTCTCAAAATTTATTTTTCCTCGGTGTGATGTGGTCATCACACCCTACGATTTAGATTTTATCAAAACTTGTCGTAGGGCACGATGCCCACATCGTGCCGAGGACATTAGGAAATTAAATACGAAGCCTTATTTATCCTTTAAAAGAAGTACATTACTTGTTAATTACAAATTCTCAACATACCAATCAATGGCAATCTTCAAGCCGGAATCGAAGTCATAATCGGGGTCATAGCCGAGCATTTCGCGAGCCTTTGAAATATCGGCGTTTGAGTGCTTGATGTCGCCTGCTCTGTCGGGACCGAAATTCGGTTCAATGTCCTTGCCGAGTGCCTTGGTGAGCGAGTGGTAGATGTCAATAAGGTACTCTCGTCCGCCGTAAGCAATGTTGAAAGCGTTGCCTGCCGCCTCATGCGGTGCAAGACAAGCCTTGAGATTCGCCTCGATAACATTCTCAACATAAGTAAAATCCCTCGACTGTCTGCCGTCGCCGTTAATGGTCGGGGTCTCGTCGTTCATCAGCATTTTGATGAACTTAGGAATAACCGCCGCATAGGCACCGTCGGGGTCCTGTCGTCTGCCGAAAACGTTGAAGTATCTCATTCCGTAAGTGTCAAGACCGTAAAGCCTTGTGTAAAGCTTGGCAAATTCCTCGTCAACACGCTTTGTCAGCGCGTATGGCGAAAGGAGATTTCCCTCCTGACCCTCCTTTTTGGGGAGAACAGGATGGTCGCCGTAAACGGAAGAGCTGGAAGCGTAAACAAACTTTTTAACGCCCTGCCGTCTTGCCGCTTCCATCATATTGAGAGTGCCCATAATGTTGTTCTTTTCATAGAACAGCGGCATTTCAATGCTGCGCGGCACACTGCCCCACGCCGCCTGATTGAGCACATAATCGACGCCCTCGCATGCCGCCATACAGGTATCCAAATCCTTGATATCGCCCTTTATAAAGGTGTAATTCGGATCGTCGGCAAACAAATCAACATTTGCCTGCTTGCCGGTTGAAAGGTCGTCAAGACATCTTACCTTATAGCCCATTTTAAGTATCGCTTCGCAGAGATTCGAGCCGATGAAGCCCGCGCCTCCCGTTACAAGGAAAACAGAGTTTTCGGGAAATTTTAAATTTGAATAGCCCATTTTATCATCCCTTATCTACATTATTTACAACGAGTCTGAACTTTCCGCTTGATGCCCTCGGAATTGAGTCCACATAGTGAATATTGAGCACGGAATCAGTACCGAATCTTGAATAAAACTCTTCAAAAATTATTTTTTCGTATTCTTTTCTGTATTTGTTCTTATCCGTCACAAGATAAAGCTCAACAACACCCATCTGATTCT
The DNA here is from genome assembly GCA_963616775.1 of Eggerthellaceae bacterium. Classification (GTDB taxonomy): domain Bacteria; phylum Bacillota; class Clostridia; order Oscillospirales; family Acutalibacteraceae; genus CAG-488. The sequence goes on along the minus strand of CAVELL010000021.1, from coordinate 31,405 downwards.
GTACGGCTTGAGTGTGAATCAGCGACGGAGGAACATGTTTAAGCATATTGGCAATGTTTACTTCGCTGATTTTAGCTCCCGATGAAGAATAAAGGAAAGACATCCTTCTGCCGTCAATGGATTCGACCATAACGCTCTGTATTCCGCATTCGCAATCGGTTTTATCGGAAATCTTTATGCAGTCCCCGATTTTGTATCTAATCAGCGGTGTGCCGTGAGTTGTGAAGCCGGTAATTGCCACCTCGTGAGTTTGAGGATCTATTTCTTCAATGTATCCCGATGCCATATTCATGTGAAGCCTTCCGCACCGACATTCCGTAATAAACGGTGCACCCTCGCTTGAGGCATACTGGTTGTACACTTTACATCCAAACACTCTTTCGATCAGCTCGCGACCGCTGTCGGTAATCGTTTCGCTCGTCGGAAATATTGCAACGGGTTTAAAAGTGAGCTTTATGTGATGACGATCTATATAGCTCGCGACATCGCACATTGCCATAAAAAAGCCATCAATGGAGTCGGGCTTAAATTTGTTGAGACCTTCAACATAATATTTCAGATTATCTTCCGTTATGTGAAACGTCGAAAACATCATCTGATTGCAAGTGGCATTATATCTCCAAAAAATCTTTGATTTCTGTGAATCCGGGACAAGGCTTTTCCCGTTAAACGATGCTCTCTTCATCTTGATATTTGAAAAGCCGCAACTGTTTTTAAAGCTGTCAAGGCACGCCATTCTCCGTTCAAAATCCTCACGGGTAAACCTTACGCACAGCGATTTACCCGTTGTGCCTCCGGTATAGCCGAGAATAGCTCCGCTTTTCGGAATCGTATACACCCTGTCAATATTGCTCCTTAAAAGCTCTTTATCCACAAACGGCAGAGCCTTTACGTCTTCAAAGCTGTTGATTTTCTCAAGATCTATATCTTTATACAGCTCGGCATAAAAAGGGCTGTTCCTTTTCGCGTCAATAATGAACTCTTTAAAAAGCTTAAACTGAGCATTTCTCTTTTCGGTATAGTTCTGCTTATTAAATTCATCTAAATAGGCAAGATATTCGCGGTACTCTTTTCCGTATCGCTGCCTTTTCTGTATAAATCCCAAAACCGACGCCATAAAATTCTGAAAGAATATCGGTGAGTGATCGTATATTTTTTCCTTGTAGCCCATTTTCAACGCTCCCGATTAAAGACGCCAATATTTGAAGCCCGCAGCTTCAAATTCTTTCTTGTCGTAAATACCCTTAACGTCCGAAATAACTCTGTTGTTGCAGTCCTCGGAATACATCGCCTTAATTTCATCAACCGTGATCGACTTGAACTCCTCATGATCAACGGCAACGATAACGGCATCGAAGCCCGTCAGCTCATCAGCACCGATAAGGTCGATTCCGTATTCGCGCTTTGCTTCGCTCCTGTCGGCAACGGGATCATAAACCGCAGTTTCAATCTCGTAGCTGTGGAGCTCATTGAGAATGTCGACGACCTTGGTGTTTCTTGTGTCGGGGCAGTTGCCCTTGAAGGTGAGACCCAAGACAAGAACCCTTGCGTCCTTTACCTTAACATCGGCATGAATCATATTTTTGACAAGCTCTGTTGCAACGTATGCGCCCATACCGTCATTTATACGTCTGCCCGCAAGGATAATTCTTGAATGATATCCGAGCTGGTCGGCTTTGTATGTGAGGTAATACGGGTCAACGCCGATGCAATGACCGCCGACAAGACCCGGTTCAAAATTCAGGAAATTCCATTTCGTTCCCGCCGCCTTGAGCACAGCCTTTGTGTCGATACCCATTTTGCTGAATATCATTGAAAGCTCATTGACAAAGGCAATGTTTATATCTCTCTGACTGTTTTCGATAACCTTTGCGGCTTCGGCAACCTTTATGCTCTCCGCGCGGTAAACACCCGCTTCAATAACAAGGCTGTAAACGGAAGCAATTGTTTCAAGCGCATCGTCGTCCATACCGCTGACTATCTTGACTATATTTTCGAGCCTGTGCTTTTTGTCGCCCGGATTGATTCTTTCGGGAGAATAGCCGACCTTGAAATCAACGCCGCACTTGAGTCCCGATTCCCTTTCGAGTATCGGCACGCATATATCCTCCGTAACACCGGGATAAACCGTTGATTCATACACAACGACGGAACCCTTTGCAAGATTCCTGCCGAGAACCTCGCTTGCTCCGATTACGGGGGAAAGATCGGGAGTCTTGTCCGATCTGACCGGTGTGGGGACGGCAACAATATGGAACTTCGCATCTCTGAGCTTCGTCTCGTCGCTCGTAAAGTCAACGTGACACTGCTTTATCGCTTCGTCGCCGACTTCCTTGGTAGGGTCAATACCCTTGATATACGTCTCAATTTTTTTACTGTTTATATCAAATCCGACGACCTTAATCTTTTTTGAAAAAGCGACCGCAATCGGAAGTCCGACATATCCGAGACCTACCAACGAAAGTTTTTCTTCTCCATTAACGATTTTTTCATACAAGCCCATTTTACTCAACCTCCAAAAGAAATTTTACCGGGTTTTAAATCCTCAATATAGTCTTCCATTACTTCTCTGTATCCCTCATAGTGCCCGGGAGTATGCGCGTCGGTTGCAAGCCACGTCACAAGTCCTTCGTTCACCATTTTTTCCGCTATACGCTTTTCGCGCGAAAACATATTCAAATCGAACACGTAGGCGTCGCATTGCAAGCGGCAGCCCATTTCAACCATTTCCCGCGCAAGCTTTATGTTATGCTGAATAAATGCGTACCTTTCGGGATGCGCTATTATTACCTTTTTCCCTGATTCCTGAATTTTTCTGATTACAATCTTCCAATTCGGCGGAAGCGAAAAATTGCCGAACTCCAACAAAAAGTACCTCGAATTGCCCAACGACAGCTTATCAAGATTTTTAAATTCGAACTCCACCAAAGCTTCGTAATTCACCTCGTAGCCTTGAAAAAGCTCGATCCCGACATCGGCAGCATACATCTTCAACTCTTCAAAGCTTTCATTCGCAAGCTTGAAATCAAAATCACTGCGCCTGACGTGCGGTGTGGCAACAATCGCCCTGATTCCGTTATCCCTCGCCGCCGAAAGCATCTTCCTTGACTCCTCAAAATCACGTGCTCCGTCGTCAATACCCGGAAGAATATGGCAATGGATATCTATATATTCATATCCGTCTGTGTTTTTCCATTCGGTTTTCATCAGTCATCTTCCTTCGGATTTATCTTTTGTCGGATCTCTTGGAGCCCTTAAGTAAGCTGTTTTTCTTTCTGCGCTTGTGCTTATGAGAGCCCCTGTGTCCGCGGCGGATGTTGCCGTCATCGTCACGGTGAGAGTAGTAATAATTGGAATAATAGCGGTAATAACCGTAGCCGTAGCCGTAACGATATCTGTTGTAATAGTAGCCGGACTTTTTGATATCAACATTGTTGATAACCGCTCCGATAACAGTCGCATTTGCCTTTTTGAGCTGTTGAATAACGTCCTTTGCCGCTCTCTTTTCGACCTGTCCCTGCTTGATGACAAGGATTGTTCCGTCAGCCTGAGCTGCAATATGGGCGGCATCAATGAACGCACCGAGCGGAGGTGTATCAAAAATTACGAAATCAAAATCTTCCCTGAGCTTTTTAACCATCTTCACATACGAATCGGAGCTGATAAGCTCAATGGGATTGTTGACCTTCGTTTTCATATCAAGAACCCAGAGGTTCTCAACCTTTGTCTGCTGAAGGCGGGCGTTGACGTGATTGTCATCGGCATCGGTTCTTTCTACTTCACTTTCAAGCTCAAAGTTCTTTGTTATCATCGGGTGACGGTAGTCGCACTCGACAACGACGGTTTTTTTGCCGGTTTCGGCAACCGATATTCCGAGGAAGCAGGCGAGCGTTGTTTTGCCTTCGTTGGGAATAACGCTCGTGAACACAACGGTTTTAATTTCCTTGTCAAGGGAGGCGAACTGAATGTTCGCTCTCATCGTCTTGACCGAATCACGGACTGCGGACTTGGCGTTGTAATAAAGATCCACTATGTTCATCAGTCTTCCTCCTCCGTCTCAATCTTGCTGATTTGTGCGAGAACCGGTATTCCGAGGCTCTTCTCCACATCCTCACTCGTCTGGAGTGTGTTGTCCATAAACTCAAGAATTATAACTATACCGATTGCGATGATGAGTCCCGCCGCCGTTGCGGTTAAAACAATCTTTGACCTGTTGGGACCCGACGCCCCCGTCGGTACCTTGGCATATTCAACTATCGTAACATTCTCGACCTTCATAATCTCCGAAATACGGTTGATGAGCGACTCTGTCAATGCATTGGCAACATTAGCCGCCTTTTCCGGATCGGTTGAAACAACCGAAAGCTTTATCATTCTTGTATCCGTAACGGCGGAAACATTCACGCTGCAGCCGCTCAGGTTGTCAAGTCCGAGCTTCTCGGCAGCTTCCCTGTACACCGTTGAAGTTGTCGCAAGATACTGATAGTCATTGATAAGTATTGAGCCTATCATAAGGTCATTATATGTTATCGAATCATAATATGTCTGGTTGAGAACCATAAAGGTTGCGGACGAGGTGTATGTCGGCGCAACTATCTCAAAGCTGTAAACCATTGAAGCCACAAAGAAAACAACGGGCAGAATAACCAGCAGCTTGATCCTTTTGAATACAATGTCGAGAATATCGGTCAAAGTCATTTTTTGTCCTCCTAAAAGTCAGTGCCTTATTTTTTTCTTCCGAGAATCAGCAAAAATGCGGCGGCAACCGCAACAACCGCAGCCGCCCAAAGCACCCATATATGATCCCTCAAGGTGCGTTTGCGACGACCTCCGTTTTCAGACTGATAAATCGTGAAATTGCTTTGTTTTTTCGTCGTTTGTTGTTCTCCGACAGATTTAACCGTCATATCTATCGTGGCAACCTCAGTGTTTTTATACATAACCGTGAAGCCCTTTATCTCATCGCCGACATTAACGTGAGTCGGCAGACTTTGCGGATTTACTACCGTATATTCATCGGCATAAAACGCGGATTTCGAATAGAATGCATTTACAACCAAATAAATATTTTTGTACTTACCCTTTGAAACAGCGACCGAAACGGATTCCCCGCCCACATTCAGCTCCACCTTTTCTCCGATATTATACAACACCTTGGTAATATCGACAAGGGTAAAATTCTTGTAAATATAATCGACAGCCGACGCCGCGTCGCTGATTCGGTTTTCCTTCTTTACCGTCCTGAGCGCAACGGCATATCTTTCGTTTTCTGACTGTGTAAGCAGAAGAGTTATCGAAACTCCGTCACCGTCGGTAAACGACCCCAAGCCCAAAACCGTCGACTTATAATTTGCCGAGTTTGAGTCAACAAGCTCAAACTTGTTTGAAAGCGTCTTTTGCTTGTTATAAATCTCCGTGGTTCTGATGTAATATGTATCGGACGATGTGATTTCAAAAATCGAGGATTTGTTATAAATCGCCATAATAAGAATGAGTATATCTTCAATCGTCGTGACCTGTTCGGCATCCTTTGCGCCGCTTATATTCTTGAAAACGGTATTTTTCATCGAATAGCGTCTTGCCGTGCGGTTCATAAGGTCAATAAACTCCGAATACGAGCCCGACGCTCCCAAAGCAAGCGTTCTGACCGCATTCCGGTCATTATACAGAACCGCCGCCGCAATGAGATCGTTGACATTAACCGACATACCGGCATACAGCCCCAACACATTGTTTTTCGGATCGGAGACGCAGTCCGCACCGACCGTCAGTGCTGTTCCGCTGATGTTCAGTGAAGCAGTAAGCACTGCCATTGCCGTAACGGGCATACCCGTCATGGCAAAGCTCTCCCTCATTTTTGAGTCAAGAACAACCTTTTCCGTTTCGAGCTCAACCGCACCGAGATTTGTCGTTGTTTTTTCAATTCCCATTTTCGACGCGTCGGAGTAAGCGATGGCATATCCGAACATACCGTCGTTCGCGCCGAAGGCAATCACCGTGCCGTGAGCAATCAAGAGAAAGACGAGCACAAAACAAATAAAATTTTTTCTGTTCACTGCTTACCCTCCTAACATAAGCTCATACTTCAAAGAACGAGTGAAATAAATTGTTGTCGCGCCGTATCCGATCAGCAAAACATAATAGATAATTACCGAAAGCCTTTCTTTCCTCAGGTAGGTTATCAGCTTGCAATAGAACGGAATCAGCCACGGCAAAAGGAAAATAGCAAATCTTCCGATAAATCGCTGCTGGGAAGCAACCAAATAAATCATCGCGTATATCATAGCCATATTAGTCAGGCAGTTCATTTCGCGGTCGTCTTCGGGCAAGTATTTTTTAAACGCAAACGCCATCCCTATCGGAATAAACGCAACAATAACCGTTATTACCTTAACTCCGCCGCCCGCCTTAAGAACATCAATATAGTTGTCATAAATTCCGAGCGCATTGAATATCGGTACCGAAACCGTATTAAATACCATCATAAGAAAGATAAACAGAACCGAAACGCCGATAAATTTGAACGACCACGGCTTGAAGTTTGCAATAAAATACAACGCAAGCATAACTATTGAACTGGTATGTATCAAGGTAGCCAAAATGACTATCAAAAGATATTTCTTGAAATCCCTTTTATATAGATACGGAATACCGAGCATCAAAACCGACGCCGCCTCAACCTGCTGCATCGCGTTGAAGCTGAAGTTGACAAGGTTGAGCAAAAACATAAGAAGTATTCCGAGTTCAAAATTGTCGCAGTATTTTTTTATACAGTAAACAAAAAGAGAATAGGTAACAAGTGAATCGAAAATAATTATACTTTGTGTATTTCGTGTTACGTGCGACAGTATCCAGGTCGGAACAGCCGAAAGCCACTCAATATTCTTTAACACCTCACCAAAGGATAAGCTGCGGTAGCTGAACACTCGGTTTCGGTAAGCATACTCGTCTATCGCGGTACCGGAAACATGTCTGTAACCGGCAAAAACAAAAATTATCGCAAATATAATAAGGATCAAAATAACCGCTTTCAAATCCTTCGTCTTTGAAAGATTCCTTTTCTTGTTTCCGTCAAAGGCGGTCGCCAGCCAGCTCAAAGGATACACCATGGACATTACTATAAACATTGCTTTTGTAAGTGACACGGTGCAGCCTCCTTTAGCTTTGCCTCAATAATTTTTCTACATCTCCGACGGTCTTTTTGGTATCAAAAAAGCTTTTTCTCAATTTAACGCTGTCGCTGTATTTTTCGTAAAGCTTTTTGTCCGTAATCATACTGTAAAGAGCTTTATACAAATCATCTTCATTGTTTTCGGTCACAATTCCGTACTCGTTATTGTAACCGAGAACCTCTTTTGCTCCCGAAACATCCGTGGACACACAGGGAACACCGAGAATAACTGCTTCGGAAAGCGCGGTGCTCAGTCCTTCATTTAGCGATGAACAAACAAACAAATCCGAACGTGCAAGCACGCGGTACGGATTTTCCGTGTAGCCGTCGAGATAAACTGTATTTTTCAAATCATTTGCCTCAATGAGGCTTCTGAGCGGTTCCCTTTCCGGTCCGTCTCCGAAAATGTGAATATCAAAATCCGATCCGCTCTCTTTCAGTCTTTTCGCTGTTCGCACAAGGCGGTCATAGCCTTTTTCGGACGAAAGACGTCCGAGGGTACATATATGAAACCTGTTACTGTCAAATGAAAAATCCTCGCACGACAGCGACTTGATTTTATCAACATCGTTTGTGTTGTAAATAACAACAGTTTTATATCCGAGTCCCGTTTCCTCCTCAAAACGTTTCCTTACATCTTCGGAAACGGCGACTATTGTATCAAATTTTGCGTATGACTTTACGGAATCGTTTTTATTCCTGTGAAATTTAAAGACGGTGGAACCCTTGCCGATCTTTGTGTGTATCCAAGCATACTTGCGTACATCAGAGTCCGTGCAGCCCGAAACGACCTTGGCAGGTGCGCCGTGCATATATGCAACAATCACATCGTACTTTTTTCTGCCGATAAAATAGCGGTACAATGCTCTTTCGGGGATATATTTCATAACATGAGAAACACCTTTAAAATACGGCGCGTTTCGGCAAAAAAGCTTTATCTTGGGAGAAAGCTTCGCCGCATTAACTCCGTTAAAAAACATTGTTTCAACCGTCACATCAAATTCATCGGTGTTTATGTGATTCAAAAGATTAACCAGCACCTTTTCGGCACCGCCGCCCCGCAGGGAATCTATTAAAAAAAGTACTTTTTTCACAGGTTTGCCGCCTTTACTCGTCAAGTTTCAGCATTTCTCCGAATTTGTAATCATATTCATCAGGCTCAAAAGAATAAAAACCGCTTCCTCCAAAGAACGTCAGCTCTCCGAAATATATTTTTCCGTTGCAATTATAAAGATCCACTCTGACAAAATTGAACTCTTGGGAAAGATCCTCAGCGATTTTCAGCATTTCATCAAGATTATCCGGTCTTTCAACATCACAGGTTTTACAGCCGGTGCCGAACTCTTCTTTTTTCCAATCCGTTGAATAATATGCCTGATGATGGTCGGAGTACCTGTCTTCATCGGCCTGAATGAACTGCGGCACACCGTTAAAACAGAATATCTTGTAGTCACGCAAAGCACCGCTGTCATCCTCAAGATATTTTTCGGCAACGATACGGGGCTTCAAGTCTTTGTAGACCCACTCTCTGCCGTCGAGATAAATATTCAGCTTCAGCCACAAATTGAAAATTCGTTTTTTTCTTCTCAGGTTTACGCTGTCCTTATCCTTGCAGATAAAATTCATTGAACTGCCGTGCGTCGCCTTGAGAACAAACCGTTTCGGAAGCTTGTCAACATCAATCTGTTTAACATCATCATATACCGCTATAACCTCATTCAGAATATCGGCGTATCCTTTTTGTTCAATATACTTTCTGACTTCAACCTTATCGGCACACTGAGATGCAAGCGGATTGCGGTTATACAGCTTCAGCCATTGCAGCTTTTCGGTATATCTTTGAGGATTTTCAAGGTTAAGCTTACGCCCGGTTTTCTCAAAATACATTTTTTCAACATATTCTTTATCGTCCGGATATTTTTTATAGAGTGTCCTTTGCTTTACCAAACGGTAAAGCAGACGCAGATACAGACCAGTGTCATATTTGCTCAGCGAACGAAGAGAAGATTTAACCTTATTGACCATTTCACACCTCAGCGATTTTGAAATTCGTTTATTCTTTTATCCTTTATTTCTCCGTTTTCGATTATCAGCGCATTTTTAAGCGTATCGTCATATTCTTCTTTGATAAGAAGATTTAAAAACGGTGCTGCGGCGGCGGAAATTGATCTTGTGGCATCCTTATGAAACAGCGACGGTGTGTGGTCAACCACATAGTGCATTACACCGTCAACGTAATATACCGGTTCTTCAAAGGTAGTCGGTATCGAGGTTTCAATGCCTCCGTTTTTGTCGCAGCTTATGTCGATTATCATTGCGTCCTTTTTGAGCTTTTTAAGATCCTCACGGTAAATTATGTGATCCTTTCTTTTTATATCCCAAAGAACACAGTTCACAATAACATCATAGCCGTACATTTCCTTTTTGAAAAGGCTTTCCTGTTTTCTGTTGTAACAGGTAACATCGGCTCCGAGCATGGTTAAAATCTTTATGGCACCGCGTGCCGTATTGCCGTTGCCGATAACCGCAGCATTTGTTTCGTAAGGCATTTTTCCGAAGCACTCATAGGCATTGATTACCGCAGCCTCACCGGCAAGCTCGTTGTTTCTGAAGAATGTATGACGCCCGTCCTTGTACATATCCTCCCATGCAAAAGCGGTTATTTCCCCTTTTATCAGCTTATCCGTTATATCCCTGTTTTGAACGGCATGAACCCAGCCGAAAATAGTTTTGCCTTTTTCCAGCTTATCAAGATATTCTGCATCGCCGATTTTAGGGTCGCAGATTATATCGCACTTAAAAGCTTCTTTTCTGTCGACAACGCGGCATCCGGCTTTTTCATATTCCTTATCGGTATATCCGCATACCTTTCCGTATCCTTTTTCGACGCAAACCATTTCCGGATTCTCTATGAAACAGATATGCTCCGGGATGAGAGCTCTTCTTTTCTCGTTCTCTTTTTTTCCGATTACCAGTCCGACCGTTTTCAAAGCCATCATCTCCTAATCTTTATTTGCTTCTTTTCTTATGCAAAGCGTAGACTTTTTCGTTGGGAATAAGTATTTTCAGCAAAGGAACAAACGCGTAAGGATAGTACCTCAGCGGATAGTGTAGCAAACGGTAGCCCTTGATTTTCATTCTGAAGGCGTTTATTCTTACCTGTGCCGTTCTCCTCGACGCCGCGTCGCGGTCATCTCTTACTCTGACCAGCGGCTCCTGAATGTTATATCCCCTGAAGCCCGCCGCATAGAAGCGGAACCACATTTCATAATCCTGACTTCTCTTTGTCAAGTCCGAAACAGTATATGCGCCGATTTTTTCGTATGCACTCTTACGCATCATAATCGTAACGTGACCGAAAGGAGAAGCATTTTTAAGAGAATATTTATCAGGCTCTTCGTGATACTTGGCAATGCCGAAGTCACCGTTTTCGTCAAAGAGGGTTGTCAGCGTTCCGACAACTGCATATTCAGGGTGAGTATCAAGAAAACTAACCTGCTTTTCGAATCTGTCCGGCATACATATATCGTCGCCGTCCATTCTTGCCATATACTCCCCGTGCGCCGCCTCAATGCAGCGGTTAAGGGAATAGGCAAGTCTTGAATTGACCTCGTTTCTGAGTATCACAAATTTATCGGGATATTTTTCTTTATACTCACGGAGGATATCGTTTGTAGAGTCTGTCGAGCAGTCGTCGCATATAACGAACTCCCAGTCCGTGAATGTCTGTGCAAGAATCGAATCAACACACTCTCGCAGATATCTCTCGCAGTTAAATGCACCCATAATGACGGAAACCTTAGGCATAGACATTCTCCTTTCTGTCAGCAGGGTCGATATCCAGTATTCTGTATATCTCCTGCATTATTTCGTTCACAACATCGTCCCGGTCAAATTCTTTTTCAACCTTTTTTCGGCTTTCGCTGCCCATTGCACAGCGTTCCTCATAGCTGAGCCTTGAAAAAGCAAGCATTTTTTCGGCAATATCGGCGGCATCCTTTGACTTGAACAAAAATCCGTTTTTGCCGTCGTCAACGATCTCTCTGCAGCCCGGTATATCGGAGGCAAGCAGCGGACGTCCGCAAGCCGCACCCTCAAGCAGGGCGTTGGACATTCCCTCGTGATACGAGGCGTTTATAACCGCACTGCAGCCCTTTATAACGCTGTCAACGTCGGCGGTATATTCCATGTGTTTTATAATGCCGTCTTTATTGTACTGTTCAAAGTGTTCTCTGTATGCCTTTTCGCAAAAGCCGAGAGCAGTGACCCTGATGTTTTCATTTTCCTTTTGAGCGATTCTTGTCGCTTCAATAAGCTCGGCAATACCCTTTTCAGGCATAAGTCTGCCGACGTAAAGAAACTCTGTTTCATCTCCGTCCGGATAGTCCATCTGCCTGTGTTCCTTGAGATTCACTCCCGAACCTGCGACGAGCCTGTAATTGTCCTTTATGAGTCCCTTTTGCTTAAAAAGGTTGATATGAACTATATTTTGGAAAAAGACACAGTCGCTTTTTCTCATCAGCGGCTTCAGCGCGTCGAGCAAAGCATGACCCGTAAGTCCGTCGCGCTCTATTTCCGTACCGAGTCCCGTAATGTTCATTATGTAAGGTATACGCAGCATCATCGCCGCCAAGCAGGCATAAAGATTCGGCTTTATCGTGTATGTAATTATAAGGTCGGGCTTGTATTTTCCGAGTAACTTCAAATATGTAATGAACAGCGAAACATCCTTAAAAACGTCCTTGCTGCGCCGATTCATAGGTGTGTCTTCAAATATACAGCCCTTTGCTATAAGCTCGTCAAATTTACTGCCGTAGGGCGAGGAAACAATCACCTCGAAGCCCTCACCAAGCAGACGCTCGACCAGCTCTTTTCTGAAATTATAAATGCTGACTTCGCTACTGCCTGCAAGCAAAACCCTCTTTTTCATAACCTCATCCTCAATAAATACCCATTTTTTTCATCAGTCTCTGTCTTTTGAGACTGATTTTCAATGCTTTATATTTATTCTTTTGCGTTAAAGCATTTATGAGCCGTTTGGCTCTGTATTTGAAAAGCTTGCCGTCCGTATCAACCTCCGGTGCTCTTCTTGCCACACTTCTTTTGTCCGGTAAAACAATATCCTTCAGCGTCTTTATCCGACCGCCGCCGTTAAAAACCGTTTTCTGCGTCACGGCTCCGCTGTGCTCCCGTTCGGATTCGGAATTTCCGTAAGCTCCGGAAGAAAAAATGTCGTCAAGCAGAGCCTCTGCATCCGAATCTTTTATATCAACCGAAAAATCCGTATCAAAATATTTGTTTCCTATTTTCAGCACGGTCTTTATCAGCTTGTCCGCCGATATATCTTTAAGCACACCGAAGCAGTAATCGAAATCTATTTCGGCTTTGTTAATATCGGTGAATTTAACGATATCCATAAGCTGGCGGATTCCTATTCCGCCCCTTATGAAATGCTTAAAAAAATGGAAGCTGAGCAGTAAAAAATTGCAGTCGGGCGGCAAGGTTCTGAGCTTTTTGTCGCTGTATTCAATGTAAAATCCGCTCTTTATTCCGCCATAAATTATCTCGTTTATCTTATCAAATTTTTCAAAATATCCGATAAAGTGCTTCTGAAGCTCAATCTCAAGCGCGTTCTTGACAAAAACGGTTTCAATGTTATTCCGTTTTATCTGCTTGTATCCGTCTTCAAGAAAGACTCTTTCGGCATCGGAAAATTCGCTTTCCCCGACCAGAATATCCTCGTCGCAGGAAATTCTGTAATCAGGCTGACTGTACATAGCTCTGCACACCGCACCTTTGCACACGGAATAAGCGACTCCCGCCGAGTCAAGCCTTTCGCAAATTTTAAAAAGCTGCATATCGTTTGTTATCTGCGCCACCGTGGCGGACACAACCTTGGTTTTCATTTTCAGAAAAGTATATTTGTCAACCAGACCCGAAACGGCATCTCGGTACTGGCAGAAAACAATCGGGAAAATCTTGTGTCTTTCGGAAATTTCCGTCACGGCTTTCCAGTCATTTTTTGTGTCATATTCTGTTTGATCAACACCGTGATAATAGCTCTTTAAAGCGAGCAAAACGGCCTGTCTTTCCGACATAGAGCATCACCAAGCAATCAAAGTCCTATTTTACCGATTATATATGAGTTATTATATCATTTTACTGCTTATTTTGCAACAAAAAAGTTGTAATGCAACACATTTTTTTATTTCTTTTCCGAATCTTCGAATTTTTCGAAATCTTTTCAATTTTTCAATGGTTCAAATTTTTTCGAATAATTATTTTTTCGAATAATTATTTAATTGTTGAAAAAGCCGTTTTTTTGTGTTATGATAAGGTGAAGTAGATTTATCGGAGGCGTTAATGAATGCAGAACGACATCACAATCAGGAAAAAAGCCTTCGGCGGATTTAACACCGAACAGGTTGACAGCTATCTCAGCCGGCTCAAAAGCGAGTGTGACCGCGCCGCTTCCAAGGAAGATATAATCGCAAAAAAACGTGAAATAGCCGAGCTGGAGGAAATTCTCGAAAAGAAGAATGCTCAGCTTGAAAAGCTCAAGAAAATTGCCGACCGTATTCAAAACGAATCGGACGGTAAAAATTCGGGCTTCAATGCGCTCACCCTATCAACAAGGAAAATTATGGATGCGCAGAAGGACGTTATTAAGATAACGGACGATATGAGCAAATATGCGCGAAAAGCGGACAAAAGTATCAATCCGCTTTTTGACAATCTTTCCGACATCACCGACACCGTCGAAAGGGTCGGCAAAAGTCTTGCGGATTTATTGGAGCAATATGACAATATTCCGGTCGGAAAATACGAGTCCGCTGCCGCCCCCGTTCAGAGTGATGCCTCAGACGAAGATGAAGAAAGCGGCAGCATAACCGACGGCATAGCCGAAAGCTTCCCCGACATTCCCGACATCGCAGAAATTCTGCCGACAGAAGATCCTGCGGAGGATAAAACGGAAGCCGATGGCGGTAAAAGCGACGCAGAGGACGCTAAAAGTCTGTATGAAACCGAGCGCGCCAAGATGATAGACGAAAGCATTGACGCCGAAGATGGCTGTGACAATCCTGCGGTCTCAAACAACGAAGCTGCCTCAACCGACGACGACTCGGTCGAAAATATACTCGAAGATATTGACGAGCTGCTCGAATCGGAAGAAATTTCCGAGCTTAACGAGTTGAAGCAGGAAACGGACAGAAAGCTGTTGGAACAAATCAAGGCTCCCGCTCAAGAGCCGTCGGAGGAAGACTGCGAGGAGCCGACGGAAGAAAGCTCGGACGGCGAAGCGGATGCTGATTCAAACGATGCTTCGGAGGATACCGAAGAATACGGAGAGAAAGCGGACGAACCGAACGAGCCCGATGAAGCTGATGAATCCGATGAACCTGCAGCAGAGGAATACAAAGCCGACGAAAAAACCGAAGAAAAGAAGCCGGAAATTCCCCCGTCGGTAAACGATTCTTACTTTACACTTGACTATTGAGAATCAAAGCAATCCCGCACAATCGGAGTGTGTGAATTGTGCAGAAAAATTTTTGTGCAGTATGACAGAAATAAATTCAAGCAAGGCGAACGTATCAATTTGTGCGGTACTGCCTTAAATATTCAAAAGCCGACACGTCAATTCGCTGAACGTGCCGGTTTTTCTGTTTATAAAAACATACAGGTTCCCGCAAAACACAGTGCAAGACCGATTGCAGTTTTCTTTGTTATCTTTTCCTTGTAGGCTATTCTGCCTGCCAGTGCCGTAAAAATAATACTTCCGCTCGTGATGAACGGGTAAACAACCGTCGCCGAAACATATTTCGCCGGAATAAGCTGCAAAACGAACGAGACTCCGGCAACAATCGAAGAGGCAAACACCAAAAGAATCGCTTTGAAATTATACTTTTGAAAATCAACCCTTTTGTGCGTGAACAGCAACGCAATTCCGGCAAAAACCACCCTTGCTATTCCCGTGTAAACAATAAAATCCTGCTCCGTAACTCCGACAGCCCGAATCTGATGCTCCTTGGAAATAATGCTGACCGTACCGTTGAGAAAAAACACACAGATACAGACAAGCAGCGTCTTCGGCGAAGAACTCTTTTTTTCCAGATTGATAATGATTATTGCTGCGGCGATAATCACAAGGCCTGCCGTTCTCAGCCATGAAAATTCCTCGTTGAGGAACACTAAGCCCCAAATATACGGCAATGTCATTCCGCCCGTCATTACAAACAGCGTATAATATGCCACGGATTCGCTTTTCATTATGTGAAAGCCGAGCATTATGTAGGTTACCGCAAGCATCGAGGACACCGTACCCATTATGCAGGTAAACGGAGTAAAGTTCAGCTTGAATCCGTTTGCCGCAAAGAAAATCACGGTTTCAAAAATGCCGAAAATAAACGAAAACATCAGACAATCATAAGCCGAGCCGTCCGTCCTTTTTTGAAAGCCCTTTTGTATCACAAAATCGACGGCAAGCAAGACCGCCGCCGCTGTCAACATCAAATAATACTGCATCATAACCCCTCAATTATAAAACCTTTTTTAAATACTGACCCGTATAAGAGTCCTCAACCCTTGACACCTTTTCGGGAGTACCGGCAGCAACAATGCTTCCGCCCTTATCGCCGCCGTCGGGTCCGAGGTCAATAACATAATCCGCAGTCTTGATAACATCAAGATTATGCTCGATAATGAGCACGGTATTACCCTTATCGACAAGCTTCTGCAAAACCTCAATCAGTCTGTGGACATCGGCGGTGTGGAGTCCCGTTGTCGGCTCGTCAAGAATATAAATCGTTCTGCCGGTTGCCGGCTTCGCAAGCTCGGTTGCAAGCTTAACGCGCTGAGCCTCACCGCCCGAAAGTGTTGTCGCCGCCTGACCGAGCTTGATATATCCGAGACCTACCTCAAAGAGGGTCGAAAGCTTTTTATGAATTTTCGGCACGGCGGAGAAAAAGTTGACCGCCTCTTCGACCGTCATTTCGAGCACGTCGTAAATGCTCTTGCCCTTGTACCTGACTTCAAGAGTTTCCCTGTTGTACCTCGCGCCGCGGCAAACCTCGCACGGAACAAAAATATCGGGCAAAAAGTGCATTTCTATCTTCATTATACCGTCGCCCTGGCAGGCTTCACAGCGTCCGCCCTTGACGTTGAACGAAAATCTGCTTGCCGTATATCCCCTGCTCTTCGCGTCCGAGGTCATGGCAAAAAGCTCGCGAATATCATTGAACACACCCGTGTAGGTGGCAGGATTTGAACGCGGCGTTCTGCCTATCGGGGACTGGTCAATGTCAATGACCTTGTCCAGATTTTCGATTCCGAGCATTTTCTTATGCTTGCCGGGGAAACGTTTTGCGCCGTTAAGCTCCACGGCAAGTCGCTTGTACACAATTTCATTGACAAGCGACGATTTTCCCGAGCCCGACACACCCGTTACACAAACAAACTCGCCGAGCGGAATTTTTACATCTATATTATTCAGATTGTTTTCCGCCGCACCTGTTACTTCAAGAAATTTTCCGTTGCCCGTCCTCCTCTCGGTCGGCACGGGAATCTTCTTTCTGCCGCTGAGATACTGACCCGTTATTGATTTTTCGCAGTTCATTATATCCTGCGGCGTGCCTGCACAGACAATTTCGCCGCCGTGGATTCCTGCGCCGGGTCCGACATCGACCATATAATCGGCTGAGAGCATTGTCTCCTCGTCGTGCTCAACAACAATCAGCGTGTTGCCGAGGTCGCGAAGCTCCTTGAGCGTACCGAGAAGCTTGGCATTGTCCTTCTGATGCAGTCCTATGCTCGGCTCATCGAGAATATAGAGAACTCCCATAAGAGATGAGCCTATCTGAGTAGCAAGCCTGATTCGCTGACTCTCGCCGCCCGAAAGCGTGCCCGAGCTTCTTGTCAGCGTGAGGTAATCCAAACCGACACTCGCGAGAAATTTCATTCTGCTTTTTATCTCCTTGATAATTGCGTCGGCAATCATCATATCCCTGTCCGAGAGCTTCAGTCCGTCAAGGAAAACAAGCGCGTCCTTAATTGATTTACTGCAAAATTCATAGATGTTGATGCCGCCGACGGTGACGAAAAGGCTTTCCTTTTTCAACCTTGCTCCGCCGCATTCGGGGCAGTCTACAGCCGTCATAAGCTGTTCGATTTCGTTGCGCGAATACTCGCTCGTTGTTTCGGCATAGCGACGCTCGATATTGTTGAGAATACCCTCAAAGTCTTTCATATAGGTACCCTCGCCGTAGACGCTCTTTCGCTGCATTTTAATTCTTTTGCCGTCCGTTCCGTACATAATTGCCCTTTTCGCTTTTTCGGATAAATCCTTGTACGGGGTGTCGAGCGAAAAGCCGTACTCGTCGGCAAGTGCCTCATAATACATCAGCGCAATCGTTCCGCCGTCGGCAACAGACCAGCCCGACGCCTTGATCGCACCCTGACGGATTGACAGGTTGGGGTCGGGAACAACCAGCCTTTCGCTGACCTTCATAAAAATTCCCAAGCCGCTGCACTTCGGACACGCACCGAACGGGTTATTGAAGCTGAACATCCTCGGATTGAGCTCCTCAACGCTGACGCCGTGCTCGGGGCAGGCGTAATTCTGCGAGAACATAAGCTCCTCGCCGCCGATAACGTCGATTATTATCAGACCCTTTGAAAGCTTCGCCGCCGTTTCGACGGAATCGGAAAGTCTGCTTTTTATCTCGTCCTTTATAACAAGTCGGTCAACAATGACCTCAATGTTATGCTTTTTGTTCTTTTCAAGTCTGATTTGCTCGGAAAGGTCATAGGTTATGCCGTCGATTCTCACTCTGACAAAGCCGCTCCTGCGCACATTGTCAAGCTCCTTGACATATTCGCCCTTCCTGCCGCTGACGATCGGAGACAGCACCTGTATTTTTGTGCCCGTTTCAAGCTCCGTAATGCGGTCAACGATCGTGTCAACGCTCTGGCGCGAAATCTCCCTGCCGCAGACGGGACAATGGGGTATGCCGACTCTCGCATAGAGCAGCCGCAGGTAGTCGTATATTTCTGTCACGGTTCCGACCGTTGAACGCGGATTTTTCGAGGTTGTTTTCTGGTCAATCGAAATTGCCGGAGAGAGTCCCTCGATGTAGTCCACCTTCGGCTTTTCCATCTGACCGAGAAACTGCCTTGCGTATGACGAAAGCGATTCGACATAACGCCGCTGTCCCTCCGCGTATATCGTGTCAAAGGCGAGCGACGATTTGCCCGAACCGGAAAGTCCGGTGAAAACAACGAGCTTGTCCCTCGGTATTTCAACATCAACATTTTTCAGGTTGTGCTCACACGCACCCTTTACGATCAATTTGTTCTGTCGCATTACTTATCCTCTCTCAATTTGTTTATGCGGTCACGCAGGTATGCCGCGTGTTCAAATTCAAGTATCTTCGCCGCCGCTTTCATCTCGGCGGTGAGCTGTTTAATCATCTGTTCCTTTTCGGCGCGGCTCATACGCTTGTGAGATTTTTCATTGCTTGAAGATGAAATTTCAAGAATCTCTCTGACGTCCTTTTTGACTGTTTTCGGGACGATTCCGTGTTCCTCGTTGTATTTCTGTTGCTTCTCGCGTCGGCGCAGAGTTTCCCTGATTGCGCGCTCCATTGAATTTGTGACCGTGTCGCCGTACATTATTACCGTGCCGTTTGCGTTTCGTGCGGCTCGCCCTATAGTCTGAATGAGCGACGTTTCGCTTCTGAGGAAGCCCTCTTTGTCCGCGTCAAGTATCGCGACAAGCGAAACCTCGGGAATATCGAGTCCCTCTCTGAGGAGGTTGATTCCGACAAGCACGTCGAACTCGCCCAGTCTGAGGTCACGGATTATCTTCATTCGCTCTATCGTGTCAACATCGTAGTGCATATAGCGCACCTTTATGCCGAGATTTTCAAGATAGTCCGTCAGATCCTCCGCCATCTTTTTGGTGAGCGTCGTTACCAGCACACGCTCCTCTTTTTCAATTCTGATATTTATCTCGGAAACAAGATCGTCGATCTGACCGTCGGTGGGACGGACAGAAATTTCCGGATCAAGCAGACCCGTCGGTCTGATTACCTGCTCGGCTATCCGGGCACTTTTCTGCTTTTCAAAATCACCCGGAGTTGCGCTGACAAATATTTTTTGCCCGATTTTGTTGTAAAATTCATCGAACGTGAGCGGTCTGTTGTCATAAGCCGACGGTAGACGGAAGCCGAAGCTGATGAGGCTTTCCTTTCGCGATCTGTCGCCGCCGTACATTCCTCTGACCTGTGGCAGAGTGACGTGGGATTCGTCAACAAAAAGTATAAAATCCTCGGGGAAATAGTCGAGCAGTGTAAACGGCGGTTCGCCCGGTTTTCTGTCGGACATTATCGCCGAGTAGTTTTCGATGCCCTTGCAGAAGCCCGTCTCACGCAGCATTTCAATATCATATTCGGTTCTCTGCCTTATGCGCTGAGCCTCAATCAGCTTGCCCTCCGATTGAAACCTTTTTACCTGCTCCTCCATCTCGGAATAAATACGGGTTATCGCGTTTTCCATCTTTTCGGGTGAAACGACATAGTGTGAAGCGGGATATATCGCAACGTGGGAAAGGACATTTTTCACCTGTCCCGTCAGCGCGTTTATCTCGCTTATTCTGTCGATTTCATCGCCGAAAAATTCTATTCTGAAAGCGTTTTCGTTGGAATAAACGGGAAATATCTCGACAACGTCGCCCTTGACCCTGAACTTGTTTCTCGTAAAGCTGACATCGTTTCTTTCATATTGGATTTCAATCAGCTTTTTGATAAGCTCGTCGCGGTTCTTCTCCATTCCCGTGCGCAGGGAAATTACCATGCTGCGGTAGTCGATCGGATCGCCGAGGGAGTAAATACACGACACGCTCGCGACGATGATAACGTCCCTGCGCTCCGAAAGAGCCGAGGTCGCCGAGTGGCGAAGCTTGTCTATCTCATCGTTTATCGCAGAATCCTTTTCAATATATGTGTCGGTCGTCGGGATATACGCCTCGGGCTGATAGTAGTCATAATAGGAGACAAAGTATTCAACGGCATTCTCCGGAAAAAACTCCTTGAACTCCGAGCAAAGCTGAGCCGCAAGAGTTTTGTTATGGGCAAGGACAAGGGTCGGTCTGTTCACCTTTTCAATCACCTTTGCCATTGTGAAGGTCTTGCCCGAGCCTGTTGCGCCGAGCAGGGTCTGCTCCATATAGCCCTTCTTTAGTCCGTCGGCAAGCTCCTCTATCGCCTGCGGCTGGTCGCCCATCGGCTCAAACGGCGAGTGAAGTACAAACCTGTCCATTTTGCTGTCTCCTTTCCTATTTTATCGGTTCATGCCGAGTATATTATCCGCAAATTTTAACGAATATCATTTTACAATAATAATATCGGAATTTCAATACGCCGAATTGCTTTTTCTGCCTGTTTGAATAAAAAAAATAAACACCATCACTTGTATATTTGTTTCATATATGGTATGATGAGTAAAAACTTTTACGGAGGAAAAGATCACATGAATAATATACCCCGTCCCGAACACCCGAATCCGCAGTTTCAGCGCAGAGAATGGATAAATCTCAACGGCAAATGGAGCTTTAAAATCGACAAGTCAAAGAGCGGTCTTGCAAAAAAATACTATGAGCCGCAGACAAAATTCGACAGAACAATCAATGTTCCTTTCTGCCCCGAAAGCGTGCTTTCCGGCATTGAATACAAGGATTTTATGGATGCCGTCTGGTATTCAAGAGAGTTTGTAGTTCCCGATAAGTATGCCGATCTGAAAACAATACTCCATTTCGGTGCTGTTGACTACAAGGCTACCGTGTTCGTAAACGGTAAGGAGGTCGGCACGCACAAGGGAGGATATATCTCTTTTGAGTTCGATATTACCGACTATCTCAACGGCGGCACAAATGTTCTGACCGTTTATGCCGAGGACGATACAAGAAGTCCTCTCCAGCCGAGAGGAAAGCAGAGCGAGGAATATTATTCGCACGGCTGTGACTACACAAGAACAACAGGTATCTGGCAGACGGTTTGGCTTGAGTTTGTTCCCGAATCGAGAATCAAGAGCATCAAGGTTTTCCCGAACGTTGAAAACTGCTCGGTTGACATTCAGGCTGAGGTCATCGGTGCAGGCAAATTTGAGGCTCTTGCCCTTTATCAGGACAGAATTATGGGTGCCGCAAGCGTCGAGACGGACGGCGGTCATATTTCGGCTCACCTCGACCTCAAGGAGGCTTATCTTTGGGAGGTCGGCGAGGGCAGACTTTACGACCTTGAGCTTCGATTTAACGAGGATAAGGTTGACAGCTATTTCGGTCTGCGTGATGTTAAGCTTGACGGGCAGAAGTTCCTTATCAACGGCAAGTCTGTTTTTCAGCGTCTTGTTCTCGACCAGGGCTTCTATCCCGACGGAATTTACACCGCTCCGACCGAGGAGGCTATGATCAAGGATATTCAAATCTCCCTCGATGTAGGCTTCAACGGAGCAAGGCTTCACGAAAAGATTTTTGAGCCGAGATTCCTCTACCATTGCGATAAGATGGGCTACATAGTTTGGGGCGAATACCCGAACTGGGGTCTTGATCACTCCAACCCGAATATAGTTTATTCTGTGATCCCCGAGTGGATAGAGGAGATTGAGCGCGATTTCAACCACCCGGCAATCATCGGCTGGTGTCCGCTCAACGAAACATGGGATTACGACGGCAGAAAGCAGTTTGACGACGCTCTTGCCCTTATCTACAAGACGACAAAGGCACTCGACAAGACCCGTCCGTGCATTGATACAAGCGGTAACTACCATGTTATCACGGATATATTCGATATTCACGAATATGAGCAAGATCCGAAGGTTTTTAAAGAGCACTTTGACTTGCTCATGACCGAGGGCAAGCTCTTCGATAATCATGAACACCGTCAGAAGTATACGGGCGGCCCGACCTTCATCAGTGAATACGGCGGAATCCGCTGGTCCGTCAACGAGAACGAGCAGAACGCATGGGGCTATGGCAACGCACCGAAGAGCAAGTATGAGTTTATCGAAAGATACAAGGGTCTCACGAACGCTCTGCTTGACAACGATCAGATGTTCGGCTTCTGCTATACTCAGCTCTACGATGTTGAGCAGGAGCAGAACGGACTTTACACCTATTCAAGAAAGCCGAAATTTGAAGCCTCGATCTTCCGTGCAATCAATTCAAGAAAGGCGAAAATCGAACTTTAATCGGAGGTGTTTTAAGAATGCTTAACATTCCAAAATATTACGAGGATCCCAATTCCCTGCATATCGGCTGCGAGGAGCCTCACGCATATTTCATTCCCTATCTCGATGAAGAGAATGCTCTGACAAAGTCCAGGGAGGAATCGAAGTATTTTCAGCTTCTGAACGGCGAATGGGATTTCAGATTTTATAATTCTATAATTGATGTTGAGGACGGCTTTTATGCCGAGGATTACAGCATAAACGACAGCTACAACAAAATAAAGGTTCCGATGAACTGGCAGATGGATTTGGACAAGGGCTATGACGTACCGAACTACACCAACTCAAACTATCCTTATCCCTGCGATCCTCCATTTGTGCCCGACGACAATCCCTGCGGAATTTATATCCGTTACTTTGAGCTTGATGAAAACTCAATGAGCCGCGATCTTTTCCTCAACTTTGAGGGTGTTGATTGCTGCTTCTACCTTTGGATAAACGGCAAGTTCGTCGGATACAGTCAGGTCAGCCACATGACAAGCGAGTTCAACATAACCGACCTTGTTCATGCCGGTACAAACAGAATGGCAATGCTCGTGCTTAAATGGTGCGACGGCTCCTACCTTGAGGATCAGGATATGTGGCGTATGAGCGGAATTTTCCGTGACGTCTATATTCTCAAAAGAAGCCGCAGAGGCAGAATCCGTGATTTTTATGTCACAACGGAGCTCAAGAAGAAATACACAAAGTGTATTATGAACGTTGACCTTGACATTCTCGGCGACCGTGATGTTTCGTATAGGCTTGTTTCTCCTCATGGGGAAAGCATTGACGCAGGCGAAAGCGTCAACGGCAAAATAAAGATCAAGTTTGACAACCCGATTCTTTGGAGCGACGAAGAGCCGCTGCTCTACGACCTCTTCCTCGACGTTTCCGACGAGGTTGTGCTTGTCAAGGTCGGTATCAAGGAGCTTGTTATCTCGAAGTCGATCCTTTACCTCAACGGGCAGAAAATCAAAATCAAGGGCGTAAATCGTCACGATTCTCACCCGATTTACGGTCATGCGACTCCGATTGAGCATGTACTTGAGGATCTTTACATTTTCAAGCGTTACAATGTGAACGCCGTCCGCACCTCTCACTATCCGAACGATCCGCGTTTCCTTGAAATGTGCGATCAGCTCGGACTTATGGTGATTGACGAATCCGACCTGGAGGCTCACGGCTTCAGTACCTCGATTGACGGTTTCTTCTTCGACCGTTGGAGTCTGCTTGCCAACGACCCGACATGGAAAAATGCTTATATTGACCGTGCCCGAAGAATGTTTGAGCGTGACAAAAACCACGTTTCGGTCATTTTCTGGTCACTCGGCAACGAGTCAGGCTGCGGAGACAACCATCAGGCAATGTACGACTATATCAAGTCTCGTAACCGGGACGTAATCGTTCACTATGAGAATGCCAACTACCGCTACTCTGAGCTTGCAGGCAAATTCCTCGGCAACTGCTCCGACGTTGAAAGCTGGATGTACCCGTCAATCGAAAAGTGCAGGGAGATTCTTTCGAGCAAAAAGCGCAAAAACAAGCCGCTCTACCTCTGTGAATACTGCCACGCCATGGGTAACGGTCCCGGAGACCTTGCCGACTACTGGGAGCTCATCGAGTCCGACGACAGATTCTGCGGCGGCTGTATTTGGGAATACACGGATCATTCCGTTGCGATTCCCGACGGAAACGGCGGATATAAATACACCTACGGCGGAGATTTCGGTGATATGCCGAACGACGGCAACTTCTGCGTTGACGGCTTGGTTTACCCCGACAGGACTCCTCACACGGGATTTGAGGAAACGAAGATTGTTTATCAGCCCTTCTTTGCAGAGTATAACGGAAACGGCATTGTTTCCGTAAAGAACCGCAATTTCTTCAAGGGTCTTGACGATGTCGGCATTGACTGGGAAATAAAATCAAACGGCAAGCTTATAGCGTCGGGCGAAATTTCCGGACTGATGCTTATGCCTCGCGAAAAAAAGAATTTTTCAGTATTCGATTCGTCGGCGTACAGCTTTGCCGGAGACACTTACCTCACCCTCAGATTTGTCAACAGAACAGACAAGCTTTGGGCAAAAGCGGGATATGAAATCGGTCTCAAGCAGTTCAGACTCAGTTCCATTCCGACCGGCAGAGCAGCCCTCCCGACCTCTGCCATGGCAGTCAATGAAACCGAAAGATACGTTGAAAT
Organism: Eggerthellaceae bacterium; assembly: GCA_963616775.1. Lineage (GTDB taxonomy): Bacteria > Bacillota > Clostridia > Oscillospirales > Acutalibacteraceae > CAG-488. Next base: position 6,773 of record CAVELL010000021.1, on the reverse strand, counting down.
CAATGTCGGCAGCGTGAAATATGTTTTTGATAAGGCTTACGGCAAGCTGAATAAAATCAGCGTCGGCTCCTCGGAGCTGCTCGCCAACCCCGTTGAGCTCAATCTTTTCAGAGCTTATATTGACAACGATTCTACCGCCTGCAGAGAGAAATGGCACAGGATAGGAATGGAAAGGCTCGTTCAAAAATGCCGCGGCATTTCCGTTGCCAAGTCCGACGACAAGGTTGAAATAACCGTAAATCTCTCCGTCGGAGCTTACACCTTCGAGCCTGTTTTTGAGGGCAAAACGGTTTATACATTCCTTCCCGATTCCTCCGTGCTCGTCAATGTGAACGGGCACCGTGCCGAAAGGCTTGACGTTCTTCCGCGAATCGGACTTCAGCTTATAATGCCCGAGGGCTTTGAAAGCTACGAGTATTTCGGCTACGGTCCCAAGGAAAGCTACATTGACAAGTATCGCTATGCATACATCGACCGCTTCAAGACAACTGTAACGGACAACTTTGAGCCCTATGTTCGTCCGCAGGAAAACTCAAGCCACTATGCCACGAGATGGGTCAGAATTTCAAACGCCGACGGCATCGGACTTATCTGTAAGGGAGAGAATTTTGAAGCATTCTCTTCAAATGCTCAGCACTACACGCCGCAGCTTCTTCACGAAGCAAAGCATGACTACGAGCTTCAACCGATGAAAGAAACCGTGCTCAGCCTTGACTATAAGCACAGCGGAGTCGGTTCATGTGCGTGCGGTCCCGACCTTGCCGACGAATACAGAATTGACGACAAGAGCTTTGATTTCACATTCAAGCTTCTTCCGACAGACAACGTTGACGCCGACCCCTTCACCGTATAAAAATAAAAGAACAGATGTCTCTGAAACGAGATGTCTGTTCTTTTTAATGTAATACCGCACAATTGAGGTGTGCGCATCAATTATTGCTTATTTACGGTCTCTTCTTCCGCCTCTCGGACCGCCTCTGCGGCGATCGCCCGACGGACGTCTCGGAGCGTCTGAAATTTCGTTTTCGGGAACAAGACCCTCAACCTCAATAAGAGCTTCACGGCGCGAAAGGTTGACTCTGCCCTGATCGTCGATCTCGCGAACCTTGACGATAACCTCGTCGCCGACATTGACGACATCCGTAACCTTGTCAACTCTCTTGACATCAAGATGGCTGATATGAACAAGACCCTCTTTGCCCGGAGCAATCTCAACGAATGCGCCGAAGTCCATAATTCTTGTAACAACACCCTTATAAATAGCACCGACCTCAGGATCGTTAGCGATAGTTTCAATCATAAAGATAGCACGCTTTGCATTTTCAATATCCTGAGAGCAAACAAATACGCTGCCGTCCTCTTCGACGTCAACCTTACAATCGCATTCGGCGCAGATCTTCTGAATAACCTTGCCCTGCTTACCGATAACCTCGGCAATTTTGTCAACGGGAACCTTGGTTGAAAGCATCTTAGGAGCATACTTTGAAAGCTCCTTTCTCGGCTCGGAAATAACCGGAAGCATAATCTCGTCAAGAATGTAAAGACGAGCCTTGTATGTTTTTTCAAGAGCTTCCTTGATGATTTCCGGAGTAAGTCCGTGAACCTTGAGATCCATCTGGATAGCTGTGATACCCTTCTTTGTACCTGCAACCTTGAAGTCCATATCGCCGAAAAAGTCCTCAAGACCCTGGATATCAACCATTGTCATAAAACGGTCGCCCTCGGTGATAAGTCCGCAGGAGATACCTGCAACGGGAGCCTTAATCGGCACACCTGCTGCCATAAGTGAAAGAGTTGAGCCGCAGATTGAACCCTGTGATGTTGAACCGTTTGAGGAAAGAACCTCGGAAACAACACGGATGCAGTACGGGAACTCCTCAACCGACGGAATAACCGGAAGAAGTGCTCTTTCCGCAAGTGCGCCGTGACCGATCTCACGACGTCCCGGACCTCTGCTCGGACGTGTTTCACCGACGGAGTATGACGGGAAGTTGTAGTGATGAATATATCTCTTTTCGGTCTCACTGTCGATACCGTCAAGCATCTGAACATCGCTCATGGGACCGAGTGTAGTAACCGACAGACACTGCGTCTGACCGCGGGTAAACATACCTGAACCGTGAACACGGCTGAGGAGGTCAACCTCTGCGTTAAGCGGACGAATTTCGTCGATTCCGCGTCCGTCAACACGCTTGCCCTCGTCAAGAAGCCAGCGGCGAACGATGAACTTCTGGAGCTTGTACATACAGTCGTCAATCTTAGCTATATCGTCGGGATAAACCTCGTCGAATTTCTCATGAACTGCGGCATAGATCGGACGCAGAGCCTCGTCACGGATTCTCTTGTCATCTGTATCAAGAGCAACCTTAACGTCGTCAATCGCAAACTCTTTGATAGCCTCGAACATCTCGGGAGCCGGATCGTTTGACGGGAAGTCGATCTTCTCCTTGCCAACCTCGGCGCGGATACCCTCGATGAACTTAACGATTTCCTGGTTTACCTTGTGAGCATACATAATACCGTCAAACATATCCTCGTTGGATACTTCGTTTGCGCCTGCCTCGATCATAGCAACAAGATCCTTGGTAGAAGCAACGGTAACAGCCATCTGAGATACCTTTCTCTGCTCCTCGGTCGGGTTGATGACATACTCGCCGTCAATAAGACCAACCGAAACGCCTGAGATCGGGCCGTCCCATGGAATAGCCGAAATCGAAATGGCAACCGAAACACCGATCATTGCGGTGATTTCAGGTGAACAATCGGGATCAACAGACATAACTGTTGCGACAACGCCTACATCGTTACGCATATCCTTCGGGAAAAGCGGACGAATCGGACGGTCGATAACACGGGATGCAAGTGTTGCCTTCTCGGAAGCCTTGCCCTCACGGCGCTGGAACGAGCCGGGAATGCGACCTACCGAATAAAGCTTCTCCTCAAAATCAACCGAAAGAGGGAAGAAATCTACGCCCTCTCTGGGCTTGTCAGCCATCGTGGCTGTGCAAAGAATCTCAGTCTCACCGTAACGGATAAGACATGAGCCGCCTGCGAGCTGAGCCATTTTACCTGTCTCGACTACGAGCGGACGTCCTGCAAGAGTTGTTTCAAATTTTTTGAAATCCTTGAAAAACATTTTTTATACCTCTCTGTAAAATTTATTTCTACGTCGGGCAAGGATTTAGCAATAAATCCGCAGTTTGAGCTTCAAGCTGTCGATTCACTGCTAAAGCCGATAAGCTGCCCGACAAATAGATGCATTTCAAATAATCGACGCAGAGGCAGACAGTAAAAGAATGCTGTCTGCCTCATAATGCCGAAATTATTTACGAATACCGAGTCTTGCGATGATAGCACGATATCTTTCGATATCAACCTTCTGCAAATATGCAAGAAGGTTACGTCTGTGACCAACCATCTTCAGAAGACCTCTTCTGGAGTGATGATCCTTCTTGTGTGTCTTGAGATGCTCTGTAAGGTCATTGATTCTCTTTGTGAGAACAGCGATCTGAACCTCCGGTGAACCTGTGTCACCCTCGTGAAGAGCATACTCGGCCATGATAGCCTGCTTCTCTGCCTGTGTCATAATTTTCACCTCATTAAATATTTTTTTGCCCCTACTTCCCAGGTTACGGCAGGTGAACACCGCGTTGCGGTAAAACCCGTAATCCGCGAAGCGGAAACATAACGAAAGTATTATATCATCTTAAATCCCATTTGTAAAGAGTTTTATTGCATTTTCTTTTGATTCATCTAAAATCATGCAACATCATATAATAATATTCACAAATCACAAATCTTATGTTACAATAAAAATGTCAACGCGCTTTTAAATCTAAATTTGATAATCATTGTTATTTAATACCTAAGATTATAAATTATTTCGGCAACAGTAGAAATGCAACGTTGCACTGGGCTACCAAAAAAAATATTTTCACGAATAAGGTCAGAAATAATTTGAAGTTCAAGATTACTGAAACAGCTGAATAGAAAATCAACTTCATGAAAGAAAAGTAAAGGTGCTGTATTATGGGAGTAATTCAAAAATTAATTGCCATTCATAAAGAAAAAGTAAAAAAGCGTAATGATATGTGCGACAATTTAATTATGCAAATTGATACAGCTCTGCAAGAAATAACTATATTATTCTCAGATTTACTTTTTTTTATTGAGCCAAACAAGGAATCAGAATGGCATAATCGCCATGCTTCTCTAATGACAAGCATCGCTTTAACTAATATTCAAAAATTAAAAAAAGCAGCACACTATAAAAAATTATTGGAGAAACAAGCAGAACTATATTGTAACTCAAAATCTCTTAAACAACAAATTAGCATTCATAACGATAGGGTCGCCGATGCCAAAATCCAAAATGCATATAACTTGATCGGTGATGTCGAAGGGCGAAGATTAGACAGGCAACAAATGACTTGTATCGTCAAGGACGCACATAACCAACTTGTAATTGCTGGTGCAGGAACAGGTAAAACAACTACCGTAGTTGGTAAAATTAAATTCCTATTAAAATCAGGAAAATATAAGCCGGAAGATATTTTGGTATTGTCTTTTACCAATGCCTCCGCTAATGAAATGAGCCAACGGATCAACCAAGAAACCGGCTGTAATATTGAGGCCTCCACATTTCACAAACTTGGACTTAATATCATTACTAAAGCAAATGGTATCGTCCCTAAAATTACACAATTAAATTTACAAAAGTTTATTAAAGAACAGTTGCTGTTGAATATGCAATCAGATGCATACTTAAATCTGTTAAGTTCATATTTATTGTATAATCGCGTCATTTCTAAATCCGAGTTTGAGTTTAAAACGCAGGCCGAATATGACGAATATTTGCGATTAAATCCGCCAACAACGATAAGTAATAAAGTGGTAAAAAGTTATGGTGAAATGGATATAGCCAACTTTTTAACACAAAACGGAATACAATATTTCTATGAACACCCTTATAAAATTGATACACGCACAAGCAAATACGGTCAATATAAACCAGACTTTTATTTACCTGAATTTGATATCTATATTGAGTATTTTGGTATAAATAAAAACGGCGAAGTTCCAACTTATTTCAAAGGTACTGACGAAATGACTGCAAGCCAAACATATCAAGCATCTATGAAATGGAAGCGAGAAACCCATAATGCTAATAATACTTTCTTGATTGAATGTTATGCTTATGAAAAATTCGATGGTTCTTTGCTTGAAAATCTAAAGGAAAAACTTGTTGCAAAAGGAGTAAAACTAACACCGAAAACTACAAAAGAATTATGGAAACAAGTGTCCGCTGACGGCGATTCTATTCTTGATGGTATTATAAAGTTATTTGAAACCGTTATCAATCTTTTAAAAAGCAATGGATATTCAATTGCTGCTGTGCGGCAGTTAAATATTGGAAATAGTAATATTCAAAACAATAACACCATTCTGTCACTTCTTGAACCTATATTCAATTCATATTGTACATATTTGCATGAACACAAGGAAATTGATTTCAATGATATGATTAATATGGCAACCCAGTTTGTTGAGCAAAGGAAATATATCAGTCCATACAAATATGTTATTGTTGACGAATATCAAGATATTTCCAAGGCTCGTTTCTCTTTGTTAAACAGTATGAGGAAATCCAATGATTATGACCTGTTTTGCGTAGGTGATGATTGGCAGAGTATTTATCGTTTTGCAGGAAGTGATATCGGATATATTTTGAACTTTGAACAATACTGGGGTCCTACCGAAATCAGTAAAATTGAAACGACCTATCGTTTTACTCAAAAACTTATAGAAATTAGTAGCAATTTCATAATGAAAAATCCCGTTCAAATCAAAAAGTCCATCAAAGGGAAAGACGATGCTGTCGGGTTTGCTTTAGGTGAAATTAGCGGATATACCGATAAGTTTGCTATTGAGTTTATGGCTAAGAAACTTGAGGATTTGCCGAAAGAGAGCAGTGTGTTCTTCATCGGAAGATATTCTTTTGATGCAAAATTGTTAAGTGATAGCGGATTATTTGAATGTCAGTACAATAATGTTAGCGGATTTGTGGAAGTAAAATACCGAAAACGAGCCGATCTAAAAATGAGCTTTATTACAGTGCACAAATCAAAGGGATTACAGGCAGATTATATCTTTATTATTAATAACAAAAAATCAAGAATGGGTTTCCCAAGCAAAATACAAGCCGCTGCAATACTAAACTTATTACTTGATAATTGTGATCAGTATCCATATGCAGAGGAACGCCGTCTTTTCTATGTTGCATTGACAAGAGCGAAGAAGAAAGCATTTTTTATTACTGTTAATAATCAAGAATCTGAATTTGCTATGGAACTCAAAGAACGCTACGGTAACGAACTTAAACGAGAACAATGGGAATGCCCGTTATGTGGCGGAAGATTATTGAAAAAATCGGGACCGTATGGGGAATTTTACGGATGTTCAAATTATAGGACAACGGGGTGTAAATACAAAAGACGAATTAATTAAAACAACAAATATGGATGTCGCTATTTAGTGAACAAAGTTGTATCACGTACTGAATCCACCACAACAATTCCTTATCATAGCTTTTTTTCTCTAGTATTTCTCAAAATAATGCATATCATTCTTTACATAAAAAAAAGACCGCTCAAACAAGCGGTCATAAGGTTTCACACCCTCAAAACTGAACAAAGAATGAATTGGATAAAGAATTGGAAATTGTAATAGTCTGAACCAAAGCTATGGTCAAGCCCTCGACCTATTAGTACTGC
>CAVELL010000020.1:0-11949 GCA_963616775.1 Eggerthellaceae bacterium | reverse complement strand
TCTGTTTTGTTATACTCTTTTTCCTCTTTTGTATTTAAGTTTTGTTTTCAGACTTTAGCACATCCCGTCAAAAATCTTGTTGAGAATATCGGCAACAAACCCGTAAACAGCCTTGAAAACTCGGACGATCCAAAGATCGGTCTTAGCCGTTACGGTTACCTTTGAATATGCGACGATTGTCGGAGACTGATCATCCGAGGCGGCTCTGACAGCAACAAGTATGTATTCGCCCTCTTCACTGAGCTTTATCTTGGCGTTGCCGCGCTTGTCCGTTGTACCGACCTTCTGAAGCTCGCCGTTGTTGAGGATATAGATGTCAACGTCCTTCATATTCGCAAGGTACTTGTCTTTTATAACCTCAGGGCTTTCGAGTCCGTGCTCAAAGGGGGAATAGCCCTTGATGTTTACTTTAAGCTTCTTGTTTGCTCGTATTGTGTAGCTGTCGGAGTCAAAGCATGCAAACATATCGCTGTAATATCTTGTGTCCTGATAAAAGTAGTATGAAATAACGTCGCCGTCAACAACGGTTGCCGTGTCGCAGGCATAGCCTGTGTATGAACCGTAATTTTCGTTGTAAATTCCGTCGTTTGGCATTGCCCCGTTTACAAGGAAGCCGCATGCCGAGGTGCTTTTGCCAAAGGATTTCATTATGAAGCTTGAGCTCATAACAAGGTAATTTGTTGCGGTGCTTCTTGTGAATGCGTCGCCGTACATTTTCTTGTGCTCCGCAACGATAACGTCAAATACGGTTACGCCGTGTACTTCTTTTCGGTTGTGGTCAAGCACCGCAACATCGTAGCCGTAAGCCTTTGCCGTGCCGGAGGTGACTTCAATCGTCTCCGGAGCGATGATGATCGAGCTGTCGGATGCACTGAATGTGACGCTGACTGTCTCTTCGTCGGTGCGTGGAAGAACCGTGACCGTGCACTCGGCGGTCTGACCGTTTGGTGAGGTTGCGGTGACCACAGCCGTTCCCTCCGAAACGGCAAAGAGCTTGCCGTCCTTGTCGACGCTTACGATATCCTCGTCCGACGAGGACCATGTTACGGATTTGAGATTTGCCTTGAGTTGAGCGGAATCAAGTCTTGTAAGCGTGAGAGCCGAATCCGAAATTTTTAGCTCTGTTTCGGGGAGAGCCGAGCTCACGTCAAGGGTGTAGATCTGAGGTGCGCCGTCGCCGCTCTGAACGATAACTCTTACGAGTCCCTTGTCGGGTGCGGCGGAATAGATGCGTCTGTCGGTTCTTTCGTTGTTGATGTAAACGTTAGCATCTTCGGCTGAGACGTTGATGTCAACGCCCTTGTCAAGATTGTCGAGCTTGCAGAAATTGTTGCTGTCGAACACGGCTGTCTGTCCGTTTACGGTAATCTTTGTGTCAACGGTCTCGCTGTCAAACTTCTCGTCCTGAGCAATTCTGACACCGTTTATCTCTGTTGATTTTTCACCGAACGCTCCGCCGTCGATGAACGTCGCGGTCTGAACCTTGACGTATTTGATCCAGTCGAGGCTGACAGGCATACCGTTGTTGTCTACTGCCCAGGAAATGTCGAACTGACCGTCGATTCCGTTCACGGTCGGGTTCTCAACGTAGGGGTTGGACGGCGTGTCGCTGAGCTTCCAATTGAGCGCGTCAACATAGCCGAAGGATGTTGAAATGCCGTTTGCCGTTGACGGGGTGAGGTTCTTCTTGAGGAGAACGCCGGAGAGAGTGAGACTTGTCTCGTCAAAGTCTACCGTCGGATACATATCCTTTTTCGGATAGGGTGAACGTGTGCAGGCGTTTCCGCTCTCGCCGCGGCTGTCCGAGTAGGTGGAGGTGCTTGTGCCTGTGTTGGTGTATGTTACGCTGTAATTCCAGTCGGTGTCGTTCTCATAGTGCTCGCTTCCGGCAAGGGCATACCATGTGCTGCCGTCCTGAGAAACCCAAACCTGACCGGGCTCCTGTGTTGTTGCCGCAGCATTGAATGCATTGCCCGAAATCATAAAGTCCACACCGTAGCGGTGAGCGTCGCTGTTTTCGATTTTGTTGTCGAACTCATAGATTACATAGCCGCCGAAGTTGCCGAGTGATGTTGTGCCTGCGTTACCCGAAAGGGTACTGTCAATATTTTTTCCGAACATGGGGTTGTTGGTGTACTGGCTCGGTGCCGCAAGATATTCCTTGACCTTTGCGGCAACCGCACTTCCCTCCGCAAAAGCACTTGTCGCCATGCACGAGAGGATGACCGTAATTGATAACAAAACGGATATGATTTTTTTAAGCATCTTTTTTGCCCGCCTTTCTGCGTTCCCGTGAACGCTGCCTTTTTTCATAGTTTCTTTGTCTGCGTTCTTCCTGCTTCGATTTCTTGAGCCCTGCGGCTTCAAGCGCCCAAGGCCACGGTCCGAAAAAGCCCTTGATCCTGTTGACGTCATCGTCGGAAAAATCGCTTTTTTTAGGCAAGCGATTTTCTCTTGCGGCAACAGCCCGGAGAAGCTGAAGATAAGCTTCTTTTCCCTTTTCAGACATAAAAAAACCGTCCTTTCTCGGGCGGACAAAAACATATTGGCCGTGTCCGTTAAAAAAACAGATACAGCTTTCGTTTCTTTCCTGCCCAAAGATTTGTATATAGGCTTATCAGGTATTCCGACTTATGAGCAAGCTCAATCACGGTAATGGCTGTTGCGACGGAATTTCACCGAACTTCCCTCTGATATGCTTCCGTGTGACCGCCGATTTGACCGGCGGTCACCTAAATAATAGCATTTATTATTTGTAATGTCAATAAATGTTTATGCCTTTTTTGCTGTCTTGAAGCGGCTCATATCAAGACCCTCGTGTCGCAGAAGATATATCTTTTTATCAATTCCTCCGGCATAGCCCGTGAGACTGCCGTCTGCGCCGACAACACGGTGGCAAGGGATAATAACGGATATCGGGTTGTGACCGACGGCGTTGCCGACAGCCTGAGCCGACATATGTTCAAGCCCGAGCCTTTTTGCCGCTTCCTCGGCGATTTCGCCGTATGTGACAGTCTCCCCGTAAGGAATTTCACACAGAATTTTCCACACGGTTTGGCGGAAATCACTCCCGACGGGTGCTAACTCAAGCTCATCTGCGGACGGCATATCGCCGTAAAAATAGCGGTCGAGCCAGTCCCTTGTTTTGATAAACACTTCGCGGCTTTCGCATGGAACAAGCTCCTCCTTTATTCCCGAAAGAAAGTATTTTTGCCCGTTGAGCCAAAGTCCCGCAAGCTTTCCGTTCTTTTCGGCAAGGGTCATTTCGCCGAGCGGGGATCGGTATGTTGTTGTGTAAAGCATCAAAACACTCCTCAATCATTCTAAATCAATCGTTGACAGCGGACATAACAAGGAATATAATGTAAAAAACTGATAATCGCACTTTGATTTGTCGGGCGATTATTCGGAGGGTGATTGCTGTGAAATATCTGAAAAGAATAATCGCGGTTTTAGTGAGCGTTGCTCTTTGCCTGAGTATTCTCGGCATAGCGGCAAGCGCGAAGGATGCGCTCAATTATCTTGTGCTCGGAGATTCGATAGCGCAGGGCTTCGGAATCAAAAATCCCGATGAAGCTTCTTACGGCGCAATCGTTGCCGACACCAATCATTATAATTACAAAAACAGAGGCGTAATGGGCAGAAACAGTGAATATCTCTATAAATACCTGACCACGGACGAGAGCTATCGGGAGGATATAAGGTGGGCGGATATAATAAGCATCTCAATCGGCGGAAATGATTTTCTGCTTGATCACGCGGCTCTTCTCATCGCTCAGGGAATAATCTTCAATGACTACTCAAAATTCGACAAAATCGGCGAGACCTTTTACGAGAATTTTTCAAAGTGTATGGATCAGATTCATTCACTAAATCCCGACGCGGTAATCCTCGTGCAGACGCTTTACACCTCGTGGAGATTTGACTTTGCAAAGAGACCCTATAAGCAGGCGGCGAAGAGAATCAACGACGCGATTGAAAAATACTGCACGGAAAAGCCGGAGAATATATATATTGTTGAAACCGGCGAAGCCTTTGAAAACCACAGCGAGCTTATTTCTTCCGACACAATCCACCCGAGCGCGGCGGGAAACGTTGTGCTTGCAAGGCTTGTGCTCGAAAAGCTCAATGAAATCGGGCTCGGCGAAGCGACCGAACCTGTTACTGCGACGCCCGGAATCGACAGAGACTACCTCGTCGAATACTTCGGTTCTCCGTGGGGGCAGATAATCATTTTCCTTGCAAATCTTGCCACGGGCAATTTCAATTTTGTCTTTTAATATTGAGGGGGCGGATGCATCTTAATGTGACGTCCCTTTTGCTTTGCGGCAACAGATATTCATACAATATAAAATCAGGAGTGCTTGATGAACTGTAAAAATGAATGTAAGATAAAAAGCAGTATGACGGCAGACGCCGAATACGGTGAAATAAGAGAGAGGATCGGCGAAAACGGCAGATTCCGCACGGTGACCTACGGCGTGTTCCCGGGCATCAGTCTCATTTATAACGACGCGCATATCCAAAGCGTTGAAGATGACCGATTGCCGTCCGCAAACACGATCGAAATAAATCATTGCCGCGAGGGTCGTATGGAATGTCATTTCCGCGATGAATTTTGCTATGCCGCACCCGGCGATCTTGTTATCGGTCGGGCAGACGAACGTTCCGCAGTGACATATTTTCCGCTCAAGCATTACCACGGAATAACCGTGAGAATTGATATTGAAAAAGCACCCGGTTGTCTTTCCTGTATCCTTGACGATGTGACGGTCAGACCGCAGGCTTTGGCTGAGAAGTTCTGCGGTAACCGCAGCTGCTTTACGGCACGCTCCGATGCCTCCGTCGAGCACATTTTTTCGGAGCTCTATTCTGTTCCCAAGGAAATACAAAAGGGCTATTTTAAAATTAAGGTACTGGAGCTTCTGCTTTTCCTGAGCTCACTCAACATTGAAAACGACGAGTCTAAGGACAAGGTTTTTTCAAAGTCACAGGTCGCTTTGGCGAAAGAGATAAGCCGATTTCTTACCGACAATATGGACAGGCGCATTACGCTTGAACAGCTTTCCGAGTACTTCCACATTTCGGGCACACACATAAAAAACATCTTTAGGGGCGTTTACGGTGTACCGCTGTATGCGTATATTCGCACGGTGAAGATGGAGTCGGCGGCTTATATGCTGGAATACACCGACAAAACCGTTACGGAGATCGCGGGGGAGCACGGCTACGACAACAGCAGTAAGTTTGCACGTGCGTTCCGCGATGTCAAGGGTGTAAGTCCGAGTGAATACAGAAATCGGCTGCTTTAAGGCAATTCGCACAATCCAATTGTGCGGTATTGCCTTAATTAAAAGTGTCCGATCGGAGCCTAATTCTATCTTTTCGGAGTGGATTGGGCTCCGTTTTTGATGTAAGATAGTCACAGCAAAAGCCGAGAGGCTTTTAAAAAATACTCTCTGGTTAGCTTATGCTAACCACATTGAAAGGTAGATAACCGTGTCAGAGGAATTGCTCATAAAGCATTGCTCGCCGACCCTGGCGGGAATAAAAACGGGCAACCTGTTTTCCTGCAGTTTCCCGACCGCGGATATAATGCGTGAATGTGTGAGAGACTGGAACAGGGCACTTGTTCACAAGGGACTCAGAGTTCTGCCGATGAGATTCGGCAACGGACGTGCGCTGATTTATGTATACAGACCCTCGCGTCTGTGCGCCGACCTGAACAGCGACGATGCCGAAAAAATCCTGAGTGAGCTCGGATACTGCGGAAAAACAGCGGAGCACTGCGTTTGCGAGCTGATAAAGCGGCTCCGACAGAACAAGGATTTTCCTCATGAAATCGGTCTCTTTCTCGGCTATCCTCCCGAAGATGTCAGAGGCTTCATCGAAAACAAAGCGACCGGCTGTAAATGCGTGGGCTGCTGGAAGGTGTACGGCGACGAGTGTGCCGCGATGAAGAGATTTGAAAGGTACAGGAAATGCACCGCAATCTACCGTGAGCTGTATGCCAAGGGCAAAAGCCTTGAAAGGCTGACGGTTGCGGCATAATAAAAACGGAAGCCGCCGGACGGCGTGCCGAATAATAAACACAAAGAAAGGTTGACAAAAAAATGAGTAAAATAGCAGTGGTATATTGGAGCGGAACAGGAAATACGGAGGCAATGGCAGACGCGGTTGCCGACGGCGCAAAGGAAAAGGGCGCGGAGGTTTCTGTGTTCACAGCTTCGGAGTTCGGTGCTTCAATGACGGATGATTTTGACGCTATCGCTTTCGGCTGCCCGTCAATGGGTGCCGAGCAGCTTGAGGACAGCGAGTTTGAGCCCATGTTCAATGACTGTGAGCCAAAGCTCAACGGAAAGAAGATAGCTCTCTTCGGCTCCTACGGTTGGGGCGACGGCGAATGGATGCGTACATGGGAGGAGACCTGCAGGGACGACGGTGCTGCCTTGGCTTGCGACTGCGTAATTTGCAACGAAGCTCCCGACGACGATGCCCTTGATGCTTGCAAGGCTCTCGGCGCAGCTTTGGTATAAGGTATAGCTTCGCCGAATTAACAAAGGCAGTACACCTCCGGAGTGCGGACACAATTGATGCCGAACGGTGTCATAAAGGCTTTGCTGATTTGTTCCTTTATGTGTTCCTCTTTTCTTACCTCAACGGCATATATTGAACAAGTTGCTTCGGGGGTTATAAAAAGGTTGAAAAGCGGTACCAACCCCTTCCGCTTTTTGCATACACTTTTTGCTGAATAGAAACAGCGGTTCGCTTGCGGACCGCTGTTTCGTCTTTAGTTAGCTGTTAAGCAACCGGAAATTATTTTTGTTTGAGGAGTAGAGCTTCTTGAATACCGCAAAGCTTTTATCGTAAACGGATTTGTCCTTCGTGCTCGGCTCAAAGGCTTTTTTGACGGGAATATAATCCTTAACGCTGCCGAGATCCTTGATTATTCCGAGACCGATTCCGATGATTGCCGCCGCGCCGACTGCGCCGACGTCCTGCGGTCTTTCGACAACCTCGATTTTCCTGCCGGTGATGTCGGCAAGTATCTGTGCCGTCACGTCGGAAAGAGCTCCGCCGCCGACGAAGCGGACAGTGCATGAGGTTTTTATCTTTCTGTCCTGAGCTTCAAGCATCCAGCGAAGATGATAGCATACGCCCTCAACAACGGCTCTGAGCATATCGGATTTACCGGTGTTGATGTTGATGTTGAAGAACATTCCTGCGGCGTTCGGATCCTCAAAAGGACAGCGGTTTCCGTGAAGCCACGGAGTGAACAGAACGCCGTTTGCACCTGCCGGCACCGAGTCGATGACCTCGGACATATAGTCATAAAGGCTGGTGTACGCTTTCTCGGTGCGGTCTGTGATTTTCTTCTTTTCAATGAAGATTCCGATCTCGTCAAGGCAAAGATGATCCTTGACCCATTCAAGACATTTGCCTGCCGTTTCCATTTCGGCAAAGTAGTTGAAGCTGTGCGGATCCGCGCCGACAATCGCGGCAATCATTGCCGAGGTGTCGACAAGCTGCTTTTCCACAACCGTGCCGACCCAGCCCGACGTTCCCGAATAGATGTGGGTGTCGCCGACCGAGCAGCTTCCGGCTCCGACTCCGATGAGCGAAGCGTCACCGCCGCCGCCGAATACGGGAGTTCCCGGAACGAGACCGAGCTTTTCAGCTGCCTTTTCGGTTACTCCGCCGACCATATCCGTCGATTCAATGATATCGGGGAGGTGAGACATATTCACCTTGAAAATATCGCTGACGGTTTTGCTCCAGCATTCCTTGCCTTTTCTTGTGTCATAGAGCAGGGTGGCGAACGCGGAATCCTTTGTCATAGTGAATTTATCTGTGCATCGGCTGATAAGGAAGTCCTTAACGTCGAGCCATTTGTAAGCATTTTTGTAGTTCTGCGGTTCATGGCTTTCGACCCATTTGTATTTGTAAACGGGATCCTTGACACTGCACGAAACGGCCCCCGTGACCGCAAGGGATTTGAGCAGGGGAACAATGTTTGCGCCCGCAATCTGAAGACCGTAGGCCATATACTTTTTCAGCTCTTCCTTGGCGCGCTGATCCATATAGCTCATCGGTCGACGGACGGGATTGCCGTTCTTGTCGACGAGGACAAGAGCCTGCATTTGGGAACAGAATGAAACACCGGCAATCTGCTCCGGCTTAATATCGGTTTTTGTGAAAATCTCTTTGGTGGTGGCGCACATCGCTTCCCACCATTCATCGGCGTCCTGCTCCGCTCCGCCGTTTTCAAGAATATAGAGGTTATATGAACCGTAGGAATTGACAATCGGCTTTATCTGTTTGTCAATTTCAAAAAGACAGGTTTTAAGTCCCGTCGTTCCGACATCGTATGCAATAACATAAGCACTCATAATAACAACTCCAGTCATTAGGTTTATAACAGTATTCTAACATAAAAATAACCGAAAGTAAAAAGATTTTTATATAATCATACAAAAAAATTTTTTTGAAGTATTCAAATTCATAAGATTGTGTGATATAATCATAATGTAAAAATTTCTAAGGAGGCAAACTTTTATGGGAAATAATTTTGCGATTAAGAATTATCTTGATGCCGATAAGGTGACGAAGGAGCTTGACGCTCTTATCAAAAAGCCGATTTACAGCATTAAGCCCGAGGCTCTCAAAAGGTACGAGGGCGAATATTACGCCAAGAAGTGCGCCAAGTCAAAGGAAATGATTGACGTTGCAAAGCAGAGAATCCCGGGCGGGGTTCAGCATAATCTCGCTTTCAACTATCCGTTCCCGCTTGTTTTTACAAAGGCTTCGGGAAATAAGCTGTATGATATCGACGGAAATGAATACTACGACTTCCTCCAGGCAGGTGGTCCGACAATAATCGGAAGCAACCCTCCTGCCGTTCGCGAGAAGGTTATCGAGCTTCTCAACGACTGCGGTCCGTCAACAGGACTCTTCCATGAGTATGAGTACAAGCTTGCCAATAAAATTGCGGAGTGCGTGCCGTCAGTCGAAATGTTCCGTATGCTCGGCTCGGGCACGGAATCGTGTATGTGCGCCGTTCGTGTTGCGAGACTTGCAACGGGACACAAAAATATTCTGAAGATGGGCGGAGCTTATCACGGCTGGTCGGATCAGCTTGCTTACGGTATGCGTGTTCCGGGCACCAAGAACCTCCAGTCAAGGGGAGTTCCGATGTTCGTTTTCAAGCACACGGACGAGTTCTTCCCGAATGACCTCAACGACCTTGAAAGAAAGCTCAAGAAGAATGAGTTTATCGGCGGTACGGCAGGCGTGTTCATCGAGCCCGTCGGTCCCGAAAGCGGAACAAGACCGCTTAGCAAGGAATTTATCAAGGGCGCAGAGGCACTCTGCCGCAAATACGGCGCATTGCTCATATTCGACGAGGTCGTTACGGGCTTCAGAATCGGACTTTCCGGTGCTCAGGGCTATTTCGGAGTCGATCCCGACCTCACAATCTTCGGCAAAATCGTCGCCGGCGGTTATCCCGGAGCGGGCGGAATCGGTGGTCACAGAGACGTTATGGCTCACCTCGGCGCAGGTCTCGATTCATCGGGCAAGAAGGTTAAAAAGGCAATGTGCGGCGGTACAATGGCGGCAACTCCGCTGTCCTGCGTAGCCGGTTACTATACACTTTGCGAGATCGAAAAGACAAATGCCTGCGAAAAAGCCGGTCTTATGGGCGACAGACTTATTGAAGGAATACAGAAATCAATCAAAAAGCATAATCTTCCGTTTGTAGCCTTTAATCAGGGCTCAATCTGCCATCTTGATACCGTCGGAACCATGCATTTTGCCATCAACTGGTCAAAGCCGTGGGAGATTCCCGAGATTCTCAAGCAGACGAGTGCCCGCCAGAAAGAGATGGAGCACATGGGTGCGGCATATATGGCGGAGGGAATGGTTACCCTCGCCGGCAGCCGTCTTTACACCAGCGCGGCTTACAATGAAGAAGACATCGACGATGCTATCTCGCGTTTCGACAGAGTGTTCGATAACTGCGGAAGAATCGGTTGATAAAGATAGGGGGAAGTTCCGGTGTATACTCTTGAAGAAGCCAAAAAAGCTGTTATTGAGGCAGGACACATTTTGCTTGAAACGGGTCTGATAGCAAGAACGTGGGGAAATGTGAGCGCAAGAATTTCAGATACACAGTTTGTTATAACTCCGAGCGGCAAGGCTTATGAAACGCTGACGCCCGATGACATTGTTGTTGTCAATATCGCCGACTGCGGATATGAGGGTAACGTGAAGCCGTCGAGCGAAAAGGGAATCCACGCCGATGCCTACGCGCTCAGAAAAGATGTGAACTTCGTTATACACACTCATCAGGTCAATGCGTCCATCGTTGCGGCAGCAGGCTTGCCGATAGATCCCGTGCCGAAGGCTTGCAGAGAATTTCTCGGCGAGACGGTTCCCTGTGCAGGTTACGGTATGCCCTCGACCGACAAGCTCAGAACCGCCGTTAAGACGGAGTACGAAAACAACCCGCAATGTAAGGCATTTTTGATGGCTCATCACGGTGCCGCTTGCCTCGGCTCCGATTTTGATGAGACCTTTGAAATCATAAAGTCTCTGGAAGAGGCTTGCGAAATCAAGCTTAAAAAGGCGTACAAGGTTTATGAGGGCACGGCTGAATACACAAAGGCATCAATGCTCAACAGCTACATCAGACACACGGGCGGAGACCGCCTTCCGGATTATGTTTCCGATTTCGGAAGCAGCGTCCGTAACGGCGATTATTTCCTGCTCGCATTTAAGAGCGGAGCAAGCTTTAACGTCAGGATAAAGGGCTGCGCCTGTGACGAAGACGTTAAGCTTCCTGCGGTTGCCAAAATTCACGCGGCAATTTACAAGTCGTCAAACATCAATTATATCCGCCACCTTGCCGAGAGCGACATAATCGCTTACTCTCTCACCTCGGAGTCAATAGAACCGCGACTTGATGACTTTGCCCAGATTGCGGGCGCAAGAATCGGCTCGTTCAAATGGGACGGCTCTGCGGCGTGCGCTTCGGGGGCGGCAAGAAAAATCAAGGGCAAGAATGCTGTGCTCATCAGCGGTGCCGGCGCACTTTGCACGGGAGCGACAAGCGGCGATACGGATGCCGTCGAGCTCGTTATGAGCAAGGAGTGCAAAACTCAGATCGGTTCGTTGTTCCTCGGAAGCGGAGACCCTCTCGGTCTTGCCGACCGCGTCATTCAGCGTGCCGTCTATGTGAACAAATATTCAAAAAAGGCAAATGAAGGAAATTGATTTGCCGAGCTTCGGAAAATAAAAACGGGTGCCTGCCGATTTGAAAGCAAGCACCCGTTTTTTGACGGGCTTTTGTCATTTCGATTTGCCGCAATAAACAAAGCGGCTTATGTAATAATAAGAAAAAGCCTTATTCATCAACGTTTTCATTGACAAATAAGACTTCTCTAAGTGGTGCGGATGTTCATAACCAACCTAAAATCTATATTGAAAATCCGGCTGAAAACTCACATATTTCCCCGTACATTTGCCGATTTACTTCCTCTTTGCTATGATTATAATACAAAACATTAAGGAGGCAGTTTTTATGGAAAAGTACATTACAGACGAACGCACGGGGCTGAAATATGAGTTGGTCGGTGATTATTACATTATTGCCGGAGACGATGAGCTGGATGAAGAGCAAAAATCAATCGGGATATGGGGACAGCGACATCTCCGCTATCTCAAGAAGTGCCACCGTGTGCGCTATGCCAATCTGCTGACCAGCGGCGAATTGAAGGCCTATCTTGCAGATATTGACCAGCAGGCAGAGGATCTTTTCTTTCGGCTGGTAAATCAAACGGCAGAGTGTGAGGGTGTTACCGAACAACTCAAAGCAGGCAATCAAATGGAATGGATTAGACGGATGAATAACATAAGAAACAGAGCGTTTGAAGTTGTGCTGACGGACTT
>CAVELL010000019.1:0-9191 GCA_963616775.1 Eggerthellaceae bacterium | reverse complement strand
TTTATCAACGCAAAATTTTACAAAGCAGCATTTTACAGTCCGTTTACAGGGACTTTGAATATAAACCCGCTATTTATCTGCAACATTGCAAAACCCCTGCAGATTACTCCGCAGAGGCATACTGTGGTTTTTTACACCGCCAACAAATAATTTGTGAGCGTGTCTAAACGCCAGTGGCTAAGGTGGAAAACGCTGACGGCAAAAACTGCCAAGCGGTCGTACTCAACGGGCAATCCGTCGGCGAGAGCCTTTTTGCGATTATCACCGCGCAGCTTGTATATGCCTTTTGTGTTTTTGAACGGAAAATTTCTCGGCTTTTTCCCTTTATTTTTATTGTATGTGTTCCACCGCTTCAAAAGCTCACCCACAAGCTTATAGGCGGCTTTTGCGTCTTGCTTTTTATTGCCGGAATGAAGTAAGCCGTAGTAATATTTATACGCTTTCTGCGCTTGTAAAGCCCTGAGATGATGATAATCCATTTTGTCCGAAAAGTCCGATTTCTTGAATAACTTTTCGTTGCTGTCGGTGTTAAAATACTTTTTCACAAACTCGATATCATCGGGCAAAATTCGCTGTAGCTGAGGCTTGCCGCCTTTGCCTCTTTTTACTCTGACGCACCAATAACCGGACTCGTCCTGCACAAAATCGTCAAGACAAAGCTTTGCAAGCTCCGCTCGACGAATACCGACACAAGCCTGAAAATCAGCGACCAACTTATACTTGTCGTTATCATATTGCTGGTCGCTTCGCCGATATTTATTCTCACGGCTGCGGCTTCTTTTGTTCTCGCTTACTTTTCTTTTCGGCTTGTTGATTTCGCTCATTTGCGTTTCGTGATAAATGCAAACCGGCGCAAGATAGGTATGAATCGTGCTTGCCGATTTGCCTTGTTCAACAAGATAATCGGCGTATTCCTGGATATACTGCGAGCAGTCCTCCTTGCTTTTTGCATTATGCTTTTTTCTGCAATAGTCAATGTATTTTTTATAGTTTTTTTCGTAGCTGTTTCGTGTTTTGTCGTGCTTATACTTCTTGAAAAAAACATTTGCCTCATTCGCCAGCACCTTGTCCATCGACAATTTGTTGCCTTGGCAATTCTTCTTTTTTCTTCTTTCTGTTTTTCTTGACACAATGTAATCTCCTTCCGTTATTTATGCTTTCGACATTCCGGTGCATTAACCGCCGTAGGTTCAACGTTCGGTGGGCTCAAAGGCTGGATATCAATCCAAAATCGGGGGAACAGTGCCGATTTCCAACAGCTCGGAAGCTGACGCACGGTAAAAATACTGTGCGATTTTCCTTGTTTGCTCAGCAAAACTACCGCTTTGCTAACCTCTCTTTTAACCTCTTGTTTGGTTATTCTCCAAATAAATTGTCGAATAACCAACAAGAGCGAGCAAACATTTTTATACTTTTGAAGTATTAGCCGGGAGTGGAGGTAGCTCCCGGCATAATATGCATTGCCGTGTGCAATGCCAATAGTGCGGACAATAATGTTTGGGTAAAATCAAAACCCCGTTGCCGCTCATAATTTAAACTCTTATTTCCATTCTGTCTATAATATATATGTCATAAAAGTCATTCGGGAACAGATTGACCCCTAAATAGCAAAATCCCCCCACAGCATCCGTACTGTGAGAGGTGAAATTTTATTTAGATATCCAACTTATATGCATCGAATCCCAAACGCTCGCCGGGAAAACATTCACATTATTCTTGGATTCTCAATATCTTTTCCGCACATTTTTCCGAAGCTTTAGCTTACATAAAAACACTTTTTTCGGCATCGACCTGTTTTAATCATCAAAATCGGAATACAATACAAAAATTTCAAGCCGTCTCGTCAGTTGAGGCGGCTTTTTTATCGAAAGATTTAAAATCGACTTATATGACATATTGTATATGATAACTTAGACACAAGGAGTTGAAAAGTTATGATTTAGCTTTTTTAGGTCAAATTTAAGAAAACAAAAGAATTTTTAAGAAAGAAGGATTAGTTTATGAAAGAAATTATCGAAAACAACGAAAGACGAGCAGACGGCGTGTACTTTGTCAGGAGTGCATCGAACCAATCATCAAGAGACGAGGCTTTGCTTTATATGCAGGTCTCGGACGGCAAAATCTTCAGAACCGCCATGCAGCTTGTGCCGATTTATGAGGCAGAGTATGTGCGGGAAAGATTTTTCAAAATCAAAGGAATAATTGACTCTGACGAAATTCTTATGATTGAGGATTTGGATGACGATGTCGACATTTCCAAGGTGAATCTCCCGGAGTTTTTTGTGAAGCGCAAAATTCCGGTCGGAATTATTTTCCGTTACTTTTTCTCCGAGATTCACAATTTCAGAGAGGAGTTGCAAGACCTTTGCTTTGCAATTGTTCGAGAGTATCAAATGTATTGCGATGAGAATTATGTTACCCCGATTGCGGAGCTTGAGCTTACCAAACGATATGATTGTGCACTCAATGCTTTTCAGATGGTTTGGGATTGGAAGGAATTTATTGAGCGGAACGGGATTCATAACAAGGATGTAATTCTTGCAGCAGTAATGATTGCAAGCTTTGCATGGTTCTTCGGCAATACATTTCCGATGACAACCCCCGAACGGGCGGAGGATATGCTTTTTCACGAAATAAACTATCAGGTCGGAAATTGCAATGTCGATAAATCAATCGCTCGCAAAATCAAAAAAATCATGCGCAGAATGTTTGAAAATGATGAAGCATTTCAGCAGGAGCTTATAGAAAATGATTTTATTTTTAATTGAAAGGATTGTACTTATGAAAATTACAAGCAATGAGAAAATCGACAGAGTGTTCCTTATCAAAAGCGTCGAAGTTAAAGCCACAAAAACCGGTAACAATTACCTTGATTTGCGGTTGACAGATAAGGACAATGACATCCGAGCAAAGAAATGGGGTTATAACGGAGACAAGCCTCCTTTTGAGGAATTGACTCTGCAACGCATAATTGGAACAACATCTGATTATAACGGTCAAGTACAGCTTAATGTCACTCAAATCCTGCCGGTTGATACAAGCATGCTCGACCTTGCGGATTATGTACCATGCACACCGCTTGATTGCGACGAGGCACTGTTGGAAATTTACAATGTTATTTGCATGTTTGAAAACGATGAGTTGGAGCGTCTCACGGAGACCGCTCTAAATCAGGTTGAGAAAGAATTTCTGTACTATCCTGCAGCGCTCAGTATGCACGACGCGTGCGTCGGCGGTCTTTGTCACCATACATATTGCATGATGCAGACGGCTTTGGCAATTTGCGAAGTGTATCCGTTTATTAACCGTGACCTGCTTTTGACAGGTGTCATTTTACATGACCTCGCAAAAATCGACGAGATTGATGCCTGCGAGCTTGGGCCAAAAAGCACATACACGGTCAACGGAAATCTGCTCGGTCATCTTGTTATGGGTGCAATTAACATTGACAAGCTGTGTGATAAGCTTGCCATATCGGATGAGGTGCGCGCTTCGGTTCTGCATATGCTCATCTCACATCACGGCAAGCTTGAGTACGGAAGTGCAAAGCAGCCATGCTTTCTGGAGGCTATGGTTCTCAATATGATTGACGACCTTGACGCAAAAATATATGAGTTTTGCGAAGCGGTCAAGGATGTTAAACCCGGCAGCTTCGGCGCAAAGAACTTTGCTCTTGGCAACATACAGGCGTACAAGACAGCTATCTGAAAGAAAGAAGGATTTTTTATGAAAGAAGCTACGGTAAGGTGCAGGACAAGAAAAGTAAACGAGATATGCTGGGTCAGAGAAGTTCGTGAAGATTTATTGGACGGACAAAGAGTATTGTCAATGACAATTACCGACGGTCGCATACAACGCAAAACTCTATGGCTTAATACGAACGAAAAGGTCGAAAATGTCATTAACACCTTCAAAAGAATCAACGGCATGATTTACGACGAGGATTTGCTCCTTATAGATGACATTAACGATGCCGATTACTCGTCGGTGGAATTCGAGAGATTTTTTCCCTACGACCAAATTCCGATTAATGTGATGTTTAGGTATCTGAATGACATTTCGGAGTCCTTGCCGTCTGAGATTGCGGATTTATGTTTTATCACCGTGCAAAAGTTTAAGGAGTTTACCTGTAATCGAACGGTTACGGAATCCGAACTTAACGCACGGATTAAAGCAACCGAAGAAGCATTCCGCACTGTTGTAAAATGGCAGCGAATTCTTCAAAACAAAGAAATTGAGAAAAGAGACCTTGTGTTGGCAGGTATCATCATCGGCAGCTTTTCGTCCTTTCTTGAAAATGAATTGCTTCTTCAAGACTGGAAAATGCTTCCGACGAAAATTCTTATCTGTGATTTTAACCATACGGCAAAGGAAATGAAGCTTGATAAGGAAACCTCATACAAAATCAAAAAGGTCATCCATGCGATGTACTACCGAAGCCCCGACGAGTTTATATATTCGATTGTCAATAACACTTTCTTCAAGAAAAACTGAATACATAACATTCATCCTCCGCAGTAATTTTCTGCGGGGGATTTTTCTGTAATACAGAACAAAACCGTCGTTCCGATTTTGGAAACGACAGTTTTATTCGAGCTATTAAGCGGCTTTTTTATTTATTTTATTTTTAAATGTATATGCATGCGTGCGTATAGGGAATGATTCGGTCGCTTTAAGCATCGGAAACAGAGAATTTTTAAAAATTCCCGAAAAAAGCCTAAAAAATTGTTTTAAAATGCGATTTAATCTTTTATTATTACATATTTATTACGAGCTCGCAAGAGTTCAGAGACAAATTATTCGATTTTCTTTTAAAATTTTTGTTTTGAGCGTCAAAACAGAGGGAGCGATAAAATGTTTTAGCAACTAAATCAGTCCAATCAAAAAATTAAGGAGTATTTCTAATGAATGGAACTTTCCGCGCGGGACCTATTTTCGACCCAAGCACATCGGTTTTACACACAATTCCGGAGACAGCAGCGATACTCGGCACTACACCGACACTGGTCAGAAAACTTATAAAATCCGGGGAATTAAAAGCAACGATGCTCGGTAAGCTCAAGGTTACCAACGAAGAAATCAAAAATTATTTACACAAAGGAGAAAACGATATG
Source organism: Eggerthellaceae bacterium (assembly GCA_963616775.1). GTDB lineage: Bacteria > Bacillota > Clostridia > Oscillospirales > Acutalibacteraceae > CAG-488. The sequence goes on along the minus strand of CAVELL010000019.1, from coordinate 4,077 downwards.
TCAACAACCATTACATCAACAAACAACCCCAAGGAGCTCTCGCCCGTCGTATACACTGTACCGGAGCTTGCAACCTTACTCCACACAACAAACACAACCGTCCGCAATCTTATAAAGTGTGGTCACATCAGAGCAATGAAGCTCGGTGAAATAAAAGTATCACAGCAGGAGGTCGAACGCTTCCTCATCGAGAGTGCTAATGTGGATTACACCGACCCAACCGATTTAAAACCGGTTGTAGCCTAAGGAGGGATTTTAAATAATGAACAATTATACACATACAAGCAACGACACCCTGACAGTCGGACAATATATCGTCGATTATATACTTCCTATTTACTGTCAATCTTTAACAACCTATAAAAATATGCGCAGGATTCTTGAAGAATCCGTGTTGTGCGATATAGGCGATACTCCTGCCGACAAACTGAGTATTGCTCAGATTGCACACGCAGTCGAAGCCATAAAAAACAACTCGCACCTTACAAAGCCGACAATGAAAACCGTTATGAGCATTCTTGCCGAGGTATATATTTGGGCTGTCGGCAATGACAGAAAGGAGAACTGATTATGGCAAGAAAGAGAAGAGAAATCCCTGTGGTTCGTGTAAAGGAAAGGTCAAACGGAAGGTTTACTTATTACTTTGAGGGTATAAAGGTCAACGGCAAGAGAACTCAAATTTCAAAGGGCGGGTTTGCTTCCCCGGAGGAAGCACTCGCTGCCGGCGAAATTGCAATAAACAAATACTACTTCGGTGGGCAAGAAAAGACATTGGAGTTTGACAAGATGATTCCCGTCGAGGACTTTGTCACCAAAATCTTTATACCAAAACAAGCTAAGCTAAAGGATTGGGTTCCTAATACCAGAAACGGTTACGAGAAAAAATTCCGCAACGATGTTTTTCCGACAATAGGCAAAGAGATAATCAGTAATCTCAGCCCTGAGATGCTTAATAATCTTCTAAATAATCTTTACTATGATAAAAAGCGTTCATTCAGTTCCGTCTCTAACCTCCATGGTCTGCTTCTCAGTATGGCTAAGTACGCAGTCAAGAAGGGCTACCTTGAGAGCTTTGACCGTGATGAATTTCCTGTGCCCAAAAGAGACGAAGATGCGACGATAGAAGAACACAATGAGCAAAGCAGAGATATCATTCCCTCCAAGAAATTGGATGCAATTTTTGAGCGTTTTGACGAAAACAGTTCGGTATTTCTGCCCATGGTAATCTCTCTTTTAGCAGGCGCAAGACTTGGAGAGGCTTGTGCTATTGCTGTTGAGGATTGTGATTTTGAGAAAAGACTTTTGCACATACGTCGTCAATTCATCGAAGACAAAAAATCCCAAGTATGCAACCCCAAATACAATTCTAAACGAGTTGTTCCAATGTGTGACTCACTATATGAGATTCTAAAAGCCGCCGTCGAAAAGCGTGAATGTAATATGCGTGAATGGGGTGAAAACTATATTAGGACATACCTTCAAAAGACAAAAGATACGCCGACTTACAGAAATCTGCATGGCTTTTATGATATAAATTATAACGGAACCGGAGATGAAATTCACTTCCTGAATGTTAACGAATACGGCAAAATTATTTATCCGTCGGCACTCAAGCACTCAGCAAGGGTAATTCACGGATATTCGACCAACCCCAAAAACAAGAAGAAAAAAGGCAAAGCAATTTATAAGTATTACAACAACCATTCTCTCCGTCACACTTTTGCATCACGTCTTAATTCTCTCGGCGTCCCCGACTATGTGATTAGTGCCCTCCTCGGCCACAAAAAGCAAGCAAGTCAAAACGCATCAAGAACAACTCAAAAATACATACATCTCAGCGATGAGGATTTGCTCAAATATATGACCTATATTGAAAAAATCTACACATTTAAGAGATGACAAAGCCAGCCGTTCAACGAAACTGATTTTAAAACAGTTTTTCCAACGGCAGCTTTTTTTAGTATAGCACAATTCTTTTGACTGCGAATAAATAGGATATGAATAAATTATGAACGAATAGCCTTCGAAAGTTAAATTTCAAACAAAATGTTACTATCACTCTTCCCTGCTTCACACTTTTTCCTATGTAAAAGTGTATACCATCGACATTTATTCCTATGAAAAAGTGTTATCGTTTTAAATATTCGTTGATTTTTTTGTAAATATGGGGTATAATAAAAACAGTTAAGTGTGTAAGGGGGTATTTTATGTATAGATTTACGATAGAAAAGCTGTATAAGTGGAAAGAAAGCAGACACAGAAAGCCGCTGATAATAGAGGGTGCAAGGCAGGTCGGCAAAACCTGGCTCATGAAAGAGTTCGGCAAAACGACATATAAGGACTGCGTTTACATCAACTTCGACTCAAACTCTGTTATGGCTGAGCTATTCGCCTCAGACCTTAATGTGAGCCGCATAATTACAGGTATCGAGCTTTATGCCGGGAAGAAAATTGACCCGGAAGAAACACTATTGATTTTTGATGAGGTTCAGGAGGTTCCGAAAGCACTTTCGTCTCTTAAGTATTTTTATGAGGATGCACCGCAGTATCAAATTATCTGTGCCGGCTCGCTTCTCGGAATCGCATTGCACGGCGGCACTTCATTTCCTGTCGGCAAAGTCGATTTTATGAGCTTATATCCCCTCTCGTTCAAGGAGTTTGTCTATGCCACACTCGGCGAACGCTATGCTCAGTTGCTCGACGCCAAAGACTTTGAGCTGATAACACCGTTCAAGCAGGTCTATATCAGCGCACTCAAGCAGTATTATTTTGTCGGCGGTATGCCTGAGGCTGTTCAAAGCTTTATTGACAATAAGAACTTTAGCGAGGTTCGCTTGATTCAGAAAAGAATACTTACCGCCTATGAACAGGATTTCTCCAAGCACGCCCCTGCCGACATTGTTCCAAAAATCCGCATGGTGTGGAACAGTATCCCCTCTCAGCTTGCCAAGGAGAACAAGAAGTTTGTTTACGGTCTCGTCCGTGAGGGTGCAAGAGCGAAAGACTATGAAGCTGCCATAATGTGGCTCTGCGATTGCGGACTTATATATAAGGTCGGCCGTGTCAATTCGGGTGCCATTCCGCTGAAGGCGTATGAGGACCTCAAAGCATTCAAGCTGTTTGTACTTGATGTCGGACTTCTCGGTTGTATGACCGGTATAAATCAATCAGTTCTTCTAAACGGCAACGAGCTTTTTGCCGAATTTAAGGGTGCGCTGACCGAGCAATATGTTTGTCAGCAATTTAAGACCCTACCCGATATCGGTATTTATTATTACAATAACGACCGCAACACCTGCGAGGTTGATTTTGTTATTGACGTCGGCGACAAGGCTATCCCTGTTGAGGTCAAAGCCGAGGAAAACCTCAAGGCTAAGAGCCTGAAATCCTACCGTGACAGATTCAGCCCCGAAATATCAGTCAGAACCTCAATGGCAGATTACAGGCAAGACGACCGGCTCATCAATCTTCCGCTGTATATGATTGAGGAAATAATATAAAACCAAAGCATCAAAAAAATCCCTCCGAGACAATAAAATCTCGGAGGGTAAGTTTTTGCGCTTATTTAATCAACCGGTCGTAATCTTGCCGACAGTCAATAATACAGTCGACATATACTCTATCAACCATCTTCTATTACAGTATCGAGATAGTGGTCTAATTCATCAACCGATACTCCCCTTTTTCCTGTAAGGCGGTCCTCTTCAACTGCTATGAGTCTTTCGCAAAGCTCAAGCATCTTTTTCTCATCAAAAAAAGTTGTTGTAAGTATATAATCATCTCCATATAGTTATATTGTTATATAATTATATTGCGTTGTCAATATCAAAAATGAACTGTCGTATTTTTAAATTATACATCAATATTCATTCCTGCCGAAAATGTAATTTTTTGGGGGCGGGGATGTTTTTTATACGGTAAAAAAGCTGTTCTGTCCTCAAAATTCAGGCTGAAGAAAGAGGACAAAACGGGGATTATGAGGACAAATGAGGACCGAGAGCATTTTGACACGTCGATTTCAAGACAGAAAAAGAGCCTCGCTCGAAGTGAGCGAAGCTCTGAAAGTGTTGATTTATA
>CAVELL010000018.1:0-37616 GCA_963616775.1 Eggerthellaceae bacterium | reverse complement strand
CTCCTCCGCTACGCTCCGTCGTTCACTCTCTCTGCCCCGAAAAACATATTCTAATCAACTCTTTTTCTTTTTTCATTTTTTTGGTCTCACATCATTGACTAATGTACAATTTCGATATCGGAGAGCACTCAATTTCGATATCGGAGAGCACACAATGAACCACACAATGAAAGAAAATAAATTTATCTCAAAATGCTTGAAAAGAAAGCGCGTTTATTATATAATTATACAGTTAATAAGTTAAAAAGAGAGGTATGCCCTTTGAGCGACGGCAGAATGAAAAAGAATGTAAAGGTTTCGCCCGAAGAAATGGAGAAACAGCACGAATATGCGGAGCTTGTCAGGACGGTTGTAACCTCGCGTTTTGAACCGTCAAAGCCGCTTGCATTTGTTCATACATACGGCTGTCAGGGCAATGTTTCCGACGGTGAAAGAATAAAGGGTATACTTGAATCGCTCGGATATGATTTTACGGACGATGTTGAAAATGCGGATCTGATACTTTATAACACCTGCGCTGTCCGTGAACACGCGGAGGACAGGATATACGGAAATGTCGGCGCAATCAAAAGGCTGAAAAAAACCAACCCGAATCTCATAATAGCTCTATGCGGATGTATGATGCAGCAGCCGAGGGTTGTTGAGAAAATCAGAACAAGCTACCCGTTTGTCAATCTTGTTTTCGGCACGCATGTTATTCATAAAATCCCCGAGCTTATATACCGTGTGCTTTGCACGGGCAAAAAGGTTTATGAGTGCCCCGACGGGGACGGCGTTATTGCCGAGGAGCTTCCCGTAAGGCGAGACGGCAGTGTCAAGGGTTGGCTTCCGATAATGTACGGCTGCAACAATTTTTGCAGCTATTGCATAGTTCCCTATGTCAGGGGCAGAGAGCGCAGCCGCGACCCCGAAGATGTTGTCAAAGAAGCCGAGGAGCTGATTTCCTCGGGCTGTAAGGATATCACTCTTCTCGGACAGAACGTCAATTCCTACGGCAAGAATCTTGACGGGGACATCAATTTTTCAAAGCTTCTCAGGCGCATAAACGATTTGCCGGGTGATTTTATTATCAGGTTTATGACCTCCCACCCGAAGGACTGCACAAAGGAGCTTCTTGACACAATGGCTTCCTGCGATAAGGTTGCGAAGCACCTGCATCTTCCGTTCCAGAGCGGAAATGACAGGGTGCTTAAAGAGATGAACCGAGGCTACACTCGTGAAAAGTATCTTGAGCTTGCCGAGTATGCGCGGAAGGTGATGCCGGGTCTTTCGATGACGAGCGACGTTATAGTCGGTTTCCCCGGGGAAACCTACGGGGAGTTTAAGGACACTCTTTCGCTTATTGAAAAGGTTAAATTTACTTCATTGTTTACATTCATCTTTTCACCGCGTCCGGGAACGAGGGCGGCGGAAATGCCCGATCCCGTTTCGCGTGAGGAAAAGGGAAGATGGTTCAAGGAGCTGACGGATACTCAGGAGAGAATCGCATCGGAGCGCACGGCGGCGATGAAGGACAAAACCTACACGGTTCTGTGCGAGGGATATGCGCGCGAGGGTATTCTCAACGGCAGAACTCAGAGCAATGTTATGATCGAGTTCCCGGAGGTTGAGGGCAAGGAGCTTGTCGGAAGGTTCTGTAGGGTTAAGGTAACCGAGCCCTTGACATGGATAGTCAGAGGAGTATTGGATGAACGCTGAAAAGCGTTTTTCGGATAAATAATTTTTATAGGAGTTTTACAATGGACATTATTGAAATCACAAGACAGCTCGGCGAGGCAATTCAGCAGGACGAGCGTTATCTCGCATTCCACGAGGCAAGAAAGACGAATGAGGCTGACACGGATCTCAACGATCTTATCAATAAGATTCAGCTTATCCATATGTCATATCAGCATGAGGCTGCAAAGGACGACGCAAACGAAGAGAAGCTTGCAGCTTATGACAAGGAGTTCAGCGAGGTTTATCAGGCGGTTATGGCTAACGAGAATATGCAGAAGTACGAAGCTGCGCGTCAGGCTGTTGACGAAATGATGAACCGCATTACGGGTATTCTTGCTCTCTGCGTACAGGGCGAGGATCCCAAGACCTGTGAGCCTCAGGAAGAGCATCATTGTTCGGGCGAGTGCGGCTCCTGCGGCGGCTGCCACTGAGATAGATTTTAGATTTTAGATATTAGACGTTAGACGATATTTATGATATTATCAGTCTAATATCTAAAGTCTGTTGCTTGTAGGCAGAACAAAACACAAAGAAGTTCAATTTATGGGGTGAAAGAACAGATGGCAGAAATGACGCCGATGATGAAGCAATATCTTGAGATTAAAAAAGAATATCAGGATACTATCCTTATGTTCAGGCTCGGTGACTTTTACGAGATGTTCTTTGAGGACGCAAAGACGGCTTCACGAGAGCTTGAGCTGGTGCTGACGGGAAGGGATTGCGGTCAGGCGGAGCGTGCTCCGATGTGCGGCGTGCCTTTTCACAGCGTCGATTCTTATATCGCAAGGCTTGTTTCAAGGGGCTATAAGGTTGCTATCTGTGAGCAGACAGAGGATCCGGCAACGGCAAAGGGTATAGTCAAGCGTGACGTTATCAGAGTGCTGACTCCCGGAACCGTCATCGAGAGCAGTATGCTTGACGAATCAAAAAACAACTTCCTTTGCTCAATCTGGCTCAACGGAAACGCGGCAGGCGTTTGCTTTGCCGATGTTTCAACGGGAGAGGTGAGCCTTACACAGCTTGAATCAAAGTCGGTGGGCAACGACATAGTCAATGAGCTCGGCAGATATATGCCGACCGAGATACGCTACAATTCCGCAGTCGTGAAAAACGACAAGATAAGGGAGTTTATAAAAAATCGCGTTGAGTGCACGGCGGACAGCATTGATGAAGAGAAGCTGACTGTTGAATATAGCCGTCGGGTCATAACCGACCACTTCAAAAAGAGCCTGACCGAGCTTGGCATTGAGGGAAGCGACGAGGCGGTCTGTGCGTTGGGCGCAACAATCGACTATCTGACCGAGGTGCAGAAATCGGGACTTGATAATATTCGGGAGATTGACTTCTACTCGGAAAATCAGTTTATGAAAATTGATTTTTCTTCGCGGAGGAATCTTGAATTGACCGAGACGATGCGAAACAGGGAACGCAGAGGAACTCTCCTGTGGGTGCTTGACAAGACGAAAACCGCCATGGGAAAGCGTCTTGTCCGCAGCTGGATCGAGCAGCCGTTGGTCAATCTTGCGAAGATTACCAAGAGACACAACGCTGTAAACGAGCTTTTCAACGATTCAATGCTGCTTGAGAACGAGACGGCGGCAGTGGCTGACGTCAGCGATATGGAGCGTCTGATGGCTCGAATCGTTTATGAAACCGCCAACGCCAAGGAGCTCCGTTCTCTTCTTGCGGCGATACAGCTTTTGCCGGATATAAAGAGCGGAATATCCGAGTGCAAGTCGGTGCTTTTGAGCGAGACCTGCCGCAATATTGACCTTTTACAGGACGTTGCCGAGCTTATCGACAAAGCAATCCGTGAGGAACCGCCGTTTACCGTGCGTGAGGGCGATATGATAAAGGACGGCTTCAATTCGGAGCTTGACGAGCTTCGCGACATTGTTCACAACGGCAAGGGCTACATAGCCGCAATCCAGCAGACAGAACAGGAAAAGACGGGCATCAAAAAGCTGAAAATCGGATACAACCGAGTTTTCGGTTACTATATTGAGGTGCCGAATGCCTTTAAGGAGCTTGTTCCCGAAGAGTACATAAGAAAGCAGACGCTTGCAAACTGCGAACGATTCATTACAAGCGAGCTGAAGGATCTTGAAGCAAAGGTGCTCGGTGCGCAGGAAAGAATAGTAAAGCTGGAATACGAAATATTTACTCAGGTCAGAGGCAGGGTTGCCGACGAGCTTTACAGAATACAGAAAACCGCTCACGCAGTGGCAACAGTTGATGCGCTTTGCTCCTTTGCAAGGGTGGCTTTGCACAATAACTACACCTGTCCGGTTATGACGGACACAAGTGAAATAATAATCAAGGACGGTCGTCATCCCGTTGTCGAAAGGATGATGAAAGACGCGCCGTTTGTCCCGAATGATACGATTCTTGACTGTTCGGACAACCGCTGCGCGATAATCACGGGACCGAATATGGCAGGTAAATCGACCTATATGCGTCAGGTTGCACTTATAGTGCTTATGGCACAGTGCGGAAGCTTTGTCCCTGCGTCAAGTGCTCAGATCGGTTTGGTTGACAGCATTTTTACCCGTGTCGGAGCGAGCGACGACCTTGCTTCGGGTCAGTCTACATTTATGGTTGAGATGAGCGAGGTTGCCAATATTCTGAAAAATGCAACAAAGAAAAGCCTGTTGATTTTTGATGAAATCGGTCGAGGCACTTCGACCTTTGACGGTATGAGCATCGCAAGAGCCGTGCTTGAATACACGGCGGATTCCAAAAAGCTCGGAGCAAAGACTCTGTTCGCGACACACTATCACGAGCTGACCGAGCTTGAAAATGAGATTGACGGAGCGAAAAACTACAATATTTCGGTCAAAAAGCGCGGCGATGACATAACATTCCTCAGACGAATTGTCCGCGGCGGAGCCGACGGAAGCTACGGAATTGAGGTCGCGAAGCTGGCGGGTGTTCCGAACACCGTCGTGAACCGTGCAAAGGCTATACTCGGGGAGCTTGAGGAAAAGGGAGCGGTTACGGTAATAAGAACCGTGGAAAAGGCTGACGACGATGATATGCAGCTTTCCTTTGCTTCAAACGAGGGCGGAGAAATTGTTGATGAGCTCAAGTCGATAGATATCAACACACTCACGCCGATTGAGGCACTTCAGAAACTCTATGAGCTGAAAAACAGAGCCGACAGGCTGTAACGTTTAAGTAATCACTTAACAAATTATATTACCAAGAACAAAAGAGGTGATCCTATGCCGCAGATAAATATTTTACCGAAGCATATAGCCGAGCTTATTGCCGCCGGAGAGGTGGTTGAGCGTCCGGCTTCGATAGTCAAGGAGATAATGGAAAACGCGATTGACGCAGGAGCGGACAAGATCACTCTTGAAATAAAGCGCGGCGGTATAACCTACATACGCATAACCGACAACGGCTGCGGAATCGACCGTGATAATATCCGCAGGGCGTTTATCAGCCACGCGACCAGCAAGATTTCGACCGCCGACGATCTCAACGCAATATGTACTCTCGGATTCCGCGGCGAGGCGTTGGCTTCAATAGCCGCCGTGTCCCGTGTCGAGGTTATGACGCGCGCGCAGGGCGAAGAGATCGGAACGCGCTACTGTATTGAGGGCGGAGAGGAGTCCGTGCTTGATGACGCAGGCTGTCCTCAGGGAACGACGCTCATAGTGCGCGACCTTTTCTACAACACTCCTGCGAGAATGAAGTTCCTGAAAAAGGACGTCAGCGAGGGCAATGCGGTTGCCGCCGTGGTCGACAGAATCGCACTTTCCCACCCCGAAGTCAGCGTCCGTTTTATTCGCGATTCAAAGGATGCGCTGTTCACAACGGGCGACGGAAAGCTTGAAAGCACGGTTTACAAGGTGCTGGGCAAGGAATTTGCCTCTACTCTCATACCGTGTGAGTACGAGCTGGAGGGTGTCAAAGTCAGCGGCTTCATTTCAAAGCCGTTTAATTCACGTCCGAACAGGACTATGCAGTATTTTTTCCTTAATGACAGATTTATCAAAACGCGCACAGGTATGGTTGCCCTTGAAGAGGCGTACAAAAACTCCGTTATGGTCGGAAAATTTCCTGCCTGTGTTCTCAAAATACAGATTGCGCCCGGTGCGGTTGACGTAAACGTTCACCCGTCAAAGACCGAGGTGCGCTTTGCTAACGAAAAAATGATTTTCAATGCGGTGTATTACTGCGCCAAGTCAGCCTTGCAGCAGGGTGACACACGTGTTCAGGCAAGCTTTCAGCAAAAGGTAAACCGTCAGTTTATGCCCAAGCCCGTTGACGGAAAGCAAATCCGAATATATGAGCAGCAGCTTGAGCAGGTAAAAAAAGAATCGCAGCCCAAGCAGGATTTTTGGACAAACACGACAGCCTCCGAATTTAAAAAAGAGGCTGAAGCTCAGAAGCCCAAGCCGATAGTTTTCAACGATAACTCAAAATTTGAAATAGAAAAAAACGACGAGCCGAATCTGATTCCGTGCTTCAAACCGACAGCACCGGAACCGACCCCGATTTTTGAAGAAAAAACGGAGCCGCTTTCGCCGACGGCGGAAGAGCCGGGAACGACTTTGCCGCCTGCCGAAGAGTCTCAGCCAGAAATCGAGCCCTACCGCGTGATCGGCGAAGCGTTCAAGACCTACATACTTGTCGAGCAGGGCAAAAAGCTCCTCATAATCGACAAGCACGCGGCGCACGAAAGAATGCTGTTTGAAAAGTTCAGGTCAAACCGAGACTCGATAGAAACTCAAATGCTTCTTGCCCCCGTGACCGTGACCCTCAGCAAAGAGGAATACTCCGCAGTTCTTGAAAACCTTGACCTTTTGGACAAGGCAGGCTACCGTATTGAGGATTTCGGCACCGGTATGGTTATCGTCAGCGAGTGTCCCACGGCAGTCGCCGACGCCGAACTTCCGCAGGTTATTATGGAGCTTGCCGGTTATCTACTGAACAATCGCAAGGAGTTAATTCCCGAAAAGCTTGATTGGATCTACCACTCCACCGCCTGCCGTGCCGCTATCAAAGCCGGCGACAAGACGGGGGAATACGAGCTCAATAAGTTTGTCGAAGAGCTCTTGAACAATCCCGATATCAGATACTGTCCCCACGGCAGACCCGTTCTGGTTGAAATGTCAAGGTATGAGATTGAAAAAAACTTCGGACGAGTGTAAATTGGGTAAAATTGTCCGGAACGCATTTTTCGTTCGGGGCAGTACCTCGTACAGCACCCTCCCTGCAAAAAGCGTTCTGAACAATTTTCCCTCAATTTACAAATTGGCGGATTATCGCCCACAACGCATTTTTCACTCGGTGCGGTACCGAAATAGATGTTAGATTTTAGACATTAGATGTCAGATGCTTCAAAAATTTTTAACGCGTCAATATCTAACATCTGAAATCTAAAGTCTAAAATCTAAAATCTATCTTTGGGAGCTGATCGGATGAACAAAATACCGGTTGTTGCGGTCGTCGGACCTACGGCGTCGGGTAAATCCGATTTGGCTGTTGAAATATGCCGTCGGTTCGGCGGCGAGGTCGTCTCCGCAGATTCCATGCAGATTTACAGGGGGATGGACATTGCCACGGCGAAGCCGACGGAGGAAGAAAAAAAGGGTATCCCTCATCACATGATGGATTTTCTTGAAAATACCGAGCCGTACAGCGTTGCGCTTTATCAGGAAGCGGCACAGAAATGTATTGCCGAAATTGCGGCGGCAGACAAGCTTCCGGTCGTTGTCGGCGGCACGGGGCTTTACATTGATACTCTTCTGAACAACGTTAAGCTCAGCGAGGAATCATATAACAAAGAGCTGCGCCGTTCGCTCCTGAAAAGGGCAGAGGATGAGGGTGCGGAAAAGCTTCTTGAAGAGGTCAGGGAGCTTGACCCCGACTATGCCGAAAAGCTCCACCCGAACAATGTCAAGAGGATTGTCCGAGCTCTGGAGATTTGGAAAACCTGCGGCGTTACAATGACGGAACAGCTCGCTCTTTCAAAAAGGGAATCGCCTTATGATGTGTGCTGCATCGGGTTGGACGCGGAGGACAGACAGGCTCTGTATGACAGAATCGACAGGCGCGTTGACATTATGCTGGAGCGCGGACTTGAGGAGGAAGCGCGTGATTATCTTTTGCACGGCAACGGAGCGACGTCGGCTCAGGCGATAGGATATAAGGAGCTGAAGCCCTACCTTGACGGCGAAATTACGCGCGGCGAGGCGGTCGAAAACCTCAAACGGGCAACACGGAGATACGCCAAGCGTCAACTCACATGGTTCAGGCGCAATGAATGTATAAATTGGCTTTGCATTGACAAATATCAAAGCAAAGAGGAGCTTTATAAAGAGGCGTTCGCAATTGTTGAACGTTTCGGAAAAGGAGAAAGTCGGGAATGAAAAACCGTACATGGATAAATATAATATGCACCGTTTTGGTAATTGCCGTGTTTGTATATCTGTTCCATGACGCCGTCAGGGTGAACAGTGGCAGCTACGAAACACAAATCGCCGACGAAGCCGTGGAGCAGGAAAAGCTTGACTTAAAGGCTTTTCTTGTCCGAGATGAAAAATATATCAATCAGGAATCGTCGGGAACCGTTGTTCCGCTGATAAAGGACGGTATGAGGGTCGCAAGCGGCGACGCAGTGGCGCAGGTGTGCAATTCCTCCGAGGATGCGGCAAACTATTCCGCACTGACGTCGGCAAAGGAAAGCCTTGAAAGGTATCAGAAGCTTTCGGAGCAGACAGAGCTGAACGCTTTGGATATGGAGAAGCTGAACAAGACGATTGACGACTGCTGCACTGATTTGCTCCGAACCGTGAACAGCGGCGATTTCAACGACCTTTCCGATAATATAGAGGCACTGGAGGACAAGCTCACAAGTAAACAGATTTTAAAGGACGGTACTATAGATTTCACCGCAAAGTTTACCGAGCTGAGTGAAACAATAAAAAAGCTTGAATCGAAGAACATAAAAACGAGTGAGGTGCTTGCTCCGCTTTCGGGTTATTATATCAGTAATCTTGACGGATACGAAGCGGCAATTGATTATGACAGCATATCCGATCTGACCGTCGGCGAAGCGCAAAAGCTCTTTGAAAAAAAGCCCTCCGATGTGTCGGGCAAGATGGGCAAAATTGTCGGCAGCTACAAGTGGTATCTTGTGACGGTTATGGACAGCAAGTATTCCCTGATTATGAACGAGGGCGACACAATGAAAATAAATATGCCCTATTACGGCTTTAAGAACGTTGCCGTGAGGGTCGAGAAAATATCGGCCGTTCAGGGCGATAAGGTTGCCGTTGCGCTCTCGTGCAATATGATGAACGAGACCTACGCCAATATGCGGATTGAGGACATTGAGCTTGTTTTCAAAGACTACACGGGCTACAAGATTGACAGCTCCTCCATAAGACGAGAAAAGGACAGCGAGGGCAACGAAATTGACGTGGTATACATTCTTCGCGGCGACATTATGAACGCCAGAAAGATTGAAATAATCTATGACGCAGGTGATTATGTTATCGTCAGCGAGGACACCGAGGCGTCGAACGGCTACCGTCCGATTAAACGCTACGATGAGGTTATAGTGAAAGGAAGGAATCTCAGTGACGGAAAAAGCATTAGTTGAGGAACGCTTTAAAGACATTGAAGAAAACTATAAGCGTATCTGCGAGAACATACGGGAGGCGACGCTCAAAAGCGGAAGAGCCGACGGCACGGTCAGACTGATGGGCGTAACGAAAACCGTTGACAGCCTGTTTATAAATCATGCGCTCTCGCTCGGTGTTGATCTGATCGGCGAAAACCGCGTTCAGGAGTTTCTCGGCAAGAGAGACGAGCTGAAGCTTGACGGTGTGGAGAAGCACCTGATAGGACATCTGCAAACCAATAAGGTCAGGCAGATCGTCGGTGAGGTGGATATGATTGACAGCGTTGACAGCGTTAAGGTTGCGCGTGAAATCGGCAAGGCTTCCGAAAAGAAGGGCATTGTTACGGATGCTCTTGTGGAAATAAACATCGGTGCGGAGGAGAGCAAGTTCGGACTTGACCCATCGGAGCTCACGGAAACCCTCTGCGAAATATCGGAAATTAACTCGATTCGTGTCCGAGGATTGATGGCAATTCCGCCGATTTGCGACAGCAGCGCGGAAATTCGTAAATTTTTTATGAATATGAACCGAATGTTCCTTGACATACAGGCAAAAAAATTAGATAATATTAGCATGGATGTACTGTCGATGGGTATGTCCGGCGATTATGTCGAAGCCATACTTGAGGGCTCAACGATGGTTCGCGTCGGCTCATCACTTTTCGGCAGACGAGTATATTGATCAAATTAGGAGGATTTTTATAATGGGAATGATGGACAAATTCAAGAATATGTTTAATATGTCGGAAGAGGAATTTCTCGACGACGTGGATCTTGATGAGGACGAGAATGACAAGGAGGACTACTCGCGTGACGTGAGAAGCAACTTCTCCTTCAGTCACAAGAACGACCATGAAAACAAGGTTGTTGATATCCGTTCGTCGGTTCCGGCGGCAGCTGCAGCTTCGTCAAAGGCACACGTTGTTTTCAAGAAGCTGGACAGATACGAGGATGTAGGTGCGGTTGCCGATGTTCTCAACGAGAAGAGAATCGTTATTCTTAACCTTGAAACCTGCCCGAACGATGCGACGGTAAGAATTATCGACTTCCTCAGCGGCGTTGCCTATGCGAACAACGGAGATATCAAGCGAGTTGCGGGCAGAGCCTATATTATCACCCCGTACAACGTACCCCTCACGGGAGAGCTTCTTGACGAGGTTGAACACTCAAGCTACTGATATATCTAGGGCAATACCGCACAAATCGAGGCGCACGCCTTGTTCGGTAACCGCCGATTAAACCATAGCACAATTCTCAGCGGCTATTTTGCCGTCTAAAACGCCAAAAACACTCGTTAATACATAGAGTATTGCCTGCGTTTTTTGACGCTTTCGGCGACAAAATTTCTCGCTGATAATCGCACTCTGATTTAACCGGCAGTTACCCTTGCATCTATTTCCGTTATGTTGCACAAAAATTCCTTGACTTGCGTCAGCAAGCCTACAAAATTTTTGCACAACCTGACGAAAAATCTTACTGCGCAATTCGCACACCCCAATTGTGCGGTATTGCCCTAAGGCAATCTGCACACCTCGGTTCAGCGGATTTGCCCTAAAAAATACATTTGTTTAAAACACAGGAGGAAAAAACTATGTTAACACCGGCAAAAATCACAAATCACCATTTTGAAGCCTCCGGAAGAAATGCTTATAAAGCAGACGGCGTCGACAGCTTTATCAAAGAAGTTGCCGAGTCCTATGAGCAGGTGTTCCGTGAAAACGGAGAGATGTACAAGAAAATTAACCTGCTTGCACAGAGACTTGAAGAATACAGAAATGACGAGGACAATATCCGCAACGCTCTGCTGACAGCTCAGAGAGCCGCAGAAAAAATCACCCGCGATGCACAGGAAAAGGCGGATCAGCTCGTTGCAGAAGTAACCGAGAGAACGAACACCGAAAACGAGAGGCTTGACGCTGCGGCAAAGGAAATGCTCACCAAGGCAAAGTATCAGGCGGACTACATCGTTGAGGAAGCAAAAAAACAGGCTGACGGGATTATATCCAAGGCGGTTGCCGATTCCAAGGAAGCAGCAGTCAACGCAAGAAGCGAAATGATCAAAGAGGTTGCCGCACTTGACACGCTCAAGCAGGAGGTCACCAAATTCAAGCAGCAGATACTCGGCGAATATGCCGCTCAGGTTGAATTGATAGAAAAACTGCCGGAGCTCGTTCTCGAAAAGATGACCGAGGCGGAAGAGGTAAAGGAAGAGCCGGAGGAAGAAACAACGGAAGAGACAAAGGAAGAGCCTGCTCAGCAGGAAACCGTCGAAGAGCCGAAGGCTGAGCCTGTTGCCGAGGAAAAGGAAATCGTCATTGAAGAAGTGCCTGCAAAAAATGAAGAAGTCCCTTTTGAGGAAAGTGCCGAGGAGGCTGCCGCTTCCGAGGCAAGAGAGGCTGAGTCAATGGACGTTGAACGTCTCCAGCAGATGATTGAGGAAACCGAGGATACCGACGCGGAGTCCGATACCTCATTTGATGAGGAGGATGAGTCGGCAGAGCCGGAAACAGAGGCTGCCGAATTTGTTGTTCCGGATATAGATGAAGCGAGCAACGAGGAGCTTGACAAAATTGTTGACGATTACGGCACAGAGCCTGAGTCCAAGGCTCAGGACGTTATGTTCACAAAGCCGAAAAAGAACGATGAATCCGACAGGGACGGCTTCAGACTGAAGTTTGAAAACATTGATTCGTATGCGGTGTCGGATTCCGACGGAAACTATCTTGACGATCTTGATGACGACGATCTTGACGATGATGACAACGACAGCGGATTCGCTACCAAGCTCAAGGGCTTTTTCAGAAAATAATGAGTGTACTGATCAGTTTTATTTCGATAGCGGTTCTGACCGCGACAGACCATGTCATTAAATTCATAGTTGAACGTTACCTTCAGCCTGTCGGCACGGCGGAGTTTATCAACGGCTTCATCGGCTGGAGCTATGTGCGTAACACGGGTGCAGCTTTCGGCTCTTTTTCCGAAAGCACAACCCTGCTTTCGGTCGTGACGGGCGTTGTCCTCCTGATCGGTATAATACTGATTGTGACGAAGAAGATAAAATCGAGGTTCTGCCTCACCTGCGCGGTTATGATAATTTCAGGCGGGCTGGGCAATCTTATCGACAGGATTGTAAAGGGCTATGTAGTTGACTTTATCGACGTTCAGTTTGCCGATTTTGCGGTATTCAACTTTGCCGATATACTGGTAACCGTCGGCTCGATTGCGCTGATGGTTTATGTGACAGTCGATATTTTCAAAGACCGTAAGGGTTCGGGTGAAAAGGTATGAGCGATTTCTTCTTCCGCATTGATTCGGATTTTTCGGGCGAGAGAATAGATAAAACCCTGTCCGATTTGTGCGCCGATTTCACACGCTCACACATTCAGCACATCATAGATGACGGCGCAGTCAGGGTGAACGGCAAGCCCGTGACAAAATCGTTCAGACTCTCGGTCGGCGATGAGATAAGCTTTTCGATGCCGGAGCTGAAAACGCTTGAGGCGAAGCCGGAAAACATACCGCTCGATATCATATATGAAGACGAGGATCTCCTTGTCGTCAACAAGCCGAGGGGAATGGTTGTTCACCCTGCGGCAGGCAACTACGACGGAACGCTTGTCAATGCGCTGCTGTACCATTGCGGAGGCAGTCTTTCGGGAATTAACGGGGTTATCCGTCCCGGAATTGTCCACAGAATCGACAAGAACACAAGCGGACTTTTGATAGTCGCCAAAAATGATTTCGCACACGAGAAGCTTGCCGCTCAGATAAAGGAGCACAGCTTCACGCGGCAGTACAGAGCGGTCGTTCACGAGCCTTTCAAGGAGCTGACCGGTACGGTGAACGCACCGATCGGCAGAAATCCGAACGACAGAAAGAAAATGTGCGTTATTCGGCAAAATTCCAAGGATGCCGTTTCTCATTATGAAGTGATCAATCAGAATGAGAAATTTGCATATATTAAGGTTACTCTCGAAACGGGACGAACCCATCAGATAAGAGTACACATGGCATATATCGGTCACCCGGTAGCCGGAGATAATATTTACGGACCGAAAAACGGAGTAACCTCGCTCAACGGACAATGCCTGCACGCCGGGCTCATCGGATTCAAGCATCCGAGAGACGGCAGATACCTTGAGTTCAGTGCAGATGTTCCGAAGTATTTTAAAGAGTTCTTAAAAAAGCAATCACTCAGTGAATAATTGGAGGTGTTATTTTGGACGCAGTAACTAAAAAACAATTACAGATCAAGGCCTGCACGGTTCGTATGGGCGTGATCGAAGGTGTGTTCAATGCAAAATCCGGTCATCCGGGCGGCTCGCTCTCAATAGCCGATATTCTCACATATCTCTATTTTGAGCACATGAACGTTGACCCGAAGAATCCCAAGGACGAGAACAGAGACAGATTTGTTCTTTCAAAGGGTCACACGGCTCCCGCTCTTTATGCGGTTCTCGCAAACAAGGGCTTCTTCCCCGTTTCGGAGCTTAAAAATCTTCGTAAGCCCGGTGCAATGCTTCAGGGTCATCCGAGCATGAAGCTTACTCCGGGCGTGGATATGAGCACAGGCTCACTCGGTCAGGGTATTTCGACGGCGGTCGGAATGGCTCTCGGCGGAAAAATCGACAAAAAAGATTACAGAGTTTACACGGTGCTCGGCGACGGTGAAATTGAAGAGGGTCAGGTTTGGGAGGCTGCTATGTTTGCTTCCGCAAAGGGTCTTGACAATCTTTGCGCCGTTATCGACAACAACAATCTTCAGATCGACGGCTCGGTTGCAGAGGTAAATTCTCCGTATCCGATTCCGGAAAAGTTCCGCGCCTTCGGCTGGAATGTTATTGAAATCTGCGGTCATGCATTTGACGAGATCGACGCGGCTTTCAAGGCGGCTGCCGAGTTTAAGGGCAAGCCGACAGCTATCATTGCAAAGACTATTAAGGGCAAGGATGTTTCCTTTATGGAGGATCAGTGCTCGTGGCACGGAACAGCTCCCAACGCCGAGCAGTATGAGCAGGCGATGAGCGAGCTTAAAGCAAAATTGGCAGAATTGGAGGCGTAAGAGATGGCAGACGTAATCAAAACAGCAACCAGAGAAGCCTACGGTAAGGCTTTGGTGGAGCTCGGCGAAAAGGATGAAAGTCTCATCGTTATGGACGCCGATCTTGCCGCCGCAACAAAGACGGGTATGTTCAAAAAGGCATTCCCGGACAGATTCTTCGACGCAGGTATTGCAGAGTGCAACCTTGTCGGCGTTGCCGCAGGTCTTGCGACAACAGGCCATACGGTTTTCGCCAGCTCGTTCGCAATGTTCCTTGCAGGACGTGCCTTTGAGCAGGTCAGAAATACAATAGGTTATCCGCACCTCAACGTTAAGCTCGGCGCAACTCATGCCGGCATCTCTGTCGGTGAGGACGGCGCAAGCCACCAGTGCTGCGAGGACATCGCTCTTATGAGAACGATTCCGGGTATGGTTATAATCAACCCTGCCGACGACGTTGAAGCCCGCGCAGCTGTGTTCGCAGCTGCCGAATATGAGGGTCCGGTTTATCTGCGCTTCGGCAGACTTGCGGTCCCCCGTTTCAATGATCCCGACGCCTACAGGTTCGAGATGGGTAAGGGTATCGAAATGGCTGAGGGCAGTGACGTAACAATCGTTGCGACGGGTCTTATGGTGAACGAGGCTATGATTGCCAAGGATATGCTCAAGGAAGAGGGTATTTCCGCAAGAGTTATAAATATCCACACAATCAAGCCGATTGACAGGGATATTATTCTCAAGGCAGCTGAAGAAACAGGTGCTATCGTTACTGCTGAAGAGCACAGCATCATCGGCGGACTCGGCTCTGCGGTTGCAGAGGTTGTCTGTGAGGGCAAGCCAGTTCCGGTTGTAAGAGTCGGCGTCGAGGATAAATTCGGCGGCTCGGGTCCGGCTGTTGAGATGCTCAAGATCTACGGCCTTTGTGCTTCAAATATTGTTGAAAAGGCTAAGAAAGCAATTTCGATGAAATAATCAAATAAGGTGCCGCTTTTTGCGGTGCCGAATTAAAGCAATCCCGTTCCGCCTGTTTTCGGGCGGAACGGGACTCGGAGAGAAAGATGAAAGAAAGCGACGAAATCAGACTTTCGAAAAATGAATGTAACGATGACGCTCAGGCAGTTCAGCGGTCTGAGCTTTTGCCAATTTATGAAGGTATGAGTTTTTCGGGTGATATTCAGCCGTTGGCGGATATCGGCAGACCGGAAGAAATAGTTGCCGATTTTGACGGCAAAAGAACCGACGGAAGAGGAACAGAGAAAAAAATAACATCAAAAAAGAAAAGAATTACCGGTAAAACGGTTTCAAATATTAAGTCCTTGATTGCTTCAATCGTGTTGATTGTCACAGTGGTCGGCGGTATGCTCGGCACATATTTCGGAATCAAGAGGGCAGACGTGAACGATTCGCCCGTCAGCACCGTATTCAGGACCTCGGGCAGGGATACGACGGTGCGCCTCAAGGACGGGACTGATTATGAGATAGGAGAGGCTCGGGAGGTCACGGTCTCGCTTGACGGAATGTATATCTGGTATAGCCGCAGCACCTCGTCCGCAACAGGAAAATATGACTTGAGAATGATTGACGTTTCAAGCAAGAAATCGCTTCAGAAGCAGGGCAAGTTCATTGAAAAGGGCATTGACGAGGGCTGGAAAACAACAAAGGACGGCAGATTTGCCTGCTACGGCGTGACAAGGTCAAACCTCACAAAATGCTATATGTACAGCACTCAGACCGAGAGAGCGGAGAATGTCGCCGATTCCGTGGAGGAGTTTTTTGCTCCGTCGACAGGAAATGTTATGTACTTCACACGCAGAAGCGGTAATATTTATTCTCTGCACAGAGCCAAGTACGGCGAAAAGAGCGAGAATGTTGCCAGCGGCATACAGCACGTCAAATTTGTCAGTAACCGTGATAGCTTTGAGGTCGTTTACACTCAGGCGACAGGCAAGGACAAGGAAATGAATATATACTGCGTAACGGGACTGGAAACGCCGGTCACCGTGTGCAAGGATGTGAGCGAGGTTTACCTTGACGACTATGTTTGCGGAGGTAATCTGTACTATTTCACAAAGAATCAGTCGAATGTGAACTGGCAGGACTTCATTGAGGACGAGGACAGCGAAAGTGACAAGAAGCTCACGCGACCGGTTGAGGGTGACTATATGGTCGAAAAGGGCTTCATATTCAAAAGATATGTGCTTGACACAACGAAATACAATGCGGCTGTGCGCAGGTACGAGAAAAAGGAGCTCAGAGACCGCATCAGGGAGGAGCTCAACAAAATTGATCTCGGACTCACAGTTAAGGAGGAGTATACCTGCTTTGCTTACAGCGATTCGGTATCGCGCAAGCTTGCTTCGGGTGTGACCCTTGAAAATATAATTTCATTCGCAAAAACAGGAGACCCGAGGATTATTTTCCGAAAATCCGTTATCGGTGTGGGCAGTAATATCACCATGGACAGCCTTACGGAGGTTGCGGAAGAATCAAGCGTCGAAAAAGCGATGGATTATGTGCGCAATGCGGTTCGCAGCTCCTACGAGGTCAGCGACTCCTGCTTCTGTTCGCGTTTTGACGGCAGCAGCATCAACGAGTATGAAATCAAAGACTTTGACCTTGACAAGACGGAGTTTCTTTTTGCCGACAACGGCACGGTTTACGGCGTTTCGGACGGCGATCTGTATTACAGCGATGTTGCGGAATCGGAAATGAGCAAGAGAAAGCTGATTGATTCCGACATCTCGGAGTATACCGTGAACGGCGAAACCGTGTATTTTGAAAAGACGGAGTCGGGCGACGAACGGCGACTGTACAGTTTCACTTCCGACAAGGGAAGAAAAGAAATTTGCGGCAATATTTATTCGTATTTTGCCGTCAACAATAAATTCGTCATCGTTCTGACTCGTCAGAACGGGACGGACGATTTGATGGGCGTCGGCGTGTATGACGGCGAACGCTATGCGGAGATTGACAGCAATCTGAATCTGAACAATTTTGTTTACAACGGAACCTCTTTCGCGTATGTCAAGAATTTCAAGAGCGGAAGCGGCGAGTTATATATTTATTCACCTAACGGCGGCGCGGTAAAATGCGGCGACGCGATAACAGAAGTATTGTATGTGAGCTGAGGAGGGAAAATATGAAAGAGGAAGTGCTTTTCAGAAAAACTCCGTTCGGAGGCTTTGACAGGGAAGCGGTTATTGATTATATCCGACAGCTTAAGGAAACACAGCAGAGCTACAAGACAATGATTGCCGACAGGGATGCTTCTATCAGAGCTCTTACCGAGGAGAATGTCGAGCTTAAAAGGCGCACGGACAGTGCGGAAAAGTCGCTTGCGGCTTTGACTCAGAAGTGCAAGGATGCCGAGGACGGTGCAAAAAAGCTCCGTGCAAGGAACGAGATGCTTCTCAAGCAAAAGGAAAAGTCGGCGTCCGACAAGGACGTGAGCCGCGAAACGATTGAACGCTGTGACAAGCTGGTCGAATCGGCGGAGACGGCTGCCGAAAAAATAAAAAAGAATACACAGGCACAGATAAAAAAGACTGTGAAAAAGCTCGAAAAGGCAAAAAAAGATCCGCAGAAGGCGGAAAAACTCCTTGACGAGTTAATTCGGGAGTTGAGCTGATGACAGAATATGTTTTGGACGCGTCCGAGCTTAAGCAAAGGGCTGAGGATTTGCGCGCAGGCGACAGGATCATACTTTCCGGGGTTGTTTTTACCTCCCGCGACGCTGCGCACAAACGAATCGTTAAGCTTATAGAGGAAGGCGGAGATCTGCCGTTCGATTTGGACGGAGCGTGCATCTACTATGCCGGTCCGACTCCCGCACCGGAGGGCTTACCGATCGGCTCGTGCGGTCCGACCACGTCGGGACGAATGGATCCGTTTGCACCGCTCCTTCTTGACAAGGGTCTTGCCGCAATGATAGGCAAGGGCGACCGCAACAGGGCGGTTTGTGACGCGATTGAAAGAAACGGCGCAGCATATCTCTGTGCAGTCGGCGGAGCCGGTGCTCTGGCGGCAAAATGTGTTAAAGAGTGTAAGGAAATTGCATTTTTTGATTTGGGCTGTGAGTCGGTCAAAAGGATCGTGCTCAAGGATTTTCCGTTGATAGTCGGAATCGACTGCCGCGGGGGAAGCCTGTTCGGCTCAAAAAACTAATCGTTTACATAATTACGGAGGTCAAAAAGAATGAAAGGAATCATACTTGCGGGAGGTTCCGGCACTCGCCTGTATCCTCTGACAATGGTTACCAGCAAGCAGCTTTTGCCGGTATATGACAAACCGATGATTTACTATCCGCTTTCAACCTTGATGCTTGCGGGAATCAGGGAGATACTCATTATCTCCACACCCGACGACACGCCGAAGTTTGAAAAGCTCCTCGGTAACGGACATCAGTTCGGACTGAAGCTTTCGTATGCGGTTCAGGAGAGTCCCGACGGTCTCGCTCAGGCTTTCATCATCGGTGAAAAATTCATCGGCAAGGACAGCGTTGCTATGGTGCTCGGTGACAATATTTTCTACGGAAGCGGCTTCGGTCACATGCTTCGTCAGGCGGCTCAGAATACAAACAGAGCAACGGTTTTCGGCTACTATGTTGACAATCCCGAGGCGTTCGGTGTGGTCGAGTTTGACAGAAAGGGTAAGCCGACAAAGATTGTCGAAAAGCCCAAGGAACCGAAATCAAATTACGCCGTAACCGGACTTTATTTCTATGACAACAGGGTTGTTGAGTATGCAAAAAGTCTGAAGCCCTCGGCACGGGGCGAGCTGGAGATCACGGACATCAACCAGATATACCTTGACAACGGCGACCTTGACATCAAGCTGATGGGCAGAGGCTTTGCGTGGCTTGACACGGGAACGGTTGACAACCTTATGGAGGCGGCTAACTTTATCAGGACGATAGAAAAGCTCCAGGGTATACAGATATCCGCACCCGAAGAGATTGCTTACAATATGCGCTGGATATCCAAGAAGACGCTTATTGAGTCTGCGACGCACTACGGAAAATCCCCCTACGGCCAGCATCTTATGCGTGTTGCAGAGGGTAAAATAATGTATTCGGACAAGCAGGGCGAGCGTCCACGCTGGGGCACGGAATCGGAAAGCCCCTATGTGTCCGAATTACCTAAGGCAATACCGCACAAGTGATGCGCACGCATTGCTTGAATCTGTTTCCGTCATACTGCACAAAAATTGCTTGACTTGCGTCAAGCAAGCCTGCGGAATTTTGTACATCCTGACGAAAAAATCTTACTGCGCAATTCGCACACTTCATTTGTGCGGTATTGCCCTAAAAAATAAATAAAAGGAATGACATAATTGAAATCTTACGAAACTGAGGTCAAGGGAGCCGTTGTTGTTGAGCCGGACGTTTTCGGCGACAACAGAGGCTGGTTTATGGAATCCTATTCAAAGAAAAAGCTTGCCGAAGCAGGCATTGACGTCGATTTTGTTCAGGACAACCGCTCGTTTTCGGCGGAAAAGGGTACGCTTCGCGGACTTCACTGTCAGGTCAACCCGACCTCACAGAGCAAGCTGCTGACCTGCATCAGGGGCGAAATAATGGATGTTGCGGTCGATATCCGCAAGGGCTCGCCCAGTTATATGAAATGGACGTCGGTGATACTTTCGGGTGAAAACAAAAAGTCGTTTTTTATCCCCAAGGGCTGCTTGCACGGCTTCGTCACACTCACGGATGACGTTGAGGTAATGTACAAGGTCGATGAGTTCTATTGCCCCGAGGACGACAGGAGCGTTAAATTTGACGACCCCGAGATCGGTGTTGACTGGGGTATAGATAACCCGATTCTTTCCAAAAAGGATATGTCTGCGCCCTTGCTCAAGGACAGCGACGTTGAATTTGAGTTTTGAGGACAGACTATGAGGGTACTTGTTACAGGATATAACGGTCAGCTCGGTTATGATGTTGTGAAGGAGCTGAAGTCTCGCTCAATTGAGTGCAGGGGTGTTGACCGTTCCGATTTTGATATCACGAACCGTGAACAGACCGTCGATTATATATACGGCTATTCGCCCGATGCCGTTGTACATTGCGCGGCATACACGGCGGTTGACAAAGCCGAGGATGACGAGGAAAACTGCCGCAGAGTGAACACGGACGGCACGGAGAATATAGCGGTTGCCTGCGAAAGGCTGAATGCGAAAATGCTTTACGTCAGCACGGACTATGTCTACGGCGGTGCGGGGGACAAACCGTTTGAACCGGGCGACGCGACCGACCCGAAGAATGTTTACGGCAGAACAAAGCTTGACGGAGAGACGGCAATGCTTCGACACGTCAGCAGGTATTTTATTGTGCGAACCTCGTGGGTTTTCGGAATAAACGGCAATAATTTTGTCAAGACAATGCTGAGACTCGGCGCCGAAAGGGACGAGCTGAATGTTGTTGACGACCAGATAGGCTCGCCGACTTATACCCCCGACCTCGCAAGGCTGATATGTGACCTTATCGAAACCGATCGCTACGGCATATATCACGGAACGAATGAGGGCTTTTGCTCGTGGGCGGAATTTGCGGCGGAAATAATGCGGCTCGGCGGAAGAAAGGCTCGTGTGAAGCCCGTTGAGTCATCACAATACCCTGTCAGGGCGGAAAGACCGCACAACTCGCGGCTGAGCAAAAAATGCCTTGACAGTGCAGGAATAAAAAGGCTTCCCGAATGGCAGGACGCCTTGAAAAGATTTTTAAAAGAATTAGGTGAATGAAATGAAAAAGCTGTCACTTGTTGTACCGTGCTTTAACGAAGAGGAAAGCGTAATCAACTTTTACACAGAGGTAACAAAGGTCTTTGAGGGTAAGGTTGAGGACTATGAATTTGTCTTTGTCAACGACGGAAGCCGCGATAAGACTCCCGAAATTCTCAAGGTGATTTTTGAACGTGCCGATAACGTTAAGGTTGTCAATTTCTCGCGTAACTTCGGCAAGGAAGCGGCAATCTATGCCGGACTTCAGAACTCCGAGGGAGAATACACCTGCGTTATTGACGCAGATCTCCAGCAGCGTCCTGAGGTTGTCCTTGAGATGAAGGATATTCTTGACAACAACGCCGACATTGACTGCGTTGCCGCCTACCAGGGTGAGCGTAAGGAGAGCAAAACTCTTATCTTCTTCAAGGACAAGTTCTATGAGATAATCAACAAGCTCTCCGACGTTGAGCTCTATCCCGGGGCGAGCGATTTCAGGCTTATGCGCCGTCCGATGATTGACGCTGTTCTGAGTATGTCGGAGTACAGCAGATTTTCAAAGGGTCTGTTCTCGTTTGTCGGATACAACACAAAGTATATCCCCTATGAGGTACAGGAGCGTGCGGCAGGGACGTCAAAGTGGTCGTTTATGAAGCTGTTTAGATACGCTATCGAGGGAATCGTCGGCTATTCGACTCTTCCGCTCAAGGCGGCGTCTTATGCAGGCGTGGGTTTGATGGGAGCTTCGGTGCTTTACCTTATAATTGCGCTGATTGTCGGTGCGGCTGTCGGCGAAATAACGGGCACCATAGCGGTAATAACCCTGATTCTTTTTGTCGGCGGACTCAATTCGCTCTTCCTCGGAATAATCGGCGAATACCTTGCCCGTGCTTATATGCAGGTTAAGCACCGCCCGATTTATATTGCAAAGGATGTTCTCAGCTATGAGGATAAATAATAAAGAGGAGTTATTTTATGAAGCATTATGAGTCACTCATTATCGGTCATATCACAATGGATCACGATACCGACTATCTCGGAAACGAGACTCTCGCTATCGGCGGAGCGGTAATCTATTCGTCGGCTTCGGCTTATGCGCTCGGTCATAAGGTTGCCGCGCTGACAAAGATCAATCCGGCTGACAGCGAAAGACTTACATATTTCACAATCCCGAAAGAGGATATTTACTGCATTATGTCCGAGTCCTCATGCACGATGGATAACCGGTATTTTACCGCCGACAAGGAGCGCAGAAAGTGTATGTGTATCAGCGTCGGAACGCCGTTCACGATTGACGATATTCCCGAGGACGTTGAGGCCGATATCTATCATTTTGCAGGACTGCTTTACGGCGATTTCACGAACGAAATGATTATTGAAGCTTCAAAGCGCGGCAAGGTTGCCGTTGATGTTCAGGCACTTCTGCGCCATGTAAATCTTGAGGATCACACAATGTTCTTTGAGGACTGGAAAGAGAAGAAAGAGGTTCTCCCGTATATTGAGTACCTCAAGACCGACGCGGCAGAGGCAGAGATTCTCACGGGACTCACCGACAGATACGAGGCGGCAAAGCTTCTCCGCTCATGGGGAGCCAAGGAGGTCGTTATAACACACAACACCGAGGTTATTGCCTACGACGGCAAGGAGTTCTGCTCGGTTCCGATTCGCGCAAGAAATCTCAGCGGACGCACCGGACGCGGCGACACAACCTTTGCGGCGTATATGACAGAGAGACTCAATCACCCAGTGAAAGACGCTTTGCTTTACGCAACCGCAACCGTATCGAACAAGATGGAGATTCCCGGACCCTACAAGGGAACAAGAGCGGATGTTGACAAATATATCAAAGAGTTCTATTCGGATGTAAAATAAAAAACACGATATGTCAACAAATTTATAATGAATTTCAAACCTAAAAAAAGTGACCGGTCGCGATGAACGGTCACTTTTTTAAGCGGTTTATTTTCAATATGTAAATGTTGCGTCGAGCGTATACAGACCGGAGCCTGAGCCCTCAATGCCTATTATACCGTATTTTACCTTTGCGGCAAGCTGAAGGGGCATTGTATGATTAAGTGAAAGAATGTTCCCGTCCTTGTCGATTTCTGCGGTGAGAACCGTTCCGGTATAGTTAAATGCGGAGGACTTAACGGTTACACCGTTCTGCCTTGCAAGCTCCTCAATACCCGTCAAGGGAAGAGAAGCCTGTGTATTGTACTTAGGTGCGGTCTTGTAATCAACGGTTTCGCCGACAAGAGTTATTGTCACCTTGTAGCCGTTTTCGGTTGTTTCAACCTTGGCTTCCTTTGCTCCGTCAGCTTCAAGGGCTGTGGGAACAAGGAATTTTTCGGCCTTAGCCGGGTCGGATTGAAAAGTCTCCGTTGCCTCGGAGGGAACCGCATACTGTTCAATAAGTCCGTTTGCAATGTCCCTGAACGCTGTCAGCTTGTCAATCTTCACTTTAACATCGGTCTTCTTGTTAATCGTTACGTTTTTGCTCGCATAAGCCTTCCGGAGTGCTTCATTGTAATACTTTACAGTTTCCTCTTTGTTGTAGTCAACGGGAGTTTTCTCTTCGGGCTTGATTTCTGTCGGGTCAATGAGACCGACGCTGATTTTGAGAATCTGAAGAGCGTCTGCGGAGTTTATGCTTCCGTCGCCGTTGACATCGGCTTTGTCAAGGTTGATGCTCTTTACCTCGTTGCCGACGGTATAGTTGAGAAGAAGAAGTGCGTCGGACGAGTTTACGGCACCGTCGTTGTTAACGTCGCCGTAGTACTCCGCAGCTAAAGAAAATGCGGAAGCCGAAGCGGCAACAGCTGCCGCCGCCGCAACGGAAATACCCGCCTTAATGAGTCTGTTCATTATTGATTCCTCCTGATTCAGTTGGGAAGTTCAATTTCTTTCATACCGCTGAGACTGAAATATGAGCTGTCGACACCTGCTTTGAAGTCGGTGATTTCCTGAGTAGTTGTCTCTCCGCCGGAGATGTCAACCATCTTTACCCATTTACCGTCAAGGAAGTAGTAATCACTCTGTGAACCGTCTTTAGCCTTGTAGGAATCGCAGATGTAGGTTTTTCCGCTCTCTTGGACAAACTTTGAACCTGCAAATGTCATACCGTCTGCCGTGGAGAAGTCGCCGAAATCAATGTTGCCGATTTCCGACGAATCTATCTTTGAGTAGACACGAAGGGTCGGGAATACCATGTAAGTCTGACCGTTGAGGATAAGCAGTCTCGTGGTTATTCCCTGAACGACCATAGATGTGCAGAGGTTGTTCCCGTTTACCATTATTGTAACCGGGGTGAGTGTTCCGTCCACATCAACCTTTGTGGCAAGCGTAAATTTTCCTGTCTTGATAACCGGGTCAATTATGTCCGCCTTGTTGTCGATTGATGTAGGTCCGTTGTAGAAGCCGACCGAGGCTCTGAGAACTGCAAGGGCATCTGCCGAGTTGACGGTTCCGTTACAGTCAATGTCTGCACGACGCTGATCGATCTCGGAGGTCAGACCTACCGAATACTTGAGAATCTGCAATGCATCCATGGAGTTTGACTTGCCGTTGCCGTCAACATCTCCGTAAACTCTTGCCGAAGCGGAAACCGCAGCAACGGAAGCAGCCAAAACAAGAGCGAGTATAAGTGAAATTATCTTTTTCATACAATCTTTCCTTTCTGTTTATACAACTTATACAACATTGATTTTATCAGCATTTCATTAAATAATCAATAGTTTTTATTAACAAATTACCGAAGTTAACATTTTATTTACCTTTTATTTATCGGTTGTTTTTATCTTTTGCGTTACAAGCGACGAAACCGGCATAATTACATACAGTTCCGCAGCATAACTCGGAAAAATGTCGTTCGAAAAACATTGAGAGGGAAATCCGAGCAGAGCCGACATTGCAAGTAAAGCTGCCATTTCATTTTATTACGAAGCTTGTCGTGATTGCTTCCGATTGTATACCCCACGATGTTTCGGCGGTAACGGAAACTGTGTATTCTCCCTTTTTAAACAATCCGAGATTGAGACGCTCCGTTTTTTCAACCGTTGCCGAATAATACTTCGGAAGCACCCAATCGGACTTTACAACCTCTCCGTCGGAGTTAACGACCTTGACCTTGTAAAGGAAAACAGGCTCGGCACTTGCGGACTGCGCCGCATCAAATTTGACGGAGACAATGTTAGCGAGCTTTGTAACATTAAGCTTTGCGTCTTCGCCGAAAACCGGAGCGGTCGATCTTGCCGTTTGCTTTTCGGGGGTATATTCTCGGTTCGACGGATCGGCCGGATTCGCAAGGATATATTCGCAGAGAACCTCCTCCTCGATGAGATCGATACCTCTCAGGCGCATATTGCTGTCCCTGTCAAGCTCAAC
Source organism: Eggerthellaceae bacterium (assembly GCA_963616775.1). GTDB lineage: Bacteria > Bacillota > Clostridia > Oscillospirales > Acutalibacteraceae > CAG-488. Next base: position 12,117 of record CAVELL010000018.1, on the reverse strand, counting down.
TATCCAGAACTGCGCTTCAAGACCGTTGCCGATCGGGTGAACCTTACGCTGATCCTCAACCGTGAGTTCCATATAAGCGAGTGCTCCTGTGCCGATAGCCGTAAAATTACCCTGCCAAACCGAACGGGGATCGTTCAGCGGATAGTGGGAATGTCCCGAAAAGTCAACGACCTGCGGATACTGCTCGAGAATGTCGGTGAAATCGTCGATTCCCCAGCCGTCAAAATCCGAGCTGCCGTATACCGTGTTGAGTATATGCTCGTGCTGTGAAACAAAAATCGGCTTGTTCGGGTCGTCCTTGACCGCCTCGTCAAGCTGAGCCTTGAGCCATGCTCTCTGCTCCTCGGTGTAGTTCACACCCTCAACATCGGAGGTTGAAATGCCGATGAAGTGGTATCCGTTGACAACCTTGTGATAGTCGGTGCTTTTATCCATAAGCTGCGAGAAATAGGCGACGGTCTTCTTCTTCATAAATCTGAAATCGTGGTTGTTTGCGATTATCGGAAGAAGCTCGGTTTCGCCCTTGATATACTTGTCCGCAACGACCTTGAATCCCGCAAACTGGTCAATGTTGCCGTCATTTGTGATATCGCCGTTGATAAGGAATGCGTCGAGATTGTTGTATTCGTCGTCCGCCTCTGCAATGGCGTAGGCGAGCTTGGCGGCTTTTTCGATTCTGTAACTGCCTTTACCCGCAACGGTCTTGAGATGAGAGTCGCTGCAAGCGACAAAACGGATTACAGGGGAAAAAGCCGTCTCGTCCTTTGGTGCTTTTGCAAACACGAAACCGCTTGTGATGCTCATGAGCATGGTTGCGACAACAACCAAGAGAGATGTAATTTTTTCAATCATGACTTTTCTCCTCAAATTTATTCGAAGTCATAAATGTTGTCGTTTTTGAAGCGTCTGTTTTTGTATTTGCCCCTCGTGAAGTCGGGAATTTCAACATTTGCTCCGCCGTTTTGAAGCGAAAGCTCACTCAGCGGAGTGATGCACATCCATGCCGCAGCGTCATAAACGTCGATCGGCGGAAGAGTACCGTTCTTGACCGAAACAATCCAAGCTCTGATGACGTGCCAGTCCATTCCTCCGTGACCTGCCTCAAGCATTTCCTTGGTCGTATCCTGCCAAAGAGGGTGGTTGTACTTTCTTGCAAAACGCTTCGCACGACCCCAAAACTTTTTCTGCGTCCACTCGTTTTTTCTGTATGACTTTTTGTCGAGATAGACGATGTCGCCGTCCTCCTGATAAAGACCATTTGTTCCTCTGACTGTAAAGCCTCTGCTGTAGAAGCGGGGGAGGCAGGTGTCAAGCGTCAGCTCGATAAGCTCGCCGCGTTCGGTTTTGATGAAGGTCTTAACAATATCAGCCTGCGCAAACTCCGTTGTGCCGAGTGAGGGTTTAAGATCTTTCTTTTGCTTTACATAATCCTTGAGTCCCATCGCTTTACTGCACACAGAGCTCATAGAAACAAATCTGTTACCGCGGTTGATTTCCAAAATATTTGCTATCGGGCCGAGCTCGTGGGTCGGATAGTTTTCGCAGTTTCGTGCAATGTAATTGCGAAGCCTGTAGTGGCGGTTCTTTTCACCGTATGCGACCTCGTCTCTGAGGTCGTGCGCATACTGACCGGAGCAGAAAACGATATCGCCGAATATGCCCTCTCTGACCATCTTGTGAACCATCATTTCACGCTCGCCGTAGCAGCAGTTCTCCATCATCATTGTCCATACGCCTGTCTGTTCGTATGTGTCAACGAGCTCCCAGCACTCGTCAAGAGTGTAAGCACCGCCGACCTCCATCGCCGCCGGAATACCTTTTTTCATCGCTTCAATTGCGATTTTGACGTGACATTCCCAGTCCGTTGCTATATAAACCGTGTCGATTCCGGGCATGTCGAGAACCTCGTTGTAGTCAAGAGTTCCCATCGGAGCGGGTCTGCCGCCGTCAACCAGCTTTTTTATTTTTTCATCGACCCTGTCCTGATATTTGTCGCAAACGGCAAGAATGTTGATGTCCTCCATCTTTGCCATAACATCAGCCATGCTTGCTCCTCTGCCGCCGAGACCGATAATTCCTATGTTCACTGAATTTTTCATAATGTACTCCTCTTGTTCTGATTCCTGTCTGAGTAATCGTTGCTTACTTTAGGCTATTATATCATACTGACCGCTTTTTTCAACCTCTATTTTTGATAAAATGCAACATAACGAATTTGTGTATATATAATGTATAAGAGAACAGGAGGCGATTTTGCTTAAAATGCATTAAAAACGGTACAAACAGACGAAATAATTTGTGTCTATTATTGCTTTTTAATAAAAAAATTATGAAATTTTGTTTATTTTGCAAGCTCTAATTTTCAGAAAATCTATTTACAAATCGCAACTTATCTGATAAAATTATTATAAGCCAGACTGGAATGGTGGATTTTGGCGACCCTATTTACAGTTTATCCGATTGTAAATCGGCTAATTTAACGGAGGTGTTTTAGATGAAACAATCTAAACGACTGTTTTGTGTGCTCTTTGCTCTTGTCATGATGATCTCGTGTCTGACAGTCGGCGTAAGCGCATACAAAAGTGATTACTCAACATGTAGTTACAGCAGCGTATTGAAGCCTGTATTCACAAAGGAACAGGCCGCTTCTGCCGTTCTTGACTACATTGACGACACGGCACTCTCGGGAATAGATGTTGAATTTGACAACAGCTTTTTGGGCATTCACGTTCATCTCTATTCAATAGACAGCCTGTTTGATACGGTAAAGAATATCAGAGAAAGCACGGTATACAGTATTGCAAGTCTCGGTGATATCAAAAGCCTTAGCTACGATATTCCGAGAAATTCGTCAATCAGACGTTCTTCAAGCTCTATTACCGACCTTCAGATGCTCGGATATCTTCTTCAGTGGCTCCAGGAAAATGCCGACCCGCTTTACAAATTTGTGGATAACACTTTCGAGGTAGGTATTATTTCCGTTGCATGGAGCCCGCAGAAGGATCTCACGATGCTCAATGATCTTCACGGCTATATCAACGAAATGGCATACAAGGCGTTGATTGATTCGACGGGCACGGGCTTCTCGACAGACAGTCCGTACAACAACCTTGACTACATAGTCAATGACTTTATCAACAACCGTCTCATCAAATTCGTTTGCGATAAGCTTGCCAAGGCGGACGGCTCAAATGTTGTTGCGGATTTCCTCGGACTTGCCAAGAACGAGGACGGAACACTGAAAAACAACGTCACGCTTGTTGAGCTTCTTCCGTCGCTTAAGACGTCAATCGGTTCGTCAATAGATTTTACCAAGGTAAAGACCTATGACCTTATTGAGTCTGTGTTCAGCGCACTTATTGATGATATCGTTGTCAAGTATGCCGGTAATCTCATACTTGACGCGTTGAAAATTGCTCCGGAGGATACCTCGGCAAACACGTCTTATATCAACATTGCTATCGGTCTTTTCGTCACCAACGAATCGCTCGGTCTCCCCGAGGATACCGCACAGGATGTTATGATCGCCAAATTCCTTGAGCTTCAGGGCGTTGAAAACCCGACTGCTCCGAAGCCGATAGATAAAGTAAACGTCACACTTAAATATATCCTTAAAGAGGGCATTACAAAATACATCTATTTCAAGGATGACGGCAACGGCGGCAAGTATCTTACTCTTGAGCCCGAATTTGTTTCAAAGCTTTCGGAGTATGTCAAGATGCTTCTTCCGATTCTCGGAACCGTATGGAAGGATGCTCCGACTATCTCGGACGCTGAGAATGCCGCACTCGCCGAAATGAACGACGAGCAGACCTTTGCTTTCCTCGTTAAGTTCCTCCTCGAGGCACTTGTTGACGGCGTCGAATTTTCCGACAACTGCGATTCCATCAGAGAGCTTGCAACATACACTCTTATTGATGTGCTCAAGGATCTCTATCCGACTGCCGAGTTCGAGGATCTTATGGCTCCGAAGGACGCAGACGGAAACTACATCGGTTCCCAGTACAATCCCGACGGCGACTGGTGTCTCGACCTCGCCGGAGCATTGGTTGACTACTATCTCGTCGGTGAGTTCGGTATGCAGACCGTTAATTCCGACCCGACAAAAATCACATTCAGCGCAGAGCTTAACGCTGCATTTGATTTCTTCCTCACAAAGTATTCAAAGCTCTTTAACCTCGGTTCGGCTGCGAGCGGCACCGATGTATGGGCAAAGGTTTATCTTTCGGTAAACCAGTGGATTCCGCTGACCAACATCTGCTACGGCGTTGAGGACAGCAGAGACGGTATGAGAGAGATCGTCATGGATAAGCTTTTGAATGCTGTTCTTGATTTCGATATCAACACGGTTCTTTCGCTTATCGGTCGCCGTGCTTCCACATCGACGAAGACGGCTTCCCTTGACAAACCGCTCACACAGATAGTTACAAACCTCCTTGCGAGAGTAGTAAACGGTCTGTTCCAGCTTCCGAATTATGAAACAGCGGGCACAACCGACAACGCTGCACAGAAAGCGCTTATTATCCCTTACAGCTACACTAAGCTCGACCAGATCATCACGGTCAACATCGGCGACAGCGGCGCGAACAACGGCTGCGGTCTCAAGAATACGGTTAAGCTTTTGCTCGGCAGCCTTTCAAACATTACCGGAACAGGCTCGCTTTGTGATACATCGCTTGACCTTGTTGCCGAGCTGCTCGGCGTAATCGACACTGATAAATATGACTATGTTACGGTTGACTACAACAATAATCTTCCCGTGGGCAAGACATACAGTGTCAGCGAGCTCAGAGAGATCTATGACGAGCTTGCTCTTACAAGCAACGAGAATCTCAACTATTACGATGAAGGCTACGGATTTTTCCACATGGTTGACTTTGCTCCGTGGGCATATCTTGCATTCAAGTCCCGTCTCAGAGGAGCGGGTGCCGTACTGGATCAGTATGACGCCGCCAAGAACGGCAACGGAGACTTCCCCAGCAGAGCGGACATTACTTTCAACTGTTATGCGCTTCGCAAATATAAGGAGCTTCTCATAGAGCACCAGACATATACTTATGATTATCAGCTCAACAAGGTTCTTGCTCCTCTCGGAACAGTCAAGTATGAGGATAACCTCAATGCTGACGGAACGAAGAAGTATACAGACAGAACCTGGAATGCATATTGGCAGGCATATCAGTTTGCCGTAAAGGTACAGAACGAGTACAACACCTACAAAGCAAACGGTACGCTTATGGATTACAGACAGTCTAAGGTCAACACTGCAAGACGTCAGCTTTCAAAGGCTCTTCACAGCCTCAAGGATTACATCGGTCTTGCCGATTATGCCGAGCTTGACGCACAGATTGCTCGTATTCCCGATCTTTATTCTCCGAAGCTTTACACGAACGATTCGGTACAGGATGTTGTTGATGCGTATAAGAAGGGCGTAGCTCTTGACCGTGACTACGATGAAGACAGCCAGAAGCTCGTTGACAACTTTGCACAGAAGCTTGCCAACGCAATCGAGAACCTTGTTCCTGTTGCGTCGATCGACTTCTATAACGACGGCTCACATACGTTTAATCAGAACCTTGATCTTCGTTATGATTACGCAATCGGATTTGACGAAACCTTCTGGACCGATCTCGATAAGGAAGAGAACGGCGAAGACGGATTCTCGGATTACTTCAGCGGCTATTACGGCTTCTCCAATGACGGTGACATAAAGCTTACGAGCACCGCACTCGGTAACGGTACCGGTTCAAAGCTCAAGATTGTCAGCGACGAGGTTGTTATGAATGAGTACACTATTGTCGTGTTCGGCGACGTAAACGGTGACGGATATACCGACGGACGTGATGCGGTTCTGCTCAAGGCTTATGCATCGCTTATGCTTGATCCGGATCTCACTGCCAAGTATATAATCTATGCAGGTGACCTCAACTTTGACGGTAACATCGGTAACTCCGACGTTAAGACTGTTGAGAACGCGGGTCTCGGCAAAGAAACTATCAATCAGGCTCCCGAAGAGTGCATCGGTAAGAATATCACATTTTTGGATATCATAAACGGAACAAACAGCTAACACAAACCAAAAATTACAGGGTTGTCGGAAACGGCAACCTTGTTTTTTGATATGACGGGCTGACGGGTAAAGTTAAATATAAAATATATACAAAATTCATCTGCATACATTTTAGAAAAGTTAAAAATAGATGTAATTTTATTGACGAAGTTTGAAAACTGTGATAAAATTACTATAGGAATATTCTATTATTGTTATTTTGACATTAAAGATATTTTGTCAAACAAACAGAAAAAATCCTGCTTTGGGCAGGGAATATCTCTTATTTCATTAAGGTGGTGTCTGTGATGAAACTCAGAAGAAAAGCCGTCAGTATACTGATGGTGATTGCTTTGGTTCTCTCATCAATTCCGCTGACGCTTGTGTCGGGAGGAATTACTGCAGCTGCGGCTCCTGCCGACCCTACATTGGTTCTTAACAGACCGACAGCAAGCATCTATGTCAATGAGGTGACGAGGGTAGCCTATTCAACTAATTCGTTGAAGCCTCCGGTGGGTAACAACTCGGTAATTGTCAAGGCAACGAAGTCCGGCGTTCCGTATTTGTCGGGCAAATTTGCGACGATTGCTTATTCGGGTGAAACTCCTTATGCCACTCAGATATCGTTTACTCCGGGCGTGACACTTGAAAGCGCACCGACAATTTCGTGCAGTAATACTACCGTTACATACGCATCGTCCACTCCTGCCTACGCCAACGGCACATACACATGGACGGTCAGCGGCGGCACGGCTGCGGCGGGCTCGACTCTGATTTTTACCGTCAGCTATTCATACACCGAGACTAACAGTCTCAGCGGAAAAACATATACGAACAGCTACGAAACACAGTGCGTTTCTTATGTTGAGTCAATTTTAACTCCTGCCGGTATCAACACTTCAAAGAGAACCTACGCGGAATACGGTCTCGGTCAGGATACGAAGAACAGATCCTATATCGCAACTCAGATACTCGGCGAAAATGTGTACGGATCGGTTTACGCTAACGGAACCGGCAACGGTTCAATAGACTATACGAACACACAGGCATTCACCTCTTCGGTTTCCGCGTGGACAGGCGATTTCGGTGTCATGAAAGATTTTTCGGACGGCACGGCAAGCAGGAATTACAATGTCGCTTACGCTGCCGACAGCAACCGCCCGCTTTCGGTTGTGTATATAGACAAAAGTGTAACATCGACGCTTGCGTCCCTCAACCTGCGTTTCCACACGGTACTCCCGACGTATGCGACGGATTCCAACGAAAGGGTTTCGGTTGCAATAGCCAAGGTCTTCTGTGTGGGAGGAATTGTTAAAACATTCAGCTCTGCCAACACGGAAAATGATCCGTCAACAGATACGGCGGTTGAAAATGCCCTGAGCATTACCCCGTCAAAGAACTCAATACAGATGACCAACACGGCAATCGGCTCAACGCTCCAGTCTTATTTTGAGGGTGTGGGTCCCTGCAGGGAAACAGGTACTAAGGAGTACACCGTTTCGATTAACTACAATACGCCCGGAGGATGGGCGGCTGTGTATGTCGGACAGTCCTTCAGCTTCAGGTTCATCACCTACGATAAGGGCTCATTGAGAACGCTTGTCGAGGAGATACACGGAACAGACCCGACAACAATGTCCACGGAGCTTACCGATGGTGAGTTCAAGGGCTACAATCCGCAGTCCTGGTATTATTCATCGGGCTGGGAGGATTTCAAGAACGCTTATATGAACGCCAAGGGCTGTCTTGCACGCCCCAACGTTTCTCAGAGTGATATTGATTATGCATATTCCACATTGAAAACGGCGTATTCGAATCTTAAAATGAGAAAAGCGGACTACTCTCTTGCCGACGCTTATTACAAGCAGGCAATCGCCAAAAATTCAGCCAACTACACGCTCGCTTCATGGGCAAAGCTCCGCAATCTCATCGACAATTACGCAGCAGATTGCAGCGTGCTCTATCAGCCTGCGGTCGATAAGGCGGCTGTTGACATCAAGGCTGCGATCGCCGCGCTTGAGTATGCAACTGCGGATTACTCCGAGTTCCTTGCCAACCTCAAAACGGTCAACAAGATTATGACGGAGACTCCGACGGTCTACGGCAAGAGTGCCGCCGAGGTATACGACGGTTGGTCAAGGCTTGAGACGGTTCTGAAAAACTCGGGCTGCGTATACAATGAATTAGAGGGCTACACTCTCACCGAATTTCTCGAAATTACGGAGCAGTCAAAGGTTGACGGCTATACGCTTCTTTTGAGGAATGCGATTGACGCGCTCAAGCTGGTCGGAGCGAATTACTCCGCCGCACAGAAGGCAGAAAGCGCATACAAGGTACTCAAGCTTTCTTACATCACCGACGAGGTCGCAGAGAATTTAACCTCGTCCTACAATGCGCTTGTTGCGCTCCACGGGCTTGACCTTTCGCATCAGTCGGAAGTTGACGCAGCGGTCGCAACGCTCAATTACTGGCTCGACAGCATCGAATACAAGCCCGCCGACACTTCGGAGGCGGAGTCGCTCATCGCGTACGCAAACACAATAGACAGGTCAAAGTATAGCGACTTCACGGCGGTTGACAAGGCTGTTGCTTCGCTCGAGTCCAAGCTTGACCTTGACATCAGATATCAGAGCGAGATTAACCGCGGCGTTGCGGCACTCCGTTCGGCGATTGATAAGCTTATGACCAACACAGCCGACTACACGGCGGTTGACGAGGCGATTATGCAAGCCGATACCGTTGCCGACAATATCTTAACGACTTACGCTTCAACCTACGGCTTTACTGCCGAAACCTTCTACTCCAACTGGTCGAATGTCACGACGGCGATAAACAATGTTGTCAGAAATCTTGACAGCGACAAGCAGAGTCAGGTTGACGCCTATGCAACGGCTATCCTCAATGCTATTTCGTCGCTGAAAGAAAACAAGGCGGACTACTCCGATGTAACAACGGCGCAGAACGAAGCCGCCGTATATATGGAGAGCGGAAGCAAGCTCTACACGTCGGAAAGTCTTACGAGCCTTGCCAATGCCTACACGGGAGTGGTTCAGAACCTTGACATAAGCAAGCAGGCACAGGTTGACGGCTATGCGGCGGCAATTCGTGATGCCGTAGCTGCGCTTGAATATCTCCCCGCGAACTATACAAATGTGAACGCAAACAAAGCCGCCGCGCAGGAAAAGCTTGACGAAAACGACGCGTTTGAAGAGGCGCATCCCGGCTATTCGCTTTATACCGAGGCGACGGTTTCGGCTCTCAACCTTGCAATCGCAAGCGTCGATACAAGCCTTGATGTCAGATATCAGTCAACGGTTGACGGCTACGCAAAGGCAATCAGCGACGCCGTAAACGCGTTGGAGTATGCTCCTGCCGACTATACGCAGGTTGAGCTTGCGAAAACAAACATACCGGCGGACACATCGCTTTACACGACTCTTTCGGTTGCGACGCTCAACTCGGTTCTCAAGAAGATTGATACAACTCTCACTGCGGATAAGCAGTCGACGGTTGACAGCTACGTCACCGGCATAAACAACGCTGTCGGCGGTCTGAAATATAAAAAGGCTGATTATACGGCTGTGACGGCGGCGAAGAATAAGGCGCCGTCGGATTCGAGTCTCTACACGGAGGAGAGCTGGACGCATCTTCAGAATAAGATAGCGGAGGTCGTAGAGGGACTGGACATCAGATATCAGTCTCAGGTCGATACCTACGCCGAGGCAATCGAAACGGCGATAGAGGTTTTGAGATACAAGCCTGCCGATTACACAAACGTCAATCTCGCTTTGGCGGATATTCCTGCCGACCTTTCAATCTACACGGACGAGTCCGTTGAAAACCTCAACAGCACAGTAAACGGAATCGACAAATATCTCGATATCAGATACCAGTCAACGGTTGACGGCTATGCACAGGCTGTGAAGGACGCAATAAACGCTCTCGCGGAGAAGGAAGCCGATTACACCGCTGTTACCGAAGCCGTAACGGCAGCGAACGCCAAAAAGGCGGAGGGCATTTACACCGACGAATCAATCAAGGTGCTTGACGATGCCGTTGTCGCTGTTGTCTACAACCTCGGCGTCACGGAGCAGGAGAGGGTCAACGGCTTTGCCGACGCGATAAATGACGCTATATCGAAGCTCGTTGAAAAGTTTGTTTCTGCGGACTACACCGAGGTTGATTCGGAAATCTCAAAAATTCCGTCGGATCTCACTCTCTACACGGACGAAACGGTCAAGGCACTCAACGACGCCGTCAGTGCCGTTGACAGAACACTCGGCAAAAAGGAGCAGGCGGCGGTTGACGAGTTTGCGGCGAATATAAAGACCGCACGCGAGGGTCTTGTCTATAAGGACGCCGACTATTCGGCGGTCACAACGGCAAAGGGCAGGATTCCGTCGGATCTGAGCGTATATACCGAGGAAAGCCGACAGAATCTTCAGAATAAGCTGAACGCTGTTGTTGAGGGACTTGATATAACCCATCAGACGGAGGTAAACGGCTTCGCTGAGGATATAGAGAACGCCGTAAACGCGCTTGAGTATCTTCCTGCGGATTACACCGAGGTTGAAAAGGCGAGAGGAGAGATACCGACCGACCTTTCAATCTACACCGACGAATCGACAGCGGCTCTCAATAAGGTGCTCGACGGCATAGATTTAACCCTTGATATCAGATATCAGTCAACGGTGGATACCTATCCTGCGGCAATTCGCGAGGCGATAAAGGGTCTTTCAATTAAGCCTGCCGATTACAGCCGTGTTGATGCCGCGCTCGAAAAGGTTCCGGCAAGCTCGGCACCTTACACAGACGAAAGCTGGCAGAATCTTCAGGATAAGATAAATGCCGTTGTCGAGGGTCTTGACATCACACACCAGACCGAGGTCGACAAGCTTGCGGACGACATTGAAGCGGCGATAAACGAGCTTGAACCTCTCGACGCAAATTATGACGACGTCGAAAAGGCGATTCAGGAGGCGGAGGCCGCAATGGACGAAACGCTCCACACGGCGGCGTCGAGGGCGGCAGTCAGACTGGTGATAAACTCGGTTGACTATACTCTCAGCATTTTGGAGCAGGATAAAGTTGACGGCTACGCTGCGGCAATCAGAGCGGCGGTCGAAAAGCTGGAGTACAATCCGGCGGACTACTCGGCGGTAACAGCGGCGAAGAGCAAGGTGCCGACAAACTCCGAGCTTTACACACAGGAAAGCTGGCAGAATCTTCAGGATGCTCTCGCAGCAGTCGAAGAGGGACTGGATATAAGATATCAGGAGCGCGTAACTGCTTTTGCTCAGGCAATAGAGACTGCGCTTGCGGGTCTTAAATACAGGAACGCTTCTTATGACAGTCTCAGAGAAGCAGTTGCCGAGGCGCAAGCCAAGATTGACACGGGTCTGTATACAGACGAGACGGTTAATCCGCTTCGTGAAACAATCAATTCAATCAACTGGGACTGTGACATCAGGGATCAGAAAAAGGTTGATATGTACACTGCGGCTGTTATCGCCGGAAGCAATGCTCTTGATTACAAGCCGGCGGATTACACAAGTGTTGAAAATGCTATAAGTAAAGCAAATGCCGAGATTGAAAAGGGTATATATACCGACGAAAGCGTTGCCGCGCTCAAGGAGCTGATTGAGTCCGTAACCTACGGGCGTAAGATAATCGAACAGTCGGAAGTAGACGCTTGCGCCGAGAATATAGTAAAAGGTACCAATGATTTGGTTGAAAAATTGGCAAACTATACAGAACTTCAAAAAATCTTGAATTTGCTTGACAATTCGGGCTCGGAAATTTATAATAATACATATAAGAACTTTGATGAGGTAATGGCTCTTATCAACGCCTATCGCGAAAACACCGTGTCGCAGAATATGGATCGCAGGATAAGCGACCAGGCTTTTGTCGATGAAATGACAGCCACGCTTCAGGGCTATATTGATTCGCTTGAGCCGGAGGACACGAAGGTTGCGAAGTTCGAGCTTAAGAACGGCGCAGCGTACAAAAAGTCCGGCGGAGTGACCTACATCAAGGGACTTAACACGGGACTTCTTGAGACAACC
>CAVELL010000017.1:0-5704 GCA_963616775.1 Eggerthellaceae bacterium | reverse complement strand
CGGTGATTTCCGGTTCGGGCGTGCTCGATCAGTCAACGGGCAGCGTATCCTGATTCTCGACAGCATCAATTGATGCTCACACATCCAAATAAACCGCACCCCCTGCATTGCCCGATGCAGGGGGTAGTTTTGCTATATTAACTTTCTGCCGAAAACTAAAATACCCGTACTGTTTTGAAGGAACAGTACGGGGGATATTATATTCGGTTGATTTATGACCAGATAAGCCAGAGAAGTATGTAGCCGGTTATGACGGCGGCAAGGGTAAACGGAACGCCGTATTTCATAAAGGTCGTAGCTTTAACCTCGTAGCCCTCTTTCTTAAGGATTCCGATTCCTGCAATGTTTGCGCTTGCACCGATGGGAGTAAGATTTCCGCCGAGGGTTGCTCCGCAGAGAAGTCCGTAGTAAAGAAGCTTGGGCTCCATACCTATATCGGAGGCGATAACCGGAACGATTGTAAGCATTGTTGCCGTATACGGGATGTTATCAATGAACGCCGAAAGAACAACGGAAATCCACAAAATAATCGTGTAGATGATGAATTCTGAACCTGAGCCGAGCTTTGCTATTGCGTTTCCGATAACGTCAATAACGCCTGCGCTCTTTATTCCGCCGATGACGACAAAAAGTCCGATAAGAAGAGCGATGGTGTAGTAGTCAATCTCTTTGAGCGATGCCTTAACAATTTTGTAATTCTTCTTGAAAACCACCTCGCGGATAATACCGATGGCAAAGAAAGCAATGCAAATAAGTCCGTTTGTAATGTCGGGCTTGTATAATTGACCCTCTGCGGCAGAATCTTTATAGGGAATGAACGATGCGGCGATGAGGCATACAATCGTTGCAACAAGAAGAAATGTCGGGAACTTGTCTTCTACCTTTGTACGTCCGCTGAATTCGATTTTTTTGTTCTCTTTTCTGAATATAAAGAGAAGTATAAATGCGCTGACTATTGCACCTGCCTGAACAACCCAAAACATACCCGGCTTTCCGTCATCGACAAAAAAGTCGGAAAAATCAAGGTTTGCAGCCTTTGCAAGAAGAATGGAGGTTGTATCTCCGACGAGAGTTGCCGCACCCTGAAGGTTTGAAGAAATGGCAATACAAATTATCGACGGAACGGGAGAGATGTTCATTTTTTTGCAGAAGGCAAGAGCAACCGGAGCGATCATAAGAACGGTTGCAACATTATCCACGAAAGCGGACACAATGCCGGCAAAAAGTGAGAGAGCAACAACTACCCATTTCATATTCGGCATTCTTGATATAAGAATATCGGACATAAGCTGCGGCATTTTTGACTCAATGAAAAGATAAACGGTTCCCATTGTTCCCGCAATCATCATAATGACATTCCAGTCAATTTCACCGAGAGCCTGTATGAAGCCGTAGGAATAGGTTTCGGAACCGACCGAAAAAAAACCGCTTCCTAAAAGATCGGGGGAGACAGAGGCAATCACGCCGAGAACAATAAAAATAACGGCGGAGCTGATCGCAACGTAGGGTCTGATCTTTTGGAATGCCATCATCAGAATGTAGGTGACAGCGAAAAGAATCAAGGCAATGATTGTGATTGGGTTCATAAAATTACACTCCTATATTTATTTCGGGTGTTCCGTCGCTCTTTCGCAAAAAGCGAAAAAGAAAAGGCAGAATCCATACGGATTCTGCCTGCAAAGATCGAAGCTGAAAAGCATATCAACGATCAATATAACCTGAAACAAATAGAACAAAATGTTCTATGACAGACTCCACCACTTGCTGTCGAATATCTCGACAAAATCAGGCTACCGATTAGATTATAACATATTTATGCAAACTGTCAACAAGAAAATAAGCCTTTACGGTTTTATTTATGAATTGTAATTGAAAATATATCATTTATGTCAATTTCTTCGCGGTCTTTCGTAATCAGACTTTTTGCAGCTTCATCAATTTTGTGCACGGTTATACGCTTTGTTATATATGTGCCGCCCTCTTTTCTGTCGTCGCTTCTGAAAAAGGTTACGGTGGCGTTTATACCTGATTGCAGGTTATCTCTGATGAACATCAAGTCCCGATTCATAATTTCCTTTTTCTCTTCCGCTAACTCGATTTTTTTGTCTGTCAGACGTGCCGTTTCTTCAAGCTCGTCGTCGAGACCCGTGATTGCGGCAAAGGGGGCAAACTGTGCCGCCCGTGCCGAACGTGACATAGGCTGATGCTTTTCGGAGGTATGGTGAGGCAAATTTATAATGTCATCGTATTTCTTACTCAAGCCTTGTGACCTCCGATCTGTTTGTTCCTTTCAAGCGCGGTTGCGCCTTCCTTGAGGTTCATACCTTTTATTATTGCATTTTTTCCGAATTTCTTTTTTATGTTTACTATTGCTTTTTGCATATCTTTTTCTTTTTTTTCGGCTTTTTCAAGCTCAACTTCCGTCTGATGGTCAGAAAAAAGATTCATCTGAACATAGTCCCTTTCTTTTGTTGCCTCTTTTTCGGGAATTATATGGTTAGCAACAATATACATTCGTCTTACGAGTAATTCTTTGTTTACCGTTTTGTCGAAAAGCGTCATTGCTGCCGTGGTAATAAGCTTTGTCGAATAGGTGAATTTGCCGATGCTTTGGCTTGCGTGAGCCGTCCTGGGGATTTTTCTGCCGTAACGGTCGATTTCGATTTCACCCTTGTACGCACTGTTACAGCTTTCAATGTCATATCCGACAGTCAGCACGATTTGATCCGTACAGAGCCCCTTTTCAACAAGGTCAAGCGACAAAAGGTCAGCCATTTCCTTGAGCACAAGCCGTGCTTTTGAAAACCCATAAGGCTCCTGAAGAACCTGACCGGAGCTGAGACTGCTGTTTTCGGGACGGTACGACTTTATATCCGCAATTTCCGTCGGTTCATAGCCCCATGCATGGTCTATGAGCAGCTCTGCATTTACACCGAACATTTTGTAGAGAAGCTCCTCGTTATAATATTCATTGTCTCTGCCGATTGAGCAGCGTGCAATATCGCCCATTGTGTACAGACCGTGGGCTTCAAGCTTCTTTGCGTAGCCCTTGCCGATTCTCCAAAAATCCGTGAGCGGACGGTGATCCCAAAGTATGCGGCGGTAGCTCATTTCATCAAGTTCTGCAATTCTGACACCGTTCTTGTCGGGCTTGCATCGCTTTGCATAGATGTCCATTGCTATTTTGCAAAGATATAGGTTGGTGCCGATTCCGGCGGTAGCAGTGATTCCTGTGGTGTTCAGCACGTCGAGAATCATTTTGACGGCGAGCTCACGTGCAGAAAGACGGTATGTTTTTAAATACTTTGTCACGTCAATAAACACTTCATCAATTGAGTAAACGTGGATATCTTCGGGTGCGATGTATTTCAGATAAATATTGTATATTTGTGTGCTTATTTCCATGTAGCGAGCCATTCGCGGAGGTGCGATTATAAAATCAAGCTCAGTCGATAGGTTGCTTTTTAATTCCGCGGCAGATGTTGATTTTTTTGTAAAGCTGCGGTTCGGAGCCTTATATTTTCTTTGTGCATTGGCTTCTCTGACCTTTTGGCAAACCTCAAAAAGCCTTGCTCGTCCCGGTATACCGTAAGCTTTCAGGGACGGTGAAACGGCAAGACATATCGTTTTTTCGGTTTTCGTCGGGTCGGCAACAACAAGATTGGCGTCAAGCGGATCAAGTCCGCGGTCAACACACTCCGCAGATGCATAGAATGATTTTAGGTCAATTGCAATAAAGTACCTGTCAGCCATTTTCTCGCCTCCGTTTATTGTCATTATACACCGTATCCTGTCGAAAATCAAATTTCAGGGTGTAATAAAACGTACTTTTCAAAAAAGTGTCCATAATATAAACAGTCTTTGTTTATTGATTATTAACAAAAATACACAAATGTAATTGGTTATTTCGTCTTGTGAACCATTGACATCATAGAATTTTAAAACTATAATAATAAAAAATTGTGCAATAAAATTGATAGGGAGTGCAGAGCTATGAACGATTATATTGAAAGAGTGATAGCATCAGTCAGAGAAAGGAATGCTTCCGAACCTGAGTTTATTCAGACGGTTGAAGAAATATTGACCTCAATTGAACCGGTAATTGAGAAGCATCCGGAATACGAAAAGAACGGCTTACTTGAACGGCTTGTTGAGCCGGAGCGTATGTTTTCGTTCCGTGTTTCCTGGATTGACGATAACGGCAAGGTTCAGGTCAACAAGGGCTACAGATGTCAATTTAACGGCTCGATAGGACCGTATAAGGGCGGACTTCGTTTCCATTCAAGCGTTTATTCCGGTATTGTTAAGTTCCTCGGCTTTGAGCAGATATTCAAAAACAGTCTTACCGGTCTGCCGATAGGCGGAGCAAAGGGTGGCTCTGATTTTGACCCTACGGGAAAATCAGACGGCGAGATAATGAGATTTTGCCAGGCATTTATGAACAACCTTTACAGATTTATCGGACCCGATATAGACGTTCCTGCGGGAGATATCGGAGTCGGCGGACGCGAGATAGGTTATCTTTACGGTCAGTACAGACACATTAAAGGTGTTTTTGAAAACGGTGTTCTTACAGGTAAGGGAATGAGCTACGGCGGTTCAAGCATTCGTCCCGAAGCCACCGGTTACGGCGCGGTTTATTATGCCGAGGAGGTTCTCGGTCATTTCGGCGAGACAATCAAGGATAAGACAATAGCAATTTCGGGATTCGGTAATGTTGCGTGGGGCGTTGCGAAAAAAGCGGCGCAGCTCGGGGCAAGGGTAGTAACGATTTCGGGTCCCGACGGATATGTCTATGATCCCGACGGAATTGCAACCGAGGAAAAGATTGATTATCTTCTTGAAATGCGCGCTCACGGAAGCGGCAAGGTCAAGGACTATGCGGACAAATTCGGCGCAGAGTACCACGAGGGAGAAAGACCGTGGGGAGTTAAGGCGGATTTAATTATGCCGTGCGCGACCCAGAATGAAGTTGACCTTGAGGACGCGATGAAAATCGTGAATAACGGCGTCAAATATTACATTGAGGTTTCCAATATGCCGACCACGAACGACGCACTCGGTTATCTCAAGGAAAAGGTAGTTGTTGCACCGTCGAAAGCCGTAAACGCAGGCGGAGTTGCCGTTTCCGCTCTTGAAATGAGTCAGGATTCAATGCGTTACAGCTGGTCAAGTGAAGAGGTTGATGAAAAGCTCGGAGAAATAATGAAAAACATCTACAATAATTCGGTTGCTGCCGCAGAGAAATACGGCTGCGGATATGATCTTGTTGCCGGTGCGAACATTGCCGGTTTTCTTAAGATTGCCGATGCGATGATGCAGCAGGGAATTTTTTAAAAATAAGAACGGTTGAATGGGGCTGTCGCTTATTCGTTTTCACGATTCGCGACAGCCCCAAGGAGTATTCTTATTTTGAAAAAGTAGCGGTGAAACACCTAAAAAAAGAAAAAATGACCGAAAGGGGAGAATAAACTCTGCTTTCGGTCAAAATTTTGGTCGAGGCGACAGGACTTGAACCTGCGGCATCTTGGTCCCAAACCAAGCACTCTACCAAACTGAGTTACGCCTCGGTGTTGCGAACACAACGTTGTCATTATATCACAAAAACGCCTTTTGTCAATATTAAACGGACAAAAAGCGTTTTTGACGTGTAGGTTTACAATAGATGTGAGACTGAAAACAAAAAAGCATAGAAAAAAGCGAT
>CAVELL010000016.1:0-13029 GCA_963616775.1 Eggerthellaceae bacterium | reverse complement strand
ACCTACGACCAATCGGGTATGAACCGAGTACTCTAGCCAACTGAGCTATGCCGCCGCATTTTGCCGCCCGATGTCCTCAGGCGACTTGCTAATTATATAGCATACAACAGAAAATGTCAAGCATTTTTTGAATTTTTTTCAATATATTTTTATTGTATTTTTATTGACACCGCAGAATAATATTTCTCGACGTTTTTTGTCAAAAAATTGTCAGAAAGCCTAAATATATATTGACTTTTAAACGAGGTGTGCTATAATTTGTGCCGGAGAATAGCTCTCAGATTATGTTATGGAGATGTACTTGTTGCTTATGAAAAGGGATTTTGCGGGAAAGGCAATTTGTCTTGTTGTTTTCGTTGCGATACTTGTCGTCGGTGCGTATGGATTCAGCGGAAAGCTTCTTGAAGAGAGAAAGCAGACCACGACAGAGATGCCTGTGACAACCGTCACCGAACAGCAGGAAAAGACAGAGGCACCGACAGAGACAAAGCCGACAGAGACGACCACAGAAAAGGGAACATCAAAAGGAACATCAAAAAGAACATCAAAAGGAAAACCTAAATCAACGGATAAGCTGGTTGCATTGACTTTTGACGACGGCCCGTACTCACCCGTAACAAGCAAAATTCTTGATACTCTCAAGAAGTACAACGGAAGAGCGACATTTTTTGTCGTCGGCAACAGAGCGGCAGATTACAGCAAGGTTCTGAAAAGGGCAAGCGATATGGGCTGTGAAATAGGTTCGCATACGTATTCCCATGTCAACCTCACCACACTTTCCGTTTCCGAAATGCAGACGGAGGTTCAAAAGTCCTGCAATGCCATTTCCGATATCACGGGCAAGAAGGTTACGATTATGAGACCCCCGGAGGGTGCAACAAGCGATTCCGTTAAGGCGAATATCGGTATGCCTATGGTAATGTGGAGCGTTGATTCAAGAGACTGGGATTACAGAAATGCCGACAAGGATTATCAGACCGTTATGGACAATGTGTTCGACGGAAGCATAGTTTTGATGCATGACCTTTATCCCGAGACAGCCGAAGCGGTTGCGAAGATAGTTCCTGAGCTTGCCAAGCAGGGATACAAGTTCGTTACGTTTTCCGAGCTGATGGAGCTTCGCGGAGTTGAGGTTGAAGCGGGCTGTAAGTATTTCAGCGCACAGCCGCAGACACCTGCGGACGAAGAAGCAGAATAAATTTATGAGGTTGCCGCACTCTGCGACAGCCTCATTTTCGGTTAATATATTTTACGGCCGCCTGCTCCAGAGCGGCTTTTTTATTCTCCGTTTTTTCATCGATTACCGAATCGAGAAGATAATCAAGAGTACTCTTTATTTGAGTGCGGTCAATGCCGAGTGCCATAATGTCATTGCCGTTTATGTCAAGCGTATGTATGCTCAGACAGGCGTTTGCCGTGCGCATTTCGACGATTTGTCTTTGCGCGTTTTCAGCCGCTTGTATTTCCTTTTCCATAACGCTCGGATTCTTGCCGTGAGCGTCGGCGATTATGAGCTTCATCGTATCGTCAACGTTGTCGATTCCGAATCTTGCGCAGAGCTTTGCAAGATGATGCCGATTGCCGTCGGGCCGCTCATCGTGAAGATATATTATGGTTGTAATGTGCCTTATTTCGGCATTTGAAAATCTGAGTCTGCGGAGTATTTCTTCGGCTGTTCGAGCCCCTTTTTGAGGATGACCCTTGAAATGACCGGTGCCGTTTGCGTCAAGCCTGAACATAGAGGGCTTTTCGATGTCGTGAAGCAGGGCGGCAACCCTCAAATCCGAGGTGTTTTCAATGCTTGAAGTCACCTTGACAATATGCGTCCATACGTCGTAGATGTGATACGGCGTGTGTTGAAGAAAGCCGTCGGTGGATTGAAGCTCGGGGATAATTTCAAATATGACCTGCTTAAATTCAAGCAAGACTTTTTCAACATTCTGTCCGCAGAGCAGCTTTATAAGCTCGGCGCGTATGCGCTCCTTTGAAATTCCGCTGAGCAGACTGCGGTTTTTGATTATGCTTGCGGCTGTGTCCTTTTCAATTCCGAAGCCGAGCACGGAGGCAAAACGAATTGCTCTGAGTATTCTCAATGCGTCCTCATGGAATCTTTTATCGGGATTGCCGACGCAGCGAATGATTTTTCTTTCGGTATCAAGCCTGCCGCCGAAAGGGTCGACAAGTCCCGTTTCGGGGCTGTATGCCATTGCGTTTACCGTGAAATCACGTCGGCTCAAATCCTCCTCGATTCTTTCGGTGAAGCTGACGGATTCGGGATGCCTTGAATCGGAATAGTCGCCGTCAATTCTCATTGTGGTTATTTCAATCGGGTGGGAGCTGATTATTACGGTTATGGTTCCGTGCTTTACCCCTGTCGGAAAAATTCGAAAACCGTCAAAGGCGCGCTTCATTTCTTCCGGTGTTGCAGATGTTGTCATATCCCAGTCATTCGGCGTTCTGCCCATAACCGAATCGCGTACACAGCCGCCGACCGCATAAGCCGAGTGACCGTTGAGCCTCAGTATATCCATTGCTTTTAAAATATAATCGGGACATTGAATCTGCATCCTTTTCACCTCTTTACAATTCTACCATTTTAAGTTATAATTTTCAAGGTGATTAACTAATGAATATTCAGATTTACGGAAAATCGAAATGCTTTGACACGAAAAAGGCAGAGCGATATTTTAAAGAACGCAGAATCAAATATCAGTATGTAGACCTTGAAAGGTTCGGAATGAGCACAGGGGAGTACAGAAATATTAAAAGTGCTGTCGGCTCAATGGAGGCACTGATTGACGAGAAATCAAAGGCTTATGAAAAATGCTTCATCAGGTATCTCGCTTCAAAGGAGGCGGTGGAGGAGAAGCTTTTGGAAAATCAGTCGCTTTTTAAAACTCCGATAGTCAGGAACGGCAAAAAAGCCACGGTGGGTTACTGTCCCGAGGTATGGAAGGATTGGGAATAAAATTTGCGAAAAATATTGAAATAAAAATACATATATGGTATTATAGACCAAGAAATCATATTCGAAGGAGTTTTACCGATGAAAAATACAATTATTGCTTCGATAGTTGCGGTTCTTTGCACGGCTGCTATTTGCATCACTTATGCTGTCAAGGCTCCGGCAGAGAAGAAATCCGCAATTGCAGAGGATAACACCTATATGACGGAGAGTGAGGCCGCAGAGTATATCGGCGTAACGGAGAACGTCATGCTGATGATGCGCAAGAATCTCAAGAGCTTTGAGGGAGCTTATATCTCATATTATTACACAGACGCAGACGGCAAAGAGGTAAACGAAATCGTTTACAACAAGGCGGCACTTGATAAAGCTGTTGAGGACATTATGAAGAATCAGGGTTCCCTTAACTTCAAGTATATTCAAGAGGTTGCCGAGGAAAGCAACTAATTTTTCGTGTTTAAGCAACTGATGAACAAATCACGGCAAAATTATCAGCGGATGTTTTGCCGCTGATAATTGCAAGCTGATTTAATAAGAGGAAGCTTAACGGTAAATTGCACAGTTCGGTCGGACTGTGCAATTCGTTTGTTACGACGTATGAGGTAGATTTTATGATAACACGAGATGAAAACGGCAGACCTGTTTCTGCACAAAGCGTGAGTGATGTCACTCACGAGCTTTCGCGCATTGAAAAGCTGCTCGGTTCAAATATAAACAAGCTGACGGATGACGAAAAAAAACAGCTTGCAGACGATCTTTCGGCTCTCAAGGATTTGATTGCCCTTGTCACGCCCGAGCTCCAAAAGGCGTCCAATCCGCTGGAGCTTGTGAGCTTTATGAAGCAGATACTGAGGATAAAAAATACCGCGGAAAAGTTCAAAGAAAAAAACATTGAGACATGATTGACATTTTATTTGAAAACGGTGAGCTTGTTGCCTGTGTGAAGCCTGTCGGCGTACCGTCGCAGAAGGACGGCGCGGAGGATACGGTGAGTCTTCTGACAAAGCTGTGCGGAAAAAGAGTATACCCGATACACAGGCTTGACACCGCCGTGGGCGGCGCAATGGTTTTTGCCAAGAGCCCTGCTGCTGCGGCGAAGCTCTCCGGGCTTATTGCCGACGGAAAATTTATAAAGGAATATCTTGCTGTTGCGGAGGGTGTGCCGGAGCCCGCAACGGGACATTTTGAAGACCTGCTTTTTAAGGATTCAAGGAAGAATAAGAGCTTTGTTGTGAAGCGCGAGAGAAGAGGGGCCCGAAAGGCGTTTCTTGATTACAGCGTTGTCGCGGAGAACGACGGACGCTCACTGATACACATACGGCTCGGCACAGGCAGAAGTCATCAGATCAGAGTTCAGTTCGCTTCGCGGAAAATGCCGCTGTGCGGTGACGGAAAGTACGGCAGCCGTGACAACGGCTGTACGGTTGCTCTTTGGTCGGAATCGGTCAGCTTTGAGCTGGACGGCGAGAGCTATTCATTCAAAAGCATCCCGAATTTTTCGAAATATCCGTGGAATTTGTTTAAAGAACCGTAAATTATGATTACAAAATGGCAATTTTTAGTATTGCTTTATTTACTCGTATATGATATAATCGTCAAGCAGCTTTGTTATAACTGACTGATGCTTACGGTGTAAAAAGGAAGTGATTCTTTGAGTAAGGAATTCGGAAAGTATGTCAGGGGAGGTCCGCCCGAAACCGAAAAGTTTGATATGAACAAGCCGATGATCAAACAGAAAATGTATGCTATGCCTATCGTGTGGGCTTTTTCGTATATCAGAAAGGATCTTCATTTCGGAAAGATCAACAAGGTCAGAATGAAAGACGTTAAACCGCCGTATATTCTTCTTTGCAATCACAACGCTTTTTTTGATTTTTATGTAATGAGTGCCGCAATAAGTCCGCACAGAGGAATTTTTCCTGCGGCTGTTGACGATTATATAGGCAGAGAGAGCGGACTGAGAAAGCTCGGTGCCATACCGAAAAGAAAGTATACCGCAGACATCTCGCTGCTCAGACAGTGCAGAAAGGCTCTCAAGGAGGGGCAAATCTTTGGTATTTACGCCGAGGCGAGATATTCCCTTTGCGGTGTAACGGAGGTTATTCCCGACGCGGTGGGACAGTTGGTCAAGCATCAGGGTGTGCCCGTTGTCACGCTGACGTGCCGCGGACATCACATCTATGACCCGTTTTGGGGAAATCACAGAAAGCGCTGGGTAAAGCCGATTGAGGCGGATATGGTGCTTGCTTACACCCCCGAGGAGCTTAAAACAGCCACGCCGGATGAAATCGGCAAAAAGATCAAGGAGCTTCTTTATAATGATGATTTCAGATGGCAGAGTGAGCATCATGTCAAGGTGAGCTACAAAAAGCGCGCCGAGGGACTGCACAAGGTTCTCTATCAATGTCCTCATTGTATGACGGAATACAAAATGAACTCCGAAAACGACAAGGTTTTCTGCGAGCATTGCGGAAAATCATGGACTCTCAATTATTACGGTGAGCTTGAAGCCAACGACGGAGAGACCGAATTCAAGTTCCCGTCCGATTGGTACAAGTGGGAGCGCGAGCAGGTCAAGAAGGAGATTGCCGACGGAACATATCACTTGGAGTGTCAGGCGGACGTCAATGATCTGCCCAATTCCAAGGGCTTTGTTCATATGGGTCGCGGCAGGTTTGTTCACGACATGACCGGCTTCCACCTTGAAGGAACAAGGGATTATGACGGCGAACCGTTTAAGATGGATATCGACGCCGCAGGTCAGTATGCCGTTCACGTTGAATACAACTACCGCTTCGGAAATCACCGTGACTGCATAGACCTTAACACGCTTGAGGACACATGGTATGTGTTCCCTGAAAATTGTGATTTTTCGGTTACGAAGATTTCTCTTGCAACCGAAGAAATATTTAATGAAATATGGCGCAAGCGCAACGAAGAGCGCATGGCGGCAAAATCAGAGGAGTAACAAAATGGATATCAGAAACGACCTTTTACAGATGCTTAACGAGTACACGGACGGACGTATCACCTCCGTCGAGCCGGACGATGTTCTTACGTCGGATCTCGGACTTAATTCCTTTGAGCTTTTCGATCTTATCTGTATGATCGAGGAAAAGTATGAAATTACGATTCCCGACAGAGTTCTTCCGACTCTTGTGACGGTTAAGGATGTTGTTTTCTACCTTGAAGAAAACAACTGATAAATCGTAGTGCCGTGTGATAAAAAAAGAAGACGGTATAAAACCGAATAAGCAAAGGGTTCTTCAGGGATAAAAGCCTGTAAGAGCCCTTTTAATTTATCCGAAAGCTTGTCATTGTACTATGAAGCGAGGCAGCGAATATTTCGTTTTGAGCTGCATTTTTTTATCGTTTAGTGAGGTAAGGACGGCAAAAACGAACCGCAAAAGGCTGCACACCGTTTGCGGTTCGTTCACAATGAAGCCTGTGTAATTACAGGCAGAGAATATAAAGCTGAAAAAGTATTATCGGCATTTATTTACGATACCGAAAAATATTTCGGCGGAAAGCGCAACAAGCTTCGAAAGAAAGGAGAAAACATTGTGCATAACGGTCGGTTGAAGAATATCCGACGAGATGGGTCTCAGCGTATTGTTGTCGCTGCTGTACTTCATAAACTGGGAATAGCCGCTGTTCTGTACAGTGAGCTGTTCTTTCGATGATGAAAGGGTGATTAAAAAGTCGGTTGCTTCACCGAAAGGGTAGTCAACATGCGCCATATCGCGAATGAACCAGGTCTGTTCGGGGAACATACAGGTCGAAGCGTCAATCTGACGATCCGGGCTGATGTGGTCGTGACCGCAGTTGTTTGCTTGAATGTATGTATCGGGAAGAGTTTCGCCGAGCTTCGAGCAGACAGCACCGCCAGAAGCAAATTCGGCATCAATCAGAAAATCGTTGTTGCTGTCGGAAGCTGTCTTTGAAATGGGCAGTCCCTGCATATTGTACTGAGCAATAATGTAGATGCTTGTGTCTTTCTGTGTCTTACGGAGAATTTCCTCGGCTTTGTCCTGAACGTTATAATGATATTCGTCAACAGCTTTTACAAGTGACGGGTCGGCATCGGAGAGCATAAGACTCTTTGCGGCTTCGTAGCTGTCACCTTCGACAAGAGCCCACAGTCCGGGCATATAGCCGAAAACGGGGATAATCATTTCCTTGTAGATTCTTTCCTTGAGGTTGTCGGTAAGACCGTTTGCAATGCTTTCCAACGAAGCGTTTATTTTGTATGCCTCAAGTCCCTCGTTGAGAAGCATAATGAGCTCTTCAAAAAAATTATTCCTTGTGAGCTGAGCTATTCTGCGGACAAGACCGTAAAAGTCAAGATCCATATCTCCCGTAAAGAGTGAATCCATACACGAGGTGCCCTGAAATGCCGTTGAGCAAAGGCTTACGCTGTCAACGTCGGCACTGCCGTATTTGTAAAGGTACGAGCAGGTTACCGTTCCGCCCATACTGAAAGCGGCAAGAGCCACGCGGTCACACTTTGTTTCTGCTTTGACTTTCTTGATAAACGTGTTCAGCTCGTCCGCGTGCTTGAGCGGATCAAGTCGCCAATCGTAGTTGAAAAAGTATGTGTTCTCTGCGCCGTAGGCTTCAATTCCTGCGTTTACAACACCGATTTCGTCGCTGATTTCGTCCTTGAAAAGCTCCGTATAGTTGCCGGCATTGGCAGGAAACACCGTTGTTGCTACATCATATTTTGATGTGCCGTCCGGATTGCAGGAAAGAGAATCGAAAGCCTCCAGGGCGGCAGGGAAGAGTGCGTCGCCGAGCTTGTCATAGTCGCCGTCGGCGAAAAATCCGACAAGCGGAAGAATGAGCTTCGATGCCATTTTCATAATTGCTTTTGTTGAGGTCGGAAAAACCTTTTCGCCGTCCTTATACAGGGGAAATGTATTCATCCCGCTGACGACAACGAATGCGGTTTTGGGTTCGGAAGCGAGGGAGGGGAGAACCGAACCGAAAATCAAAACAAGGCAGAGAAAAACACTGATGAGAATTTTTGCCGTTCTTTTCATAAGCTGCTCCTTGAATCATTTTTGATAAGTGTTTAGGAAAGCGCGTGTCCTTTCGTTTTTCGGGTTGACGAGAACCTCCTCGGGGGTGCCCATCTCGGCAATAACGCCGTTATCCATAAATATTACCTCATCGGAAACATCCTTTGCAAAGTTCATTTCGTGGGTGACGATAACCATTGTCATATTGTCCTCCGCAAGCTGACGAATCGTTTTGAGAATTTCACCCGTAAGCTCAGGGTCAAGCGCAGATGTAGGCTCGTCAAAGAACAGAATCTTCGGATTCATTGCAAGTGCGCGGGCAATTGAAACACGCTGCTGCTGACCGCCGGAAAGCTGACAGGGATAGGAATCCAGCTTGTCGGAAAGCCCGACTTTTCCGAGGAAATATTTTGCCGTCTTGTCAATTTCCACGAGCAGTTCTTTTTTCTTCTGCTTGTAATCGGGGCGTCTTTTTGCGGCAAGCTTCATTGCAAGCGTAACATTGCCGAGAGCCGTGTACTGCGGAAAAAGGTTGAACTGCTGAAAGACAAGACCGATGTTTTGGCGGTTTTTTTCAAGCTCCTTTATATGCTTCTTATCCGTAATGCCGCTGTCGAAAACAACTTGCCCGTTTACGGTTATCTGTCCGGAGGTTGCGGTTTCAAGACCGTTAATGCAACGCAGCAAAGTTGTTTTTCCGCTTCCGGAGGAGCCGATGACGGAGAGAACTCTTCCTTCCTCAAGCTCAAAGGAAATACCCTTGAGAACCTCGGTTGCACCGAAGCTTTTTGTTAAGTTTTTTACTTCAAGTATAGCCATTTCTCAGACCTCCTCATATTTTGAAATAGTCAAGCTTCTTTTCAAGCTTGCCGAAAAGAAGGGTGAGAACGCCGCAGAATACAAGATAGTAAATTCCCGTAAAGAAGAGCGGCCAAATCTGACCTGAAATTCCGTTAGAGCCCTTGAGAAAGGCTTGTCCTGCCCATATTATCTCCTGCAAGGCAATAATTCTTGCAAGCGAAGTGTCCTTTACGAGAGTGATTATCTCATTAGACATCGGCGGAACGATTCGTTTGATCATCTGGAGGAGTGTGACCTTGAAAAAGATTTCAGATTTTGTCATACCGAGGACAATTCCCGCTTCCTGTTGTCCGACCGGCACGCCTTCAATGCCGCCGCGGTAGATTTCGGAGAAATAGCATGCATAGTTGAGAATAAAAGCGACTGCCGCCGCAGTAAATCTGCCGTCCTCGCCGCCGCCCCATATCGGGGTGCCGAAAACAAGCCCGGGCATATAGTAGATAATAAGCATTTGAATCATAAGAGGGGAGCCGCGGAAAATCCAAACGATTATCTTAACAAGTCCGCTGAGCGGCTTAAATTTTGACATTGAGCCGAAGGAAATAATCAGACCTAGCGGCAATGCGCCGACAAGCGTTACGAAAAAAAGCTTGACTGTCTGAAGAAAGCCCATGTTGAGTGAATCGAATACTATCGGGAACTGTTCGAAAAATTGTGACATAAAAACATCCTTTTTGCACCAAAACAGAGAACATTATCCATGTCCTCTGTTTGTGTAGATTAAATTGATTGGAAATTATTTAATGAGAGAAGCCTGAACACCGTATTGCTCTGCGACCTTTTCCATTGAACCGTCTGCAAGAGATGCCTTGAAGAATTCGTTGAGCTTCTCCGTGAGGTCGCTGCCCTTGCGGAAGCCTACGCCGTACTCCTCGGAGTTGAGGTCGATTGTGTATGTAAGCTTATCGTTTGCCGTGCCTTCGCCTACCATTGCGGCAGCCATGAGCTTGTCAATGATAGCTGCGTCACAGGTGCCTGAGGAAACCTCTGTGAGAGCTGTTGCCTGATCCTTGACCTCAGTGTAATTGAAGCTGTTTTCTTCAGCCATATCCTTACCTGCCGAGCCTGCTTCGACCGCAAAGTTGAGGGTTTTGCAAGCCTCAACGCTGTTGTATTTGGAAGCAACATCCTTGTTCACAACAACAACCTGAGCATTGTTGCAATACGCATTTGTGCAAGACATTGAGGAAGTAACCTCGCTTGTGAGCGTCATACCGTTCCATACGCAGTCAATTGACTTGTTGTTGAGTTCCATAACCTTGTTGTCCCAGTCGATTTCGATGAATTCAACTTCAACGCCGAGACTCTTTGCGAAAGCCTTAGCCATATCTGCGTCAAAGCCGACCCATTCTTTGTTTTCGTTTTTGTAGTCCATCGGCTCAAAGCTCGTGATGCCTACAACAAGCTTGCCGTTACTCTGAACATAAGCAAGGTCGCTGTCTGTCTTTTTGTCGCCGCAGCCTGCAAAGGCAAATGTCATAACTGCCAGGAGAACTGCGAGTGTGAGTGCGATAATCTTTTTCATATTTTTTACCTCCGAAACTTTATTGTGGTAGTATAGTAGCACATTAGCACGCTAAAGTCAACACTTTTTTTAAAATTTTTTTAAAAAATTTTTTTGAGTAGGTCTTGAGGCAAAAATAAACCGTATGTCGGGCTGTAACTAACGGGTTGTGTATCGGTAATCGGATAATACTATATGAAAAACGGCGGTCGATTCCAATTGTCGGTATCGACTGCCGTTTTTCATTACAGCCCGAGTTTGCAGACGGAATCGCTCGAAATACATTTCGTTCGTCGCCTGTATCAAATTCATACGGGCAACCCAAAATACAAAATACGGCTCCACACTCATTTTCTTCGGAAAGAAATTTGTCCTGCAGTTAAGCACGACCTTTTCTTTTGTAGGTTGTGAATTTAAAAGAAATTCCGCTGTTTTCATAAGCTTGCGAGCATTCGGCAAGCTCCCATTCGTCGCTGGTGAGAATCGGAAATTTTGCGTCCGCTTCCTTGGCAACCGTGTCAACCCGTGTTATAAGTGCCGTATCACAGTACGGCAGAAGAAGGGTGTATATCTCGGCTCCGCCGATAACGTAAACATCGTCGGTGTCGTACTCCCTGAGCTTCCGGAGCAGTTCGTCAACACTCTTTACAAATTCCGCACCGTCAACGGAATGTCCGCTGCGCGAAAGCACAATATTGACGCGGTTCTTTAAAGGCTTCGCTCCGGGAAATGACTCAAGCGTTTTTCTGCCCATGACAACAACCTTTCCCAAAGTGGTTTCACGAAAGAATTTCATATCGTCGGGCAGGGAAAAAAGAAGTTCGCCCTTGTTGCCGATGTTTCGGTCGTTGTCAACTGCCGCTATAAGTTTCATTCGGCTCACCTCATATTGCAACGGGAATGTTTTTTATCTGCTCGTGAGTTTCATAATTGTCAAGGCGGAAATCATCGGTTGTGAACTTGTAAAAATCCTTGATTTCGGGATTTATCCAGAATGTCGGAGCAGGGAGGGGATCACGGGTTATAAGCTCTCTGACAAGCGGAATATGCCTGTCGTAGATGTGCGCGTCGGCAATAACATGGACAAATTCACCGACCTGCATATCGCAAACCTGAGCGAGCATGTGCATGAGCACGCTGTACTGTACAACGTTCCAGTTGTTTGCGGTCAGCACGTCCTGACTTCTCTGGTTGAGTATTCCGTTGAGAACAAGCTTTCCGCCCTCGCCCTGTGTAACGTTGAACGTCATACTGTAAGCGCAGGGGTAGAGACCCATTTCGCTGAGGTCGTGATGGTTATATATGTTCGTCATAATTCGGCGGCTGAAAGGGTTGTTCTTCAGGTCATAAATAACGCGGTCAACCTGGTCAAACATTCCCTCCTTATATTTGTGCTTAACTCCGAGCTGGTAGCCGTATGCCTTTCCGATGGAGCCGCTTTCGTCTGCCCACGAATCCCATATATGAGAATGAAGCTCGTGTATATTGTTTGATTTTTTCTGCCAAATCCAAAGCAGCTCGTCAACACATGACTTGAGAGCCGTGCGGCGAAGTGTAAGTGCCGGAAACTCCTTTCTCAGGTCGTAACGGTTCACAACGCAGAAAAGCTTTTGCGTGTAGGCAGGTGTGCCGTCAGCCCAATGGGGACGTACCTTTTCTCCCTTTGTGTCTGTTCCGTTTTCAAGAATGTTGTTGCACATATCAATGAAAAGTTTGTCAGCATAGCTCATTTTGAAGTCTCCTTTATTGTTATTATTCCGATTTCGGGGCGGTTGAATAACCTTACCGGAGCAGGGTAATCGCCGAGTCCGGAGGTTACAAAAATTTTCTTGTTTCCGAGATCGTAAAGACCCTTGTCGGTCAAGCTTCTCGGGTATGTGAGCTTTGGAAGAATGTATCCGCTGTAATAAACGGATCCCAGAAAAGGCAGACGGAGCATACCTCCGTGGGTGTCGCCGCTGAGAATTAAATCGACTCCGAAGTTGACCAGAGCCTCTGTCTCGGGAATGTGTGCCATAAGTATGTTGAACTGTGTGCTGTCAGGCTCACTGAATTCATGATGCAGGTCAAAGGTCGGCGAAAAATAAACATTATCTATGCCGTAGATGTTTATTTTGTTACCGTTTACCGTGATGCTTTCCTTCTTGTAGTTCATCAGACTGACATTTTCGAGCTTGGAAATCCGATCGGCATATTCTTGATCGGTGTCGTGGTCGCCCGTTATAACGTATGTTTTTGCGATTGCGGCAAGGTTCTTTATCAGGCTGACCGCCGTTTTTATTTGCTCGCTGTGATTTTGAGTATACATATCGCCGAGAACGAAAATCAAATCGGGCTTTTGCTGTTCAATCCTTGCCGTTACCTGTTTGTTGTCCTTACCGAATTTACCTCCGTGCAGATCGGAAATGACGGCAATTTTGATATCTTCCCCGATTTTGTCGCTGAAAACAGTTTCCTCGGACAGCGTCAGCGAGTAATTGTTGAAATACCACGCAAAAATAAGCAGGACAATGATTATAAACAGACGGATGCGGTGCCTGCGTTTTTTCAAATGATCACTTCCAAATACAGATGTGATTATTATATAACATTGACTGAAAAAAAACAACTGCGAATAAAAAATGTTTCTTTTCCTAAAACCGTGAAAAGTTACGCAAAGAGAGAGGGACAGGATAGAC
>CAVELL010000015.1:0-44151 GCA_963616775.1 Eggerthellaceae bacterium | reverse complement strand
ATCGCTTTTTTCTATGCTTTTTTGTTTTCAGTCTCACATCTATTGTAAACCTACACAGCAGAATTTTTTATTTTGAAATTATGCTTGACATTATTGTATTGCTGTGGTAGAATAACAATACCTCTTTAAGGAGGGTTCTTTTTTTGTGCCCTCTTTTAGGAATTTACAGGGTGTAAATTCCCGTACGAGGGAGGCTTAAAATCCCGGTCAAACCGGTTAAATGGAGGTGCCGATATGAGAGTTAAGGTTACACTCGCTTGCACAGAATGTAAGCAGCGCAATTACGACACAATGAAAAACAAGAAGAACACACCCGACAGGTTGGAGATGAACAAGTACTGCAGATTCTGCAAGAAGCATACTCTCCACAAAGAGACAAAGTAAGCTGGGAGGAATACTGTTATGGCAAAGAAAGAGAGTTCCGAAGCTGCTAAGAAGATTGCAAAGGCCGAAAAGGACAAGACTTCCAAAAAGTCGAGCAACAAGCCCAACATATTCGTTCGCATGGGCAAGGCTATAAAGAGCTTCTTTAAGAACAGTAAGGGCGATCTTAAAAAGATCACATGGCCTGACGCAAAAGAAGTCCTCAAGGGAACAGTCGTAACGATCGTTTGTATCGCTATCGTCGGTGTTATCGTTTTCCTTGTTGACCTCGGTCTTACAAAAGGCATAGACGGTCTTCGTTCTGCCGCAGAAAACCGCACAACGACCACAGTAGCTGAGACAACAACCGCTTCGGAAACAACAACTTCCGGAATACAGATAGTTGATAACACTACGGCGGCTCAATAATTTCAGCGAGACGGAGGAACGGCAATGTCAAATGATGCCAGATGGTATGTTGTTCATACCTACTCAGGCTACGAAAACAAAGTAGCCACAAACGTTTTGAAAGCTGCCGAAAACCGTAAGATGCAGGATGAGATCTTTGAGGTCAAGATTCCTACGGAAACCGTTGTCGAGGTTCGCGAGGACGGCAAGACGCGCGAGGTTGAGCGCAAGCTCTTCCCCGGTTATGTTATGGTTAAAATTGCAACTTTCCTTGATGAAAACGATATGCCGAAAATCAGCGACGAGGCGTGGCTCGTTATCCGCAACACACGCGGTGCGACCGGTTTTGTCGGTCCTGAGGGCAAGCCGATTCCTCTGACGGAGGAAGAGGTTTACAGACTCGGCGTTGAGAAGAAGGTCGTTGAAGTCAAGTACGAGGTTGGCGATATGGTCAACATCACAGATGAAATCTTTGAAGGTTTCACAGGTAAGGTTGAAGAAATTGATCTTGATAACAACAAGGTCAAGGTCACAGTTTCCGCATTGTTCGGCAAGGAGACTCTGGTCGAGCTTGAGCTGGATCAGGTTGAACCCGCAACCGACTGATGAAAAACGATAATTAAGCCGCAAGGCTTGGTTTATATGTCCCGTTTGGGGCATGGGGCTTCGGCTCCGTTGTGGGAGGAGCAAAAATTTTCAAATTGTTCCGACGACCACATTATTTTGGAGGTGCAAGATATGGCTCAGAAGGTAGTAGGCTTTATTAAGCTTCAGATCCCTGCCGGCAAAGCAACACCGGCACCGCCTGTTGGTCCGGCACTCGGACAGCACGGCGTCAACATTATGGCATTCACAAAAGAGTTCAACGAGCGTACAAAGAACGACGCAGGTCTTATAATCCCTGTTGTCATCACGGTTTATGCAGACCGTACTTTTACTTTCGTTACAAAGACACCGCCCGCAGCGGTTCTCATTAAGAAGGCTTGCGGAATCGAGAGCGGTTCAGGTGTGCCGAACAAGACAAAGGTTGCCACAATCACAAGTGAGCAGGTTAGAAAAATCGCTGAACAGAAGATGCCTGACTTGAATGCAGCAACGATCGAGACAGCAATGTCAATGATCGCAGGTACTGCACGCAGCATGGGCGTTACTGTTGTAGACTAATGCTCCCGCGTGGGAGGTAAAATCCGATTTAACCACTATTTTGGGAGGAATACTTTATGAAACACGGTAAGAAATATATTGAGAGCGCAAAGCTCGTTGATAGAGCTACGCTCTATGATCCTGCAGAGGCTCTTGACCTTGCTGTCAAGACATCTTCTGCAAAGTTTGATGAAACAGTTGAAGTTCACGTTCGTTTGGGTGTTGACTCACGTCACGCTGACCAGCAGGTTCGCGGTGCCGTTGTCCTTCCGAACGGAACCGGTAAGAAAGTCAGAGTTGCGGTTTTCGCTAAGGGCGACGCAGCTGACGCAGCAGCAGCAGCAGGTGCAGAAATCGTTGGTGCCGAGGATCTTGTTGCTAAGATTCAGGGCGAAGGCTTCCTTGATTTCGATGTTGCTATCGCAGCTCCGAACATGATGGGTCTTGTCGGTCGTCTCGGTAAGGTTCTCGGTCCCCGTGGTCTTATGCCTTCTCCGAAGGCAGGTACGGTTACACCCGACGTTGCCAAGGCTGTTGAAGAGGCTAAGGCAGGTAAAATCGAGTACCGTCTTGACAAGACAAACATCATTCACTGCCCGATCGGCAAGGTTTCCTTCGGTACCGAGAAGCTTCAGGAAAACTACAAGACTCTCCTTGACGCTGTCAACAAGGCTAAGCCGGCTGCAGCAAAGGGTCAGTACATCAGAAGCTGCGTTGTTGCTACAACAATGGGCCCCGGTGTACGTATCAACCCGGCAAAGGCAGTTATTGCCGACTAATTAAACATCAGAATAAAAAGGGGTCAGGCTTTTGTCTGACCTTTTTTGTTAGGGCATTGCCGCTGATTTAATCGGCAGCTGCTCAGCCGTATTAAGAATTATTCCGCACGGAAAGGAACGGTGAGAGAATGGAGAAAAAGAAAAATCCCGCAATTTTGTCGACGCTTTTATATTTGGCGGTTTTTGTCGGATTTGCGGTTTCGTACCTGTTTGCATATCCGCAATATGACGTTATGATTTTTTCACGGGATGTCGGCGACAGCATTGCCGACGCGGTCAGAGAATCGCTTTACTACGGAAACGGCAGGTTCTTGGGAAATGTGCTCGGCTTTTATTTTTCCAACCATTTTGCCGAATCCCTGTTCTTTACATCTTCGGTGATGACGCTGTTTACAGCTATGCTAAACCGTCTTTTCTTCGACGGCAGAAAATCCTGCATTTTCCCGATTGCCGTCATAATTGCCTTCCCTGCGCTCGGAATTGTCCGCGAGGTGTATTTCATGCTTGCGGCTTTCTGCAACTATGCGGTTCCGTTGCTTTTTGTGCTTTTGACCTGTATAATTCTAAAGCAAATGCGTCTCGGCGGTTCGCGTTGGCTCTATGTTCCGCTTGCGCTGTCCGCATTTTGCAGCTGCCTTTTCAGCGAGAACACAACGGTTGTTATCGGCTGTTTTGCCTTTTTAATTCCCGTGCGTGAATACATAGAAAAGAAAAAAATTACGCCGCAGTCGGTTGTGAATTTTGTTTTCACCGCCGTAGGTGCGCTGACAATGTACTTGATTCCTAAGTTTACGGGCACTTCGGAAAAGCTGAACGACTATCGCGGCTTCGTTACGGAACCGACGGCACTTTACAGAAACGTTATATCCGGTGTGCGCGCTTTTGCGCTTATTGCCAATCAGTTCGTTTTGATTTATGCCGTAATTACATTTGTGATGCTGTCGCTGCTTTTCAGAAGCCGCATTACAAAGACGTTGAAGCTTTTGCTTGCGGCGATATTGGTTTTGTTCCCGATTTCCTGCGCATTTCCGATCTGTTTCGCAAGCCTTGCGTACAGGTATTCGTCGGTTTACATCCCGCTGGAAATCGCGTATCTTGCGGCAATAATAATCGTCGCGATTGCGTCAAAGAACAAGAATTTGTTGAAGTCAACACTTATGACGGTTGTGCTTCTCGGAAGTGCGGTCGGTCCGATACTCATAGTGAACCACAGGGGGGACAGAACGTTTTTCACGGTGTTTGCAATATTCCTGTTCTACGCCGCGTATCTTGCGGCTTCGTTCGGCAGGGAAATAACGGCGGTCAGACTGAAAAAGTCGATTAGGATTGCTTCACCGATTCTTTTCGCCGCTGTGTGCGCGTTTGTGTTTATGCAGTCGGTGTATAACTTCGATGGATACGCTTTCCGTGCGGATAAAATCGCGCAGGCGAGAACCGTCAGCACCGAGATTTCGGTTCCGTACCTGCCGCGTGAACGCTTTGCCGCAGAAAGCAAATGGGGACAAATCGACCCGTTTATATTCGGCGATGAGCTTAAACCTACGTTCACGGTTGTGAATGCCGACGAGTGGGAATATGCACGGGAATATGAAAAAATCACTTCGGCATCGCTCAAGGATGCCGTTCATTACGCGGTGTCACATTGGAGCTTCAAGAATCCGGAATATCCTGAGAAGTTATATAAAGAATATGCAGAATATTCGAAAAAAATAAAAAAAGTATTGACATATCGGCATAAGTGTGTTAAAATAACTAAGCTGTTCTTTTTCAAAGACAGCAGGTGCTTTAGCGTAATGGTTTAACAACCGCCTGCCGAGAATGGGAGCATACGATGACCGATTTTTCGGGGAATATTTGTATGTCGGATCTCTGTTCACGGTGAGTGGACAGGGATTTATTTTCGTTTATAACGCACCTTATTTCATTCATAAGAGGTGAAAAAAATGCCAAGTGCAAGCGTATTGGAACAGAAGAAGCAGATTGTTGCCTCCGTTGCAGACAGAATCAGCAATTCATGCGCCGGTGTAATCGTAGATTACAAGGGAATTTCCGTTGCCGATGATACAGCTCTTCGCAAGGAGCTTCGTGAAGCGGGGGTTGAGTACACTGTTGTTAAGAATACTCTCCTCAAGCTCGCAATCAACGGTACGTCTCTCGAAAGCATGGGTGATGTTCTTGACGGAACAACAGCTCTCGCAACTTCCAAGGACGACTATGTAGCCGCAGCGCGTATCCTCAACAAGTACGCTGAGGATCATGAGACTTTTTCTCTTAAAGCAGGTTACCTCGACGGAGAGGTAATGACGATGGAAAAGCTCAAGGATCTTGCAAACCTTCCCTCGAGAGAAACATTGCTCTCTATGGTTGCAAATGTATTCAGCGCACCCATCGCAGGCTTTGCCCGTGCTGTTCAGGCTATCGCCGATAAGGCAGAGGCTCCCGCTGAGGCCTAATTGTCAGCGAAACTAAATTCAAAAAATTACAAAATCATTTTGGAGGTAAATTATCATGGCATCAGAGAAAATCAATGCTATCGTTGAAGAGTTGAAGACTCTTTCAGTTCTTGAGCTTTCAGAGCTCGTACACGCAGTAGAGGATGAGTTCGGCGTATCGGCTGCAGCAGCAGTTGTTGCAGGTCCGGCAGCAGCAGGTCCGGCAGTTGAGGAGAAGACAGAGTTTGACGTTATCCTCAAGGGCGCAGGCGCACAGAAGATCAAGGTTGTTAAGGCAGTTAAGGACATCACAGGTCTCGGACTTGCTGAGGCAAAGGCTCTTGTTGACGGCGCACCGAAGGCTGTTAAGGAAGGCGTTTCTAAGGACGAGGCTGAGGACATCAAGGCTAAGCTCGAGGAAGTCGGCGCAGAGATCGAAGTCAAATAAGTTTGATTCAATAAAAGAAGCTCTCAGAGATGAGGGCTTCTTTTTCAGTTGAACAGAATATAAATCTTTACGACCGTGGGATACGGATAAGCTTTTTGCAAAAAAAATCAGGTCTGCACAAAACGTGCAGACCCGAAAAACCACAACTTATTTTGAGTCCTTTGTTGCAGGATCAAACCAGTCAATCGAATAATTTTCGGTTGATTCGTATGTGAACTCAAACGGAACGGTGCCGATGTCGGAAAGGGTGCCGACACCCGTAAGCGACGTGGAAACAATAACATTTCTGGAGAGCTGAAGCTCCGTAATCCGGTCGGATTCCTTCTCGAGGATAGCTCTGATGGTGCCGATTCCGTATTCGGCGTCATAGGAGCCGACGGTTGCAACGCTGCTGACAACGTCAAAATGTGAAAGAATTTCTTGATCGTCCATAATATTGTAAAGCTTGCCGTAGATGCTGCCGTTCTGGGTCGGATTGTCTTCGGGATAGATTTTGATAACGATTATGTATGTCGCACCGGTGCCGTCATTCTTGTTCTCAGTGACGTATGCGGAGCGAATATCTGACATTGTGAGTGAAGCCGTGGTGTCGGAGCCGAGAGTCGGAAAGATATCCTTCGTGCTTTCGCCGTAAGAAGTTTGCTTGGAGAAGCTCTCCTTGGTTATAGCACTTGAAACGGTCTTGAAAGCCGCCTTGACGTACTCGTTTTCACACTTGTCCTTCTGCTCACCGTTCATACTTGCGTTCTGACCTATGCTGTAACTGATTCCGGGGTTGCTTTTCTTGACATCCGCCATTGCAGAATTGAATCTGTTGAGGATTTCCTCCGTGGTAGTGGGGATGGGAGACTTGTAATCGTATGTTTCTTCTTCCACCACTTCACCGCAGGCACACAGGGACAGTACCATCAACACGGCAATCAGGAGAGATGAAAACCTTACAATATTTTTATTCACGATGCCAACTCCTTTTGAGCAATAATAAAATTCACTGACTAATTATATCACAAATGTTTTAAAAATCCAATAGTTTTAAGGAAAATATTTGGGGAAAGTAATTACACAATTCAGACGCCTTGTTCATCAAAGAGGAAAACGGCTTCGAGAGCGACCTTGAGACCGATCTCCAAAGTCTTGGGATCCAGGTTATCCTCGGTGTCAAGACGTGTGTGATAGTATCTTGCCGGAGCGGGATCCATCGCCGTGAATGCGGAGGCGGGGATACCTGCCTGTGAAGCGGCTGCGGCATCGGTCGAACCGAGTTCAATGGTCTTGATCGGAACCTCATAGCCGACATTTTTTGCCGCCGTCTGAAGAAGCTTTGCAACACGCTCGTCGTTTTTGACAACACCTGTCATATCCTTGTCGTAGATTGCCATAAAATCGCTTTCGCGAATTGTGTCGAATGCAACGAAAATTGTCTGAACGTCTTTTTCGTTTTTAAACTCCTCGGCGTGAGCCTTCATAAATGCCTTTGTTCCGCGCAGACCCGCCTCTTCACCGCCGACCATTGCGGAAACAACCTCTGTGTTCTCAAAACGAATGTTGTTAGCTTCGAGGAATTTCATAACAGCGGCTGAAAGGAAGCAGCCGGAAAGGTCATCATTTGCGCCCGTAACGGGACGGCTGTAGTTTGTAAAACCGATTGCCGCAACGATAACGGGAACGGTTATGTAAGTAACAACTGCAATAATCTTCATTGCAAGGCTGTCGCCTGTCCAAACAAGACCGCTTTCGCCGGCAACAAGGGCGTAGATGCTTCCGCCGATGCCGACGAGAATGGCAATGACGGCTGTGAGAATGATGGTGAGAACAACGTTGTGCCCGCCGTGATAGGTGTATGTCCACTCAAATGCGGAGTCGGTGTGACCGGCAATGATAATACGCTTCTTTGTCTCGCCCGAAGCCTTGCGGACGCCGATGACGTTGCCCGAGGTTTTTTTCGGGAAGAAAATATCAAGTACAGGCTTGTAGAAAATGAACTCCGCAAGAATAATGAAGAGCGTAACGAGTGAAGCCGCAAGCGACGCAACGGGGATTCCGAGCGTGAACATTACGGTTGAAAAGAGAATGAGAACGGCACCGAGCGGAACCCAAGCCATAAAGGCCTTGTCCGAGCATTTGTACTCTTCTCTTGTTACGCTGTCACAGGAGGACTCAAGCTCAGACTTCATGTGAAGCTGTGCATTCTTCTCCGCCTCGCTGCCGACGGGACGTGGCCCGTAATCCTTGCAGACCTTTTTGATGTTTTTGATAGCATAGTTCGTGTAAAGACGAACCTCGGAATCGTATCTTCCGACGCTTTCTGATGCCTTCATAGGTATTTTCCTTTCATTATTTAATAAATATTTTTATAAAGCCTTGTTGACAATGACTCGATAAACGAATAGAATAATAGTAACAGATGAAGCTGTGAAATAAAACAAAGGAATAGATTAGATATGAATAAAAAAATAACGCCTCGCGTAATCAAAATAATTGCGCTGCAGTCGATAATTCTCATCGTTGCAATCGCAACGGTCGGTGCCGCAATAAATGTTCACAATGATTTCAAAAATACCGGAAAAGCAGTAAACGCACAGTCTGAGATTACCACAGTTTCGGGGGTGAACACAACGAACAATTCCGAAGAAATGTCTAAAACGGAGGTTCAGAATACAACGACGGCTCCGGCTGCAACGGAGTCGCAAAAAGTGAATAAGGACTATGAATACGCTTATGCGGGATTCACACCGAAAACCATCAATATAAATGCCGATACGCCGCTGTCAAAGGTGCTTCTCAACGGAGAAAACGTTTTGCCCGAGGGCTACGAGCCGACTCTTGCCGAGGCAGTTGAGGGCTCGGGAGTATACCTTGACTACCGCGTGGCACCGTTTTATCAGGCGATGTATGACGCGGCACTTGAGGACGGTATCACACTGAATCCGGTGTCGGGATACCGTTCGTATGAGCTTCAAACGAGTAATTTTGAAAACTTAATCAGCGATATCATGGACAGCAAGGAGCTTGATAAGACAAAAGCAACGGTTGAAGCCGCAACAGAGATAATGATTCCGGGCGGCAGCGAACACAACGCGGGCTTGGCGATGGATATCTGCTCTCTTTCCGAGAGCTTCGAGGATACCGAAGAGTTTGCGTGGTTGAGCGAAAATGCCGCCGATTACGGCTTCATTCTCAGGTATCCCAAGGATGCAAAATCGAGATCAATCACAAAGGTTATCTATGAGCCGTGGCACTACCGTTTTGTCGGTGTTGAGACCGCTAAGGATATCAAGACAAAGGGCGTTACGCTCGAGGAATATCTCAAGACGAACTGATTTGCGACCGGGCAACCGACGGCTGCTCAATTTCCGCTTT
Organism: Eggerthellaceae bacterium; assembly: GCA_963616775.1. GTDB lineage: Bacteria > Bacillota > Clostridia > Oscillospirales > Acutalibacteraceae > CAG-488. The sequence continues at coordinate 35,218 of CAVELL010000015.1, read as the reverse complement.
CGCCCTTTCCCTCTCTGACGTCGTCGCGGCGAAGAACCTTGAGAATCGTCAGGAAGAAAATTTTAATATCAAACATCAGGCTTTGCTTTTCGACATACTCCTTGTCGAGCAGAGCCTTGTTTTCTGTCGAGATGTTGTCCCGTCCGTTAACCTGCGCCCAGCCTGTTATGCCGGGACGAACGCTGTATACGTTGTATTTTTCGCGCAGCTCGCGGATTTCCTTTTCCGCAGGAATGAGCGGACGCGGTCCTATCAGACTCATTGTACCGTTGAGAATGTTGAAGAGCTGAGGAAGCTCATCAATACTCGTGGCACGAAGAATTTTTCCGAATCGGGTAATCTTTTTGTCTGCATTTTCAAGCTCGCCGCTCGCAACGTCACCGATTCCGTTTTTCATTGTACGAAATTTGTAAATCACAAAGAGCTTGTTCCCCCTACCGACCCGCTGTTGACAAAAAAGTATCGGAGCCCCGTCGGAAAACAGGATTATCAGCGATATGATTAAAAACAAAGGTGAAAGAATAATCAATGCAAAAAGGCTGATGATAAAGTCAAGAAACCTTTTCATAAAATTAAATCCCTCCGTTTGTACTTCATCTTTTTATAAGACAATCCCGAACAATGCGTGCGCATCAATTTGTGCGGTACTGCCGTAACGAAAATCAATAAACTGAAATTTTGCCGAAGTCGGGCGTGTCTCTCGACGCGGTGACGAAGATTCTCATCCCGTCGGTTGTGATTGAGCCGAGACTGACAATACATCTTGCTCCGACTGTCGTTCCTTCAAAGCAGTCGATCCATCTGCCGTCGTCATCGCGGCGTTGGACGATAAAGCTCTCTATGCGCTGACCCTCGGCAATGTTCTCGCTGAAATCAAGATACTTGATTTCAGCTTTCTTTTTGAAATCAATTTCAGCAATGCATTGCGTTTCACTGCCGTTGAACGGTGATATTTCAATATCGCAGTTTTCCGCAAGATTGATTGAAAAGCTTTCGCGTATTTTTTCTCCGAGCTCGCGCAGACGCTCGACATCACGCGGATCGAAGGTTCCGTCGGGTCTCGGCGGAATGTTGAGAATGAACGTTGTGTTGCCGCCGACCGACCGCAGATATGTTTCAAAGAGACGGTCAAGCGAATGGGGAGCTTCGCTTTCGTGGTAGAACCAGCCCGGACGGATTGACATATCAACCTCGGACGGTGCGAAAACGAGACCCTTGGAATACATTATGTTGCTCAATGAGCCAATCTCTTTGTTGGTGTTATACATATAAGACAAATCACCGTTGAACGGACCCGCCTCTGTCTGAATCCTGCTGTAAGGACAAAGCTCGGACGGAACGACTGCCCACTCGGCATAACGCGCGTCTCCGCTTTCGTTTCCGCACCAGCGTATGGGACCTCGGTCGCTGAATATCGTTGCATTCGGCTGATATTTATGTATAAGCTCAAAATAGCTGTCAAAGTCGTAAACCTGTTTTTTGCCGTTCGAACCCTCTCCGCAGGCACCGTCAAACCAAACGTGAAATATCTCGCCGTAGCCGGTGAGCAGCTCGGTGAGCTGACCTCTGTAATAGTCGTTGTATTCGGGTGTTCCGTAAAGCCTGCTGTTCCTGTCCCATGGGGAAAGATAAAAACCGAATTTAAGCCCGTGACGGCGGCAGGCGTCGGAAAGCTCCTTTACAATGTCGCCTTTTCCGTCTTTGTACGGGCTGCTTTTCATACTGTGGGAAGTGTATTTTGTCTGCCAAAGGCAAAAGCCGTCGTGGTGCTTTGCCGTGATGACAGCACCTTTCATTCCTGCGGATTTTATCGCTTGGCACCAGCCGTCGCAGTCGAGTCCGACGGGGTTAAAAACCGAGGGATCCTCCTTGCCGGTTCCCCATTCAAGACCGGTGTAGGTGTTGGGGCTGAAGTGAATAAACGCGTAAAAGGGGGTCTCGGTCAGAAGTCTGAGCTGATTTGTGTCGGGCTTAACGTGAGCCGCTTGTTTTATGAAGTCCGTCATTTTCGTCCTCCCGATTATACTTTGTTCCAGAGTATGTAGTCGTCTATCAGCAGCGCACGAACGGGCGCGCCGTCAATCGCACCCATTTTTACGGGCGGAGCTATCAGGTAATAATCTCCCGGTTCAACATTTGAAAGATCAAGATTTTCAAGTATTGCAACTCCGTTTTGGAGAAAAGCCTTGTGCGGCTTGAGCTGATTGTCCGACTTGCCGATTGAATCGGCGTCCGTGCCGATGAGGCAGATGCCTGTGTCGACCGCTTCATAAGCCGCGCTTTCCATGAAGAACGATTGCGAATCGCCCTTTATAAGCAGACGGGAGCATCTTTTCGGAAAATATCGGTTGACATATTCGCCGGTTATGATTCCCGGAGGAACCTCAATGACCGTACACTGACCTATATATTTATTGAGGTCGGCATCCTCAATCGTTTCTCCTCCGTCAAGAAAATGACACGGTGCGTCGGCGTGAGTTGCCGTATGCACACAGGCGTAAACCGCAGAAAGGTTGCACGCGTCGCCGTTTTTTATCGAGCAGACGGTGTCAAGCCTTGTTTCGGGATCGCCCGGATATTCGATTGTGGTCAGAAGAGGTCTGGAAATGTCAATGATATTCATAACAACATCCCTTACTGCTTGTTTTCGAGTGATGCCTGCTTGAGATAGGCGTTGATAAAGCCGTCAAGCTCACCGTCCATAACGGCGTTGATATTGCCAACCTCATAGCCGGTTCTGTGATCCTTGACGAGTGTGTACGGCATAAAGACGTATGAGCGAATCTGGCTTCCCCAGCCGATTTCCTTCTGCTCGCCTTTGATGTCCTCGATTTTATCAAGGTGTTCTCGCTCTTTGATTTCGAGGAGCTTTGATTTAAGCATTCTCATTGCAACCTCACGGTTCTGATGCTGGCTTCTTTCAACCTGGCAGGAAACAACGATATTGGTCGGAATGTGGATAAGACGCACTGCGGAGGAAGTTTTGTTGACCTTCTGTCCGCCTGCACCGGAGGCTCTGTAAACCTCCATTTTGATGTCCTCGGGGTTGATTTCAACCTCTATCGTGTCGTCGATTTCGGGCATAACCTCAAGGGAAGCAAACGATGTGTGACGGCGTCCCGAGGAATCGAACGGGGAAACACGGACAAGTCTGTGAACGCCTGCTTCGCTCTTCATATAGCCGTAGGCGTTTTCACCCTCAATGCAGAGAACGGCACTTTTGAGTCCCGCTTCGTCTCCGTCAAGGAAGTCGAGCATGCTGACCTTGAAGCCGTGCTGCTCCCCCCAACGGGTATACATTCTGACGAGCATCTGATTCCAGTCCTGAGCCTCTGTTCCGCCCGCACCGGCGTGAAAGGTGAGAATAGCATTTTTGTTGTCATATTCGCCGGAAAGGAGAGTGCTGAGCGTCTGGGCGTCCAGCTCCTTTATGAAAGAGTCCACGCTGTGCTGACATTCCTCAAGCATATCAAGATCCTCTTCCTCGTCGGAAAGCTCGATCATTGTCAGATCATCTTCGTATGTTGACTTGAGGTTTTCATATTTCTGAATTTTGTTTTTGAGAGATGCAATTTTCTGCAAAACCGTCTGAGTGCCGCCGATGTCGTCCCAAAAGCCGTTTTCCGCGGTCTTCGCCTCAAGCTCGGCAACTTCCTTTTTCATATTGTCGAGACCGAGAGCTTCGCCGAGCTCCTTGAGCTTATCCGCATATTCAAGCAGGTGCAGTCTTAGTTCTTCAAATTGTACCATCTGATTACCTCACATTATCATAGCGCATAATTTTACCCAATAATTATACAGTAAAAACAGGCTTATGTAAAGGAAGAATTAAAGATTATTTCCAAAAAAATTCAAAAAAACGCTACAATATACTTGACTGTTGTGATATAATAATAACAATCAATTACAGAACTCGGAGAGTAACAATGAATTTTACCGGAAAAATCTGCGACGGCTGCCGCGAACCGTTCGAGGACGGCGACGATATCGTTGTCTGTCCGGTGTGCGGAACTCCGCAGCACCGAAGCTGTTATGAAAAGAATCATCATTGCGTAAATGAATATCTCCATTCGCCCGATTTTGTTTGGAGCTGTCCGGAGGACGAAGAAAAGCAGGAGGAACCGACGGTTGCTCAGTATCGGTCTGTGCAGGGTGAGCAGCCTCAGACCTCGCCGTTCATTCGGGAAACACCCGAGGAGATGGAATCCGTTTTTATGCGCGGAGTTCTCTATGATCCCAAGGACGATATAGGCGGTGCTAAGGTCGGCGACGCGGCGGATTACCTTCAGAACGCTGCGCCGAGGTATATTTCAAAGCTTATGAAGCAGAAAAAGAGCGGCAGAAAGCTCTCGTGGAACTGGGCGGCTTTTCTGTTCACCCCTTACTGGTTCTTTTACCGCAAGCTGTATAAGGCGGGATCACTATTCCTTGCGATATCAATTGCCCTGTCGCTGGTGTCCTATTCGCCGTCAATGAAGGTGATAGACGCTTACAATCAGATGGCGGATATACAGCAGGAAAAAATAGAGCTGATAAAGGGCGGGGATGAGCTTTCCGCAGAGGATTCGGTTAAATATGAAAATCTCCGGAAAAAGGAGATTTCTGTGTTCAAATCAATTCTGCCGATGCTTGCCGTGCTTGTGCTGATACAGAGAATCATTCCCGGTGTGGCTGCCGCTTTAGCGGCAAACTATCTTCTGAAGAAGAGAATGCTCCGTGTAATCAGCCTTGCGCACGAAGCGTCCGACGGCTTTGCCATGGTAAAGTATACAATTATGCGAAACGGCGGCGTTTCTGTTTTGATGCCGATAATTGCGATTTTTGTTGACAATTATCTGCCGAATCTGCTGTTGAGTATTGCATACAAAATAAATTTTTGATCTCAGGAGGATTGTTATGAAAATCAAAAAAGCCATAATTCCCGCCGCAGGTCTCGGAACGAGAGTTCTCCCTGCCTCCAAGGCTGTGCCGAAGGAGATGCTCAACATCGTTGACAAGCCGGCAATTCAGTATATCGTTGAGGAAGCGGCTGCTGCGGGTATCGAGGATATTCTTATCATCACAAACAGAGGCAAGGGCGTTATCGAGGATCACTTTGACCACAGCTACGAGCTTGAGGACAAGCTTGCAAAGAACCCCAAGAAGCAGAAGCTTTATGAGGACGTTCTTCATTGCTCCAACATTGCAAATGTTTATTTTCTTCGGCAGAAGGAGACAAAGGGTCTCGGTCATGCCATTATGTGCGCCAAGAGCTTCGTGGGCAATGAGCCTTTCGCAATTCTTTACGGCGACGACGTTATAATCAACAACGAGTATCCCGTCACGAAGCAGCTCTGCGATATCTATGAAGCAACGGGCAAGGGCGTTGTCGGCGTCAAGGAGGTTGCGAGAAAGGATGTTCCCAAGTATTGCTCGCTCGACGTCACTCATCACGAGGATAATCCCAAGGTTATGGACGTTCACAACATTATCGAAAAGCCGACAGAGGAGCAGATTATGTCCTGCTATTCAATTCTCGGCAGAGTAGTTGCTCCGCCGCAGGTGTTTGACTATCTTGCAGAGGATCTTGCAAACACTCCCGAGGGAGAAGAGCTCTTTTTCACAGACACTCTCACACGTTTGGGTAAGGAAAACAACCTCCTTGCGCTTGATTTTGACGGCATAAGATACGATATGGGCAACAAGCTCGGAATTATGCAGGCAAACTGCGAGGTTGCGCTCAACCACGAAGAGATCGGCGAGGACTTTAAAGCTTATCTCAAGGAGCTTGTTTCCAAATTCTGAGAACAATAAAAACACAAAGCAGATGATTGCATTGCAGTTATCTGTTTTTTGTTGTGAAAAAGCTTTATTTTACGGAGCAGATATAGTATAATATATCATCTTTATTACTATTACGGCGGTGATCGTATGACGAAAAAGCAAAGAGCATTGCTTGCCGTTGAGGCACTGAAAAAGGAATATCCCGACGCCCCGTGCTCCTTGGAGTATACCGATGATTTTCAGCTGCTTGTTGCAACGCGGCTTTCCGCCCAATGCACTGACGCCAGGGTAAATCTTGTCACCCCGGCTCTGTTTGAAAAATATCCCGATGTTGAAGCCCTTGCGAAGGCCGATATTGCCGACGTTGAAGAGCTTATCCGTTCCTGCGGCTTTTACCGAACAAAGTCGAAGGATCTTGTCGCCATGGCTCGGAAAATCATATCGGATTTCGGCGGCAAGGTTCCGGACAATATCGAGGCTCTGACCTCGCTGCCCGGAGTCGGCAGAAAAACGGCTAATCTAATCTGCGGCGACATTTACGGCAAGCCTGCCGTTGTTGCGGACACTCATCTGATCCGTATCAGCAACCTGCTCGGATTGGCGGACACAAAGAACCCTTACAAGGTGGAGATGACCCTGAGTGAGCTTTTGCCGCCGCAGGAGAGCAACGATTTCTGCCACCGCTGTGTTCTTCACGGACGAGCGGTTTGCATTGCGCGCAGACCAGCCTGCGACAGGTGCTGTATGTCGGATTTTTGCAAATCGTCACAATCTCTTAAAAAAACAGACGGCTGATCAGCAGGGCGGATGCGGCACCTATAACCGCCGAGGAAATGAGCTTTGATATCATTATAATTCGATTTTTCCTGAGCTTGGTCGGCGGCGGAGCACCTGCTTCACCGGCGATTTTGCCGGCTCTTTCGCGCAGCGTGCCTTCGCTGACCTGAGAGAACTCCGGCTTTACGAAGAAAATTACCCGTTCAAAATATTCGCAGGTCGGTTTTGTTACTTCAACGACCTGATGATTTACTCCCTTAATCAAATTATCCCTGCTTTCACTTGTTTTTGATTCATTCGGCACTTACTTTAGTGTTGTCATTCCACACCTTTTTTATGCAGAATAAAATGCATAAAAATCGACGCCAAACGACACGTTGTAACATTTTCCACGATTTCTGTTGAAGTGTGGAAAATCTGGAGATTTAGCCAAAAGCGGTGGAAAACTATGTGGAAAGTGTGGATAACTCAATTAAAAATCGTTGATTCTGCGCAGTTTTCCACAGATTTACCCGTGGGAAAAGCAAAGTTAGTTATTTTTTTAACAATCAGAGCATTTGTTTGTCAAGTATTTTTTTGTTATAAAAACCTGGAAAAATTAGCTGAATTTTTCTCAAAAGTTTGTGCAAAACAGAGTTTAAAAAAGACTTGACAGGGATTCTGTAACAAAAGGTTACAAAATGCATATTTTTCCGCCGAAAGGAGTTTTGCGTTCATGAGGACACACTCGGACGGCAACAGTATAGTTTTTGACGGTGTGAACGACCTGAACCTTGCGCTGACATTTGACTGCGGACAGGCGTTTCGCTGGAGTCGGAATACGGACGGCTCGTGGCACGCCGCAGTCAAAGACCGAAGCGTTGATGTTATTCAGCAGGGAAACACAATAACCGTGCGCGGCGACACGGACTCACGGTTTTGGATAAAATATCTGGATCTTGAGCGCGATTACGGTGCAATATGCCGAAGGCTGAAAACGGATAAATGGTTGAACATGGCAATCACCGAATACGGCGGTATCAGAATCCTGCGGCAGGATCCGTGGGAGGCACTGTGCTCGTTCGTAATCTCACAGAACAACAATATTCCGAGGATAAAGGGAATCATAGAAAGACTGTGCGCGGCATTCGGTGACGATTTGGGAGAAGGAGACTTCTCTTTCCCGTCGGCGCAGCGGCTTGCAGGCTGCACGGTTGAGGAGCTTGCGCCGCTGAGAGCCGGTTTCCGTGCAAAATACATAGTCGACGCAGCACAAAAGGTTGCCTCCGGAGAGGTAAAGCTTTCACAGCTTGAGAGCGGGGATATGGAGTTCTGTCGCGCAGAGCTGATGAAAATAAAGGGTGTCGGTGCGAAGGTTGCCGAATGCACTCTGCTATACGGCTGCGGACGGATGGAAGCGTTTCCCGTCGATGTATGGGTTAAGAGGATAATGTCCGAGCTTTATCCGGACGGACTTCCCGAATGTACCGACGGGGTCGAGGGGATAGCCCAGCAATTTTTGTTTCATTGGAGACGAAATACGGAATCTATACAGGAGGCACTATGAAGAAGCTTTTAAAGTATTTGCGGCATTATGTAAAAGAAAGCATACTTGCGCCGCTGTTCAAGATGCTCGAGGCAAGCTTCGAGCTTTTTGTTCCGCTTGTTATGGCTGCAATTATTGATAACGGAATCAAAAATTCGGACAAGCCGTACATTTTCAAAATGGCAATGGTTTTGGTCGGCTTGGCGATTGTCGGTTTTATCAGCGCACTGACGGCGCAGTATTTTGCCGCCAAGGCATCCGTCGGCTTCGGCAAGGAGCTGAGAAGCGACCTTTACCGCCACATAAATACGCTTTCCTATTCCGAGATTGACAGAATAGGAACCTCGACGCTGATAACGAGGCTTACGGCGGACGTCAACCAGTCGCAGACTGCGGTAAATCTCTTCCTGCGGCTTTTCCTGCGCTCACCGTTCATCGTCATCGGTGCGGTAGTTATGGCATTTACGGTTGACGCGAAAACGGCGGTTATCTTTGCCGTTTCCATTCCTCTGCTTGCCGCAGTAGTTTTCGGAATAATGTTCTATTCCGTTCCGATTTATAAAAAGGTGCAGAACAGATTGGATTCCGTAATGAGAATCACACGGGAGAATCTTTCGGGAGTCAGGGTTATCCGCGCATTTAATCACGAGCAAAAGGAAATCGAGGACTTCGATAAATACTCCGAGGAGCTTAAGGATATGCAGCTTTACGGGGGCAGAATATCGGCTTACCTCAACCCGATTACTTATGTTATTGTCAACCTTTCGATAGTCCTGATTATCTATGTCGGCGGTCTGCGCGTTGATACGGGCAGACTGACCCAGGGCGAGGTTATTTCGCTCATAAACTATATGTCGCAGGTGCTTGTTGAGCTTATCAAGCTTTCAAATCTCATAATCAATCTCACAAAGTCGGTTGCCTGCGGAAACAGAATCAACGATGTTTTCGCTATGAAGCCGTCGGTTACGGACGGGGAGGGAGCAAAGGCTCGGGGCGATTTTGCCGTTGAATTTGACAAGGTCAGTGCCATGTACGCCGGCTCAAAGGAAAAGTCGCTTGACTCCTTGAGCCTGAGCGTGCCGAAGGGTGCGACGGTCGGTATAATCGGAGCAACGGGCTCAGGAAAGACAACTCTTGTCAATCTCATTCCGCGTTTTTATGATGTCAGCGAGGGCTGTGTTAAGGTTGACGGCGTGGACGTCCGCAAATACGGGACAGACACTCTGCGCAGGCTCGTCGGAGTTGTTCCGCAGAAGGCTGCGCTTGTCAGCGGCAGCGTGAGGGACAATATGAAGTGGGGAAATCCCGACGCAACGGACGACGAAATAAATGCGGCATTGAAAACGGCACAGGCTCTCGACTTCGTTGACGAAAAGGACGGCGGACTGGATTACAAAATTCTCCAGGGAGGTAAAAACCTTTCGGGCGGACAGATTCAACGATTGACAATTGCAAGGGCACTTGTCAGAAAGCCCGAAATTCTTATTCTCGACGACAGCTCGTCCGCACTCGACTTTGCAACGGATGCGGCTCTGCGCCGTGCCATAAAATCGGACACGGACAATATGACGGTTTTCATTGTTTCCCAGCGTTTTTCGACTATCAAAAATGCGGACGTTATAATCGTGCTCGACGACGGCAGGGTCCGCGGCATCGGCAAGCATGACGAGCTTTTTGAAAACTGCGACGAATACAGAGACATTTGCCTGTCTCAGCTTTCAAGTAAGGAGGCGGTAAAATGAACAAGAATAAAAGCACCTTCCGCCGCCTGCTGAAGCTGATTGAAAAATACAAATTTCTCGTGCTTCTTTCTCTTCTTTTGGCGGTTGTTGTTGTCGCAACTCAACTCTATGCGCCGATTCTTTTCGGCAACGCGGTCGACCTTGCACTCGGCAAGGGTCGGGTCGATGTCAGCGGCATTGTGAAAATTCTCATAAAGACGGGAATTATCATCGGAATAACCGCGCTCGCACAGTGGATAATGAATGTTATCAACAACAAGATAACCTACAGGGTAGTTAAGGATCTGCGTGTTCAGGCTTTCCGCCATCTCCAGAATCTCGACATTTCGTACATTGACTCGCATAACCACGGCGATATTGTCAGCCGAATAATAACCGATATTGACCAGCTTTCCGACGGACTGCTGATGGGCTTCACGCAGTTTTTTACGGGAGTTATAACAATTCTCGGCACGCTGATTTTTATGTTCTCGGTCAACGTGAAAATCGCACTCATCGTTGTTCTTCTCACTCCGCTTTCGCTTTTTGTTGCGTCTTTCATTGCGAAGAGGACGTACTCAATGTTCCAAAAGCAGTCGGAGACTCGCGGAGAGATAACAACGCATATAAACGAGATGGTCGGCAATCAGAAAATTGTCAAGGCTTTCTGCCGCGAGAGTGCGTCGGAGCAGAGGTTTGACGAGATAAACGACAGACTTTCCGTGTACAGCCTCAAGGCTTCCTTCTTCTCCTCGATGGTCAACCCGTCAACGCGATTGATAAATGCACTCGTCTATGCGGGAGTCGGCGCGTTCGGCGCAATATCGGCACTTTCGGGCGGACTGACGGTCGGACAGCTGAGCTGCTTCCTCAGCTACGCGACGCAGTACACAAAGCCGTTTAATGAAATTTCCGGTGTTGTTACCGAGCTCCAAAATGCGCTTGCCTCGGCGGCAAGAGTTTTTGAGCTGATTGACGAAAAGGAGCAGGCTCCCGACAGCGACGGAGCCGCCGAGCTTGAAAAGGCGGACGGCAGCGTTGAGTTCGACAATGTCAGCTTTTCATACGATAAGAGCAAGGAGCTTATTAAGAACCTCAGCATCAGCGCAAGCTCGGGTCAGCGTGTTGCGATTGTAGGACCGACCGGCTGCGGAAAAAGCACGCTTATCAATCTGCTGATGCGTTTCTATGATCCCGACAGCGGTATGATTAAAGTGGATGGAGAAAATTCGCGCGATTACACGAGACATTCCCTGCGCAAAAACTTCGGTATGGTTCTTCAGGAGACATGGCTCAAATCGGGAACGGTCAAGGAGAATATAGCTTACTCAAAGCCCGACGCAACGGACGAGGAGATTATCGCAGCGGCGAAGCTCACCCATGCCCACAGCTTCATTAAGCGTCTGCCGGACGGATACGACACCGTGCTCGGCGAAAACGGAGGCTCGCTTTCTCAGGGACAGAAGCAGCTCCTTTGCATAACGAGAGTTCTGCTCGATCTTCCGCCGATGCTGATTCTCGACGAAGCAACCTCGTCAATCGACAGCCATACAGAGATAAGAATACAAAAGACCTTTGCAAAGATGATGAAGGGAAGAACCTGCTTCGTCGTTGCGCACCGTCTTTCGACAATCAGGGAATCCGATATAATTCTCGTTATGAACAAGGGACGCATTATCGAACAGGGAACCCACGAGGCACTGCTCGAAAAGCACGGCTTTTACTATGACCTTTATAACAGTCAGTTTGCCGTTACCGAATAAAAACGGGGCTGAAAACAGACCGCAAAAAACCGAGATTCGTGTAAAAGCGAGTCTCGGTTTTTAAAATATGAAATTGTTATGAAAGCTTATAAGGCTTCATTTATATCCGTTTGCCGTTTATTCATCTTCAAGAAGCTTAGCCTCTGCAACAACCTTTTCCGCGACGGGAGCCGGAGCGTCCTCATAGCGTGTGAACTCGAATGTAAACGAGCCTCTGCCTGCGGTTACGGAACGGAGAACCGTTGAGAAGTTAGCCATTTCAGCCATCGGTACTTCGGCTACAAGCTCCTGGAGACTGTGATCGTCTTCGGACGGTCCCATACCGAGAACACGACCGCGACGCTTTGTAACGTCGCCCATAATATCACCGAGATACGCCTCGGGCATGAGAGCCTTGAGCGTTCCGATCGGCTCAAGAATTGCCGGACTTGCCTGCGGAATACCTGCCTTAAACGCAAGGGAAGCCGCTGTCTTGAACGCCATTTCCGAGGAGTCAACCGGGTGATAGGAGCCGTCGTAAAGGACAGCCTTAAGACCTACCATCGGGTAGCCCGCCATAACGCCCTTCTTCATACACTCGCGCAGACCCTTTTCGACTGCAGGGAAGTAGTTTTTCGGAACGGAGCCGCCGACAACCTCGGATTCAAATACAAGGTCGTCACCCTCTGTCGGCTCAAAGCGAATCCATACGTCGCCGAACTGACCGTGACCTCCCGACTGCTTCTTGTGGCGTCCCTGAACCTTGACGGTCTTGCGGATAGCCTCTCTGTATGCAACGCGCGGAGGAGTGAGCTCAACGTCAATGCCGAACTTGCTCTTGAGCTTGGAAACGATGATGTCAAGGTGCTGCTCGCCGAGACCCGAAAGAATCTGCTCCTTCGTCTCGTGGTTCAGCTCAAACTTGATTGTCGGATCCTCTTCCAGAAGTCTGTTGATGCCTGTAACAACCTTTTCTTCGTCGCCCTTCTTGCAGGTCTTGACCGCCATTGAGAGGCACGGCTTCGGGAAGTTGATACCGCTGAGCTCAATAACGTCGGAGGCACTGCAAATCGTGTCGCCTGTCTTAACGCAGTTGAGCTTTGTTACAACGCCGATATCACCGGCAGGGATGCACTTGCAATCCTCGGACTTGTTGCCCCTGATTGTAATTATCTTGCCCATACGCTCCGTTTCGCCTGTGCGGGCGTTGTAGACGGGAGTTTCGGGAGTGATTTTGCCGCTGTCAACCTTGAAATACGACATTTTGCCGACGAACGGGTCGGCAACGGTCTTGAAGCAAAGAGCCGCAAGAGATCCGTTTTCGTCACACTCAATGTCCTTGCCGCCCGCATAAGAAGCGGCGTCGGGTGCGGAATACGCGAGCTCATCCATAAGGAGGTCTACGCCGTCCATTGTGTAGCCCGAGCAGGCATATACGGGATAAACCGAGCTGGTATTAACACCGTCGTTGAGAGCTTTAATGATTTCTTTACGGGTGAACTCCTCGCCTGCGAAGAATTTTTCCATGAGCTCGTCGCTTGCCGTTGCGACAGCCTCGGTAAGAATGTCGAGCATTTCCTGAATTTTATCATCTTCGGGCATCGGGATTTCAACAGCCTTGCCGCCGTGGTACTCATAGCCCTTGCGAGCGGCGAGATTGACGTAGGACTTGACCTGACCGTCAACTATGTAAGGGACGATAACAGGGCAAACGGCGCCGCCGTGAACTGCCTTTATTTCGTCAAAGGTTTTGTAAAAATCGGCATGCTCCTTGTCACAGCGTGTAATTGCGAACATTTTGCCGCGTTTCTTGGCTGCCTTGAATGCCTTTTCCGCGCCGACGTCATATTTGTGACCTGCGCCGAGAACTATAAGGACGCACTCGGAAGCAGCGATACCCTCGCACATCTCACCCTCAAAGTCGAAAAGACCCGGAGTGTCTATTATGTTAAGCTTGCAGTCTTTCCACTCGATGGGAGCAACTGCGGCGGAAATTGAAACATTACGTCTTCTTTCCTCGGGATCAAAATCGAGAACGGCTGTTCCGTCGTCGACTCTGCCGAGTCTGTCAGTAAGACCTGCGATATAAAGCATTGCTTCCGCAAGAGTTGTTTTGCCGCGTCCTGCGTGACCCGCAACTGCAATATTCCTGATATCCTTGGCGTTATAGTACTTCAAAAAAAAACCTCCTTACGTTTTACATTGATTTCAGCGCACCTTAATGATTTTGAGCGAAGAATCGGACCGATATATGTCTCTCTATCAATGTATCAACATTCTAACTATATCATATATTACTATAAAATACAATAGGTTTTAAAAAAATATGTTAAATATTATTAAAAAAAGACGAAGAATATGGACGCAAGCAATTTGCCTGCGTCCATAATTTTTAGTGAATAAATTTATTCGGTTTCCATTGTTGCTTCGGGGAAGAAATCCAAAAGCGATTTGCTTTCGACCGCAATCTGAAGAATGTTCAGAGCGTCGAAGGAGTTGAGAGCACCGTTAGCGTCAAGATCTGCCGCTGTAAAGAAAATGCCATCCAGCAGCACTCGCTCGACAGAGTGGTTGAGAACCGAAAGAGCATCAATTGAATTGACGGCTCCGTCACCGTTGACATCACCCATAAGAATAATTGTATAAGTCTCAAGGGATTCCTCGCCGTTCTTGGTAACAAGCTTTGCTCCCGTTGCAATCTTTTCGGGAGCTTCAACCGTCAGATCCTTGCCGATGTTGAAATCGGCGAGCAAATCGTCAATGCCGGCTTTGTTGTCGTAAACGGAGATTATTTTGCTCTCGGCATCAAAAACGGAGATTTTTGCATCATCCTTGATGTTGAAATCAAGCTGAGGGTCAATAGAAACAAAGCGGAGTCCGTTGTCGACCGCGTATTTCTCTGCCGCCGAACCCGTGAAGCCCTCAACCGTGCAATTCGGGTTGACCTTTTCCGTAATTGTCGTACCGTCCTCCTCGGTTGCAAGGAAGAATCCGACTGCGTTCCGACCGATAGTCTCAACGCTTTTGGGGAGAGTAATAACGATTTCATCATCGCCGACAGTTTCAAAAGCACGGTCACCGATTGAAGTGATGCCGTCCTCGACAACAACCCTTGCAATTTCATACCTGAGGTAGAAAGCAGGCTCGTCATCGGTGTTGGCTGCGACCGCACCTGTACCGTTTACGGTAAGCGTTTTGGTTTTTTCATCATATTTCCACGTTGCGTTCTCGCCGCAGGAGCCGTCATAAACGGGAGGATCTTTGGCAAGGATAAACGCGAACCCATTGTCATTGGCATACTTTTGTGCGGATGATTCGGCGCGACCCGTTATTGCAAAGCCGTCAACAGCTTCAACCTTGCCGTTGCTGTCAAAGCGGTAGCCGAAAGCCTTGCTGCCGATTGAAGTAATCGTTTCGGGAATTTCAATTTCCTTAATGCTGCCGAAGAAAGAGAACGCACCGACGGCAGTTATACCGTCCGAAAATACAATTCCTGCCGGCGCACTGTTCATATATACGGGAAGAGAATAAATTGAATAGTCTCCGATTTCTCCGCTTCCCTCAAAGGTAAGCACGTTTTCGTCATTATACGACCAGGAAAGGGCGTCGCTGATGCTTCCGCTCTTGGCGTAGAAATTGCCGAGAGAATTAAACCGGATATTGTTTTCGACTGCATATTTTTCAGCCGCCGAGCCGTCGTAGCCGTTGATTACAAAGCCGTCAACAGCCTTGCCACCCTTGCCGAAGCCGACAGACTTTTTGGCTATCGTGTCCACGGAGTGAGGAACGGTTATTGAATTTAAAGCACTGCAAAGATAAAATGCGTCCGCTTCGATTGTTTTCAGCCCCTCGGGCAAAAGCACCTCGGTAAGGGCATAGCAGCCGGAAAATGCCGCTTCGGAAACGGTCTTGATGCCGGCAGGGAAAGCCACGGAAGCGAGCTTGTCGCAGCCGTCAAATGCCGAAGCACCGATTGAAGTCGTGTTTTCGCCGAGACTGAGTGTGCCGAGCTTCTCACAGCAATAGAAAGCCCAGCCGCCGATTGATCGGAGAGACTTAGGCGCGTCAAAGCGTTCAAGAAGTATGCACTGGCTGAATGCCGATTCGCCGATGACCTCGACCGTGTCGGGCAGCTCTATCGTGTTCAGGGAGGAGCATCTGTAAAAAGCCTTTGCTCCGATTTCTGTTACCGTTTTCGGAAGCGTAACCTTTTCAAGAGAAGAGCACGAAGCAAAGACCTGGGAATCAATCCTTGTGAGTGCAGACTCAATTGTTGCCTCACGCAGCTCCTTGCAGTTAAGGAAGACTCCCTTGCCGAGGCTTGTTACTGTTTCGGGAACGGTTACGGTTTGTAAATTCGTGCTGTCGTAGAAAGCAAAGTTACCGATTCCCGTAACTTCTTCGCCGAAAATCACGGTGGTGAAATCTATACCTGCCCACGGAATAATTACCTTTCCGTTCTCGTCGGTATAATTGTCATAGTCGGGAATAGCTCCCTTGCCCTCAAAGGTAAGAGTCTTATCAATATTATTGAAGCTCCACGTCACGTCCGTGCCGTCAATTTTCTCCGCCGCAAAAGCGGTAAGAGACATAAGTCCGGTTCCGCACATTGTCAGCATCAGGCATAACGTCAGAAAAACAGACAAAAATTTTCTCATTTCAACTTCTCCTTTACGAAAATTGCGTGCATTTACACATAATTATTATAATTCATTTAATACAAGGTGTCAATCGGCAAAAGATACATAAAGACTGACGGAAATTTTATTTATCAAGGTTCGATATCGGGGTCAGTTTGTGCTTAATCTGATTTTGCGGAGGATTTTTGTGCGGTCGATTGCCAGCTCTGCGAAAAGAATTTCAATAACGCTCATCACGGCAACCTGTATCGCTCTTGTTGCGAGCAGGGCGGTAAGTGCCTTTGTGTAAAGAATCGAAATGAAGAGCGTGTTGAGAAGCAGACTGCACACAAGCTGAGTCGAAAGCACGGCGATGATTATTCTCGGGAAGCTGCACTTTTTGTGAAGAAGCAGTCCGAAGACAAGTCCCGTCAGTGCCGCCGTCACCGTGAAGCCGGGGAAATACGCGCCCGTCGGCATAAGAATCGCACCGATGAAGTCAACAAGCGCACCGACTGCGGCTCCGCCGACAGGTCCCGAAATGCAGGCAGCGAGCATGACCGCCGCAAAGGCGAACTCGATTTTCGTGTTCCAAAGGTTGACCACGGGAATCAGTCTGCCGAGCATCACGCCTGCCGCAGTCAGCAGGGCAAGCACACAGATTTGTTTTGTGAAATTCTTTTGCTTTGTGTTCATAAATAAAAACCTCCTTATTACCCGTTTTGAATAATAAGGAGGCGAGTCGCATTATTACTCAGCGGGATGCGACAGAAGAACCGCAAGAAATCTTTTCGTCCGCCGGACAACTCCCCGTTCCGTCGGCACTTAACGCTCAACTGTCTACTCTGAACATTGTTATTATAACTCCTATTTTGTTGTTGTCAAGTGACTATTTGTTGAATCCCTCAACCCTCATATAGTTCTTGGACTTGTACTTGATAAACACGGTCAGTGCCGCCCCGAACGGAATGGCAAGTACGGTCAAAAGCTTCCTCGGTGATTCGGAAACGAAGTGCTTGTTTTTCATCAGAATCGAGCTTGAGACGTAGTGTATGCAGTTGCGGACAACGTCCTTGGGCTGAGGAAACGCCGTCATATCAAACTTGCGAAGAAATGCGAAGCCCTGAGGATTTTTCAGGTACTGCCTGTACATATTGGTGCTGGAGCCGTCCGCCATATATTCGACAACGCACACGGGCTCGTTCATTATTATCAGTGTGTATTCAAGGTCGGCAAGTGTGTATTTGTAGGAAAGAGGAACGTATTTTTCGCCCGGAAAGGTGGGGTACGGCGGAAAAGCTTTCATTATATCCGTGCGATAAATTATTTTTTTGTCGCCCCTGCCGCCGCGCTGATAGTAGGAATAAAAGGTTGTGTCAAAGCGGTCGGTTTCAAGCTCCTTGCCGATGACCTTGCCGTTGTCGAATATGTCGAGGGCAAGGATGCCGGCATATTTTTTATCGCCGTATTTTTTCCAGCAGCTTACAATTTTTTCAACGGCGTCGTCGGTCATATAGTCGTCGGAGTCAATGCAGGTGTTCAGCTCCGTGTCGATGTTTTCATAGGCGGTGTTGTGCGCCGTGTGCATACCGCCGTTTTCCTTATAGACATATTTTATTTCAAAACCGTTGTCGGGTGCGCTCTGCCACCTGCGGATAAGCTCCGCCGTGTTGTCGGTCGAACCGTCGTCAACGACGAGCCAAACAAAATCCTTGAGTGTCTGACGGCGCAGACTCTCATAGCACTTGTGAATCGTGTAAGCTCGGTTGTAAGCCGGTGTAAACACCGTTAAGGTTTTCTTTTGCGCTTCCATGCTGTACCCTCCCGACAGACAAGCTTCAAACAGGTAATCCGAAAAAAATCCGCCGGGTAAAGCCCGACGGATTACCTTTGTTCAATTATACAGTCAAATAAGCTTTTTGTAAAGAGCCGTAATATCCTCTACGCTTGTGTCCTTCGGGTTGCCCGGACGGCAAGCGTCGTCGTAAGCCGATTGAGCAAGGAACGGGATATCATCTTCCTTTACAATCTCCTTGAGGTCTGCCGGGATTCCGACATCGTGCGAAAGCTGCTTAACAGCGTCGATAGCTGCCTTGCGAGCCTCTTCAATGCTCATATCCTCCGTGCCCTCAACGCCCATTGCTTTTGCAATGTCGCGGTACTTATCGCCTGTTGCGGGAGCGTTGTACTCCATAACGGTCGGCAGAAGAATTGCGTTCGCGACGCCGTGCGGTGTGTCATAAAGTGCGCCGAGCGGGTGAGCCATTGAGTGAACGATTCCGAGACCTACGTTCGAGAAGCCCATACCTGCAACATACTGACCGAGAGCCATACCCTCTCTGCCATCTGCGGTGTTTTCGACAGCACCTCTGAGGTTCTTTGAGATGATTTCGATTGCCTTGAGATGGAACATATCGGAAAGCTCCCATGCGCCCTTTGTGATGTAGCCCTCAATAGCGTGTGTAAGAGCATCCATACCCGTTGCGGCTGTGAGACCCTTGGGCATTGTCGACATCATATCGGGATCGACAACGGCAACAACCGGAATGTCGTGAACGTCAACGCAAACCATCTTGCGGTTCTTCTCGGCGTCCGTGATAACGTAGTTAATGGTCACCTCTGCGGCTGTGCCTGCCGTGGTCGGAACGGCGATTATGGGGACGCACTTATTCTTTGTCGGTGCAACACCCTCAAGAGAGCGGACATCCGCAAACTCGGGGTTTGCAATGATGATGCCGACAGCCTTTGCCGTGTCCATTGATGAACCGCCGCCGATTGCAACCATACAGTCCGCGCCGATTTCTTTGAACTTTGCAACGCCCGCCTGAACATTCTGAATTGTCGGGTTAGGCTTGATGTCGGTAAACAATTCGTATTCTATTCCTGCTTTTTCAAGAATGTCGGTGACCTTTTTCGATACTCCGAATTTAACAAGATCGGGGTCGGAGGCAACCATTACCTTCTTAAAGCCTCTGCCTTTAATCTCGTCGGGAATGGCATTGACAGCACCTGCGCCGTGGTAAGAAGTTTCATTAAGTACAAATCTGTTCATTACTTACACTCTCCTTAAATAACCGCCGTGACCGAGCGATTTTATCTTTCGGCGCGGAACCGATGCCTGCGGCAACAATAACCCACGCCTTTAATTTTTATTATAAGCATAAATTTTGCAAAAAATTATGATAATTTTTTAACAAGATGTGAATTTTTCGGCTTTTTCAATTTCACGAAGATAAAGTGTGCCGCTGTCAACGGTGAATCGGATTTCATATCCGGCAAAGTCGAAGCCGTAAAGCCGTTCGGGGTCGTCCTGATATTGCGGTCTTGGGTCAAGCTCCAACACTCGGAGAAGCGCGGTTCTCTTTTCGGCAGGGAACGACGCAAGCAGGTACTCGTCGCAGACGACATTCAGCCTTTCGCTCCCGTCCTTGGAAAATCCGCCGACAGCGTCGGGGTGACAGTCGGCATAAGGAATGTATGGCTTGATATCGACGATTTCCGTGCCGTCCATCAGATCGGCTCCCGAAACGCAAAGCTCCGTGCCGTCAATTTTCTCAAGCTTTACACAGGACAGCCCGATTCCGTTCGGACGAAAGGGAGAACGCGTTGCAAAGACTCCGACGCGCGTGTTGCCGCCGAGCTTGGGCGGACGCACGGTCAGCGACCTTCTGCCGTCCGGAATGTTGAATTTCCACAGTAGCCATATATGAGAGAAGCCCTCAAGTCCGCGAACCGCGTCGGTACTGCGATATTCGGGTTCAAAGACGATTCTGCCTTTCAGCTCTTCCACCAATCCGCTCTGGCGCGGTATGCCGAACTTTGTCGGAAAATCCGTATGTATTTTTGCAATCGTTTCCATTATTATCACCGTATTGCGAAAAGGACTGCAGCATCAGGTGCGTGCAGTCCCGTTGTTTAATTAAGGCAGCACCGCACAAATTGTGTCATACGTCTTGCTTGATTCTGTTCCCGTTATGCTGCACAAAAAATTCTTGACTTGCGTTAGCAAGCCTGCAATTTTTTGCACAACCTAACGAGAAATCTTACTGCGCAATCCGCACAACTCAATTGTGCGGTGCTGCCTTAAGCATTTCCTTTATCCTGTCCGCTGCGTCGTAAAGCTCTTTTATTTCCGCGAGCTCGACCGCACCCTTGTCAACAAGGGAAGCGATTTCACTTTTGATCGGAAGCCTTGCAAGCACGGGAATGTTGAGCTCATTTGCAACCTCATCGAGCTTGCTTTCGCCGAAGACGGAGATTTTCTTTCCGCAGTCGGGACACTCAAGGTAGCTCATATTTTCCACGATTCCGAGAATCGGAACGTTCATCATATTTGCCATATTGACAGCTTTTTTGACAATCATGGTGACAAGATCCTGCGGCGTCGTGACGATAACGATTCCGTCAACGGGAAGCGACTGGAACACCGTCAGTGCAACGTCGCCCGTTCCGGGAGGCATATCGACAAACATATAGTCAACGTCACCCCAGAAAACCTCGCTCCAAAACTGCTGGATAACTCCCGAAATAACAGGACCTCTCCACACAACGGGCTGATCCTCCTTTTCGAGCAAGAGGTTAATGGACATAATCTTGATTCCCGTCTTTGTTTCGGCAGGAATAAGCCCCATTTCGTTCTGCATTGCAGGGCTCTTCACGCCGAATGCCTTTGGAATCGACGGACCCGTTATATCTGCGTCAAGGATTCCGCAGGCGTTGCCCTTGACCTGCATTGCCGTTGTGAGCATTGAGGTGACGAGCGATTTGCCTACGCCGCCTTTTCCGCTGACAACACCGATAACCTTTTTTACATTGCTGTATTCGTTACAAGGAATATGAAGATCCTTTTTCTCACAGCTTGAAGAACAGCTTGAACAATCTCCGCTGCATCCCATTTAAAACATCTCCTCGGATAATATCTTTTCAAGTGCCAGAGCACTGTCCTCTACGATTTGTGCGCAAGGTCGTTTTTTGTAGTATGATTCGGTTCTCTCGTCCGGCTTCGGGTGTGAATTTTCACCCTGAGAAAGACCGAGAAGCTCGCGGCAAACAATGGACGGATTCACCTTTTTAAATTCGGTAATGTATTCCTGCACCTTTTCGTAGCAAAGCTTTTTGCCCTCGGAATCCTTGCCGTCCGTTGTTCCGTATTTCATTCCCAAAAGCATTGCCGCCGCCGAAACCGTACCGCAAACCTCGCGTGAACGACCTACTCCGCCGCCGAGACCTGCCGAAACCTTCAGCGCAGTATCCGTATCAAAACCGAATATATCGGCATAAGCCGCAAAGACCGCTTGGGAGCAGTTGTATCCGTTTTGGAACAGCTCAACCGCCTTTTCACTTCTTTCAGACATACTAACACTTCCTTTTCTGTAATTATAGACCGATTGTGCGAGCTGTGTCAAGCCTCTTTTGCCTGTCGGGTTGCTTGACACTTTCATACAAAGGTATTATAATCATTATTGTAATTTTAATTTGAGGATTTTGACAATGAGAGACACATACGAAAACCCGCTTAATTCGCGATACGCAAGCAAGGAGATGCAGTACCTTTTTTCTCCGGATTTCAAGTTCAAAACATGGCGCAGACTTTGGATTGCCCTTGCCGAGAGTGAAATGGAGCTCGGGCTCAACATTACTCAGGAGCAGGTGGACGAGCTGAAGGATCACGCCGAGGATATCAACTACGAGGTTGCGGCAGAGAGAGAAAAGCTTGTCCGTCACGACGTTATGTCCCACGTTTACGCTTACGGCGTTCAGTGCCCGAAGGCGAAGGGAATAATCCATCTCGGCGCGACCTCATGCTATGTCGGCGACAATACCGATATTATTACTATGACCGAAGCGATGAAGCTTATCCGCAAAAAGCTTGTAAATCTTATGGATAAGCTCTCGAAATTTGCGCTGGAATACAAGGATCTTCCGTGTCTCGGCTTTACCCATTTTCAGCCGGCTCAGCCGACAACGCTCGGCAAAAGAGCTTCGCTCTGGCTCAACGACCTGCTTCTCGACTATGAACAGCTTGAGTTCCGGATTTCCCGGATGAAGCTGCTCGGCTCAAAGGGCACGACCGGAACGCAGGCGAGCTTTATGGATCTTTTTGAGGGCGACACGGACAAGGTTAAAGCTCTCGACAGGAAGATAGCCGACAAAATCGGATTCAAGGATTTCTATCCCGTTTCGGGACAGACTTATTCCAGAAAGGTGGACACACAGGTTCTTTTTGTCCTTTCGGGAATAGCGCAGTCGGCGGCAAAGTTCACCAATGACCTGCGCCTGCTCCAGCACCTCAAGGAGGTTGAGGAACCGTTTGAAAAGAATCAGATCGGCTCGTCTGCAATGGCGTACAAACGCAACCCAATGAGGAGCGAGAGGATTTCATCGCTTTCTCGCTACGTTATGGCGGACGTTATGAATCCGACGATCACGGCGGCAACGCAATGGTTTGAAAGAACGCTCGACGATTCCGCAAACAAGAGGATCAGCGTCGCCGAGGCTTTCCTTGCGACGGACGCAATTCTTGAGCTTTACATCAACGTCGCCGACGGTCTTGTTGTTTATCCCAAGATGATTGAAAAGCATCTTATGTCGGAGCTGCCGTTCATGGCGACGGAAAATATTATGATGGAGGCAGTCAAGCGCGGCGGCGACCGTCAGGAGCTTCACGAAAGAATACGTGTTCACTCTATGGCGGCAGGAAAAATCGTAAAGCAGGACGGCGGCGAAAACGATCTGCTCCAAAGAATTGCTGACGACCCTGCGTTCGGAGTTACGCTTGACCGGCTCAAGGCGGTTATGAAGCCCGAGCTTTATGTCGGCAGAGCACCGCAGCAGACGGAGGAGTTCGTCGAAAGCTTTATAAAGCCCGTTACGGAAAAGTATAAGGATGAACTGGGAATGAATGTAGAAATAAAGGTGTGATTTTATGGATAAGTTTTTTGAAAAAATCAATGATTTTATTGCCAAGCATATTAAGAACGAGAAGATAGTGAATATTTGCCGAAAGCTGCTCAACCGTGAGGTGTTTATGTACCTTGTTTTCGGTGTGCTGACGACGGTGGTTTCATGGGCAAGCTATGCGCTCTTTGTGCGAATAGTCGAAAGGCTGGTTGACAGCAACGACCTTCAGGTTTCGATTGCAAATGTGCTTTCTTGGGTTGCAGCGGTTCTTTTCGCATTCGTCACCAACAAGCTGTGGGTGTTCGACAGCAAGAGCTGGAAGGGTACTATTGTAATCAAGGAGCTTGGTTCGTTTATTGCCGCAAGGCTTGCAACCGGCTGCATTGAATGGTTCGGTGTGCCGCTTCTTGTAAAGCTCGGTATGGATCAGGAGCTTTTCGGGACAAAGGGAATGCTTGCAAAAATCATTGCCAGCGTGCTCGTTGTCATAATCAACTATTTCTTCAGCAAGCTCCTTATTTTCAAGAAAAAGGAATCTTAAACTATGAAAAAAGTCAGCATAATAATTCCCGTTTACAATGTTGAAGAATATTTGCCGAAATGCCTTGAGAGCGTTATCGGTCAGAGCTATGCCGACCTTGAAATAATTTGCATTGACGACGGTACTCCTGACGGGAGTGCCGCCGTTATTTTGTCATATTCCGAAAAAGACGAACGGATCAGGCTGATTTCACAGGAGAATAAAGGGCTTTCGGGTGCGCGAAACACCGGAATCCGCGAGGCGAACGGCGACTATATTGTATTTCTCGACGGCGACGACTGGATAGATTCGGAAACGGTTGAAGCTGCGGTGAATGCGGCGGAAAAAAACAACGCCGATGTTGTAATGTGGGGCTATATGCGTGAGTTCCCCGGCAGGAGAGAGGAAAAGCATATTTTTGACCGTGACCTTGTTTTTGACGAAAAAGGCACGCGGGAGCTTCACCGCCGTATGGCAGGTCTTTACGGTGAAGAAACCGCCGATCCGAGCAACGCCGACTCCCTTGCCACGGCATGGGGAAAGCTTTACCGTGCGGATATAATAAAGCGGAACGGGCTTGAATTTGTCGATACAAAGCTCATCGGTACCGAGGATGCGTTGTTTAATCTTTACTGTTTCGGCTTTGTTCACAAGGCTGTTTTCATCAACCGTCCGTTTAACCATTACCGCAAGGATAACGAGACGTCCCTGACGCGCAGCTACAAGCCGAGACTTTTTTCTCAATGGACAGAGCTTTACGACCGTATGGAAGCATACGTAAAGGAAAGCGGACTGACCGAGGATTTCTCCGCAGCATTGAATAACCGAATATGCTTCAGTATGATAGGTCTGGGCTTGACGGAGCTGCTGAATCCCGACGGTCATCTTGCAAGGATAAAAAACATCCGAAGGATTCTTTCGACCGAAAGGTACAAAACGGCATATAAATCGCTTGATATGCGGTGCCTCCCGATTCATTGGAAGCTGTTTTTTGCTCTTTGCCGCAGTCGTATGACTGTGCCGGTCTACATTCTGCTGAACGCAATGCAGAAAATTATTGAAAAATAAAATATTTCTTGTAATTTAACGCTTTAAAGTGTTGACAAGTCGGAAAATGTAGTATATAATAGGCTCATCTTTTGAAAGGAGAGGCAGTTATGAAGCATAGCCCTTACTATTATTACTATATTTGTGACTGTCTGTTCAGCCTTTCGAAGCGATAATTCGTTTGAAAAACAGACGGTCTTGATTCAATATGCAATCAAGGCCGTTATTTTTTTGAGGAGGTCTCGTTATGACTGTAAAAATTATTTTGCTTGTTGCGTTTTTCGCCGTGATGATCGGCGTCGGAATATACTGCCGCAAGAGCGCGACCGATGTAAACGGCTTTGTCCTCGGCGGCAGAACCGTCGGTCCGTGGCTGACGGCTTTCGCCTACGGTACATCGTATTTTTCTGCCGTTATTTTTGTCGGTTATGCGGGTCAGTTCGGTTGGAAGTTCGGCGTCGCTTCGACCTGGATCGGACTCGGAAACGCGATTATCGGGTCTCTTCTTGCGTGGGTAATTCTCGGCAGACGCACAAGAGTTATGACTCAGCATCTCAACTCGGCAACAATGCCGCAGTTTTTCGGTTCGCGCTTTGACAGTCCGAAGCTGAAGCTTGCGACATCGCTGATAATTTTCGTCTTTCTCATTCCTTATACCGCTTCGCTCTACAACGGACTTTCGCGCCTTTTTGAAATGGCGTTCAATGTTGACTACACCGTTTGCATAGCGGTTATGGCGTTGCTGACAGCAGTTTATGTCATTGCCGGCGGATATATGGCAACGGCAATCAATGATTTTATTCAGGGAATAATTATGATCGTCGGAATAGTTGCGATTATTTATTCCGTCCTGAAAATTCACGGCGGGTTCAACGGTTCGCTCGCCGCACTTGCCGAAGTCAGCGATCCGACGGTTTCCGAGGTTCCCGGTGTGTTCGCCTCGTTCTTCGGTCCCGATCCCGTCGGACTGGGCGGAGTAATTCTTCTCACGTCGCTCGGCACTTGGGGTCTGCCGCAGATGGTGCAGAAATTCTACGCTATCAAAAGTGAGCACTCTATTCGCACGGGTGCGGTTATTTCGACCTTTTTTGCAATCATCGTTGCCGGCGGCTGCTATTTTCTCGGCGGTTTCGGAAGAATATTTAATGTCGATGTTGCGAGCAAGGGCTACGATGAAATCATCCCGACCATGCTTTCAAGCCTTTCTCCGCTCATTGTCGGTATCACGTTGATTTTGGTTCTTTCCGCGTCAATGTCAACTCTTTCTTCCCTTGTCCTGACGTCCGGATCGACGCTTACGCTTGACTTCATTGTTCCGCTGAGCAAGAAGAACAGTGAGAAGAAAACACTTGTTATAATCAGAGCGTTAGTCCTTGTTTTCATCGTTATTTCGGCTGCCATTGCCGTGGTTCAGTACAAATACAAGATGGTGTTTATCGCTCAGCTCATGGGTCTTTCATGGGGTGCGCTCGCGGGCTCATTCCTCGCTCCGTTCCTTTACAGTCTCTACTGGAAAAAGGTCACAAAAACAGCGTGCGCAGTCAACTTTGTTTGGGGCTCCGGCATTATGGTTGCTAATATGTTCTTCGGTTCCCACTTCCCGATGATTATTCAGAGTCCCGTAAACTGCGGAGCGTTTGCAATGCTCGCATCGCTCATCATCGTTCCCGTCGTCAGCCTTATTACCAAGAAGCCCGATAAGGCTTTTGCGGACGAGATATTCGCCTGCTACGACAGGAAGGTCACCGTTCCCATGCGTGAAGCTCTTGATGATGCAGAATAAAACGGCAGTGGAAGAACAGCTTAATAAGATTTTTCCGAAGCAAATCTTAACAGAAAATGAAAAGCAGGTAATCAAAAATTGCCGATTGTTATGCGAACTGCCAAAATAACAATGTCTCGGCATCTTCGGCGTCCTAAAAACACTCAGGCTTCCGAATAACACAAAGCCCGCAAAAGCTTGTAGGTTATTCGAAAGCCTGATTTTATTTTGATATCGCTGTCGTGTGTTTTGCCGAAAACACAAAATACAACGCCGTGAGCCAAAGTACAGATACTATTTTGAGCAGATATGTGCCGTAATTACACATGTCAATTTTCTTATTGCTTTATCAAATAATTTGCCCAAAAGCTCACAGATTTTTTGGCTGAGAAGGTCAATGTGCAGCAGCCTGAAAAGCTGTATTCTCAGAAAATCGACAAGCGAAGCGGCGAGGTAAAACGCAACGGAAAATCCGAGAACCAAACCGATTTTCTCTGCCGCCGTCGGAGCATTGAAAAATGTGGAAAATTTGGTGATGAAGTTGAACCAAATGTATGAATGATTCTGAATTATATAAACGCTGAACGATGTGGCGGCGAAAAACTTGATAATACTTTTGCCGCGTATACTCTTAATTCTGACGAAAAGCATCAGCATACAGATTGCCGGAATGAAAACCGTTGGGGAGGTATAGGTGATAAGAAGCCGGCTCGGAGGCAGATTCATTCCCGTCAGCGGATGCAGCTTGTAGAGAAGAGTGCTGTCCGCGTAGGTGATTATATTGCAGATAATAATTGTCAGAATGTATTTTTTGCTTGATATTTTTTCAAAATCAGGCTGATATTTTTTTATGTATGCGCCGGCGAGGTAACAGTATGAAATCCAAACCGTATTGTATCCGTTCTGAATACCGATATCGTCTGTTCCGAGAAACTTGTGAATGTTTGAAAGAATACACAGAACAAAAAAACCTGCTGCCAAAAGGTAAGCCGCAGATTTTTTTGAAAAGCGGTCAATCAGCTCATTGAATGACGGAATGAAGAAAAACATAAAAAAGTATGCGGAGAAATACCAAAACTTTGACGAGAGTACGGGGAAGAATGCAGGATATAGCGGAGTTATACCGAACATTACTCTTTCGTATATCGAAAGACCTGCCGAATAGAAGAAAACCTGAAACCACAGACTTATCAAACGGTTGTATTTTATACGTGTTCCGTACATTACGAAACCGGAAATCAAGGCAAAAATGTCGACTGCGCCGTAACAAAGCACGATGAAAAAGGAAAGAATATAAAAAACGGCACCGTTTTCGGGCGTACCCCGAAAGCCTCCGTGACCGGACAGATGAAGAATGGTGATCATCAGCATTGAGACGACGCGCAGAAGGTCGATTCCATAGCTGTGTTCGTGTCGAATTGCGGAAGACGGCTGATTAACGGATTCACGACTGTTCAGTTCCGTCACCCCCGATTCAATAATTACATGATGTATTGTAACAAATTAGGAATTTAAAGTCAATGACCGAAAAAAATATACTTGAGATAACGCGCACGAATTGTTACGAAGGCATAGCGACAAAAAACGGTACAATAAGGTTGACGATTGGACAACCTGTCGAATAAGTTTGTTTTATTGCAAATCTCGGTTGACTTTATTATAAAAATATGAGACAATGAAATCCAATTTAAGTTGTGAGGTACAGTCTATGTTTAAAGAAGCTTTCCAGCGTGCCGGAGTGGGGCTTATTCTTGACCGAGTCCTGCGGTACATTGACAAGAATCCGAAAAAGAACATTCTTAAGCTTATCGGTCTTGCCGAAAGGTTTTCGGGTAAAACTTTTCCGGAAAAGACCTTTGACGGCTTTCGCAATGCGATAAGCGACGACAATAATGTTTGGAACACCTATGCGATGAATCTGCTAAAGGATATCGACAGGGATTACCTTAAGAAAATGTTTCTGTCGTTCGTTCTCGGCGCAGGACTTCACGGAACCAGAGCTGTCCGTGCAAACCGTGAAAAATACAAGTGTAATATTCCTTGGCTTATGCTGATTGACCCGACAAGTGCCTGCAATATGAACTGCAAGGGCTGCTGGGCGGCGGAATACGGTCACAAGCTGAACCTCACATACGACGAAATAGACAACGTAATCAACCAGGGCGTCGAGCTCGGCACACACCTTTATATGTTCACGGGCGGAGAACCGCTTATCAGAAAAAACGATATACTGCGCCTTTGCCGCGAGCATAAAAACTGTACCTTCCTTGCATATACCAACGCAACGCTTATTGACCAAAAATTCTGCGACGATATGAAGGAGGTCGGTAACCTCACGCTTGCGCTGAGCATCGAGGGCTCGGAGGAGTCAAACGATTTCCGCCGCGGCGACGGAGCCTATGCGAAAACAATGAAAGCAATGGAGCTTCTCAGAAAGAACAAGTGCATTTTCGGACTTTCGATTTGCTATACGTCGCACAATGTTGAGGCGGTAACAAGCGACGAATTTATCGACCTGATGGTTGAAAAGGGCGCAAAGTTTGCGCTGTATTTCAACTATATGCCTGTCGGCACGGGAGCCGTTGAGGAGCTTATTCCCACCCCCGAGCAGAGAACGCACATGTATTTCTGGCTCAAGAAGATGAGAAACAGCAAAACAGGAAAGCCGATATTTGTTATGGATTTCCAGGACGACGCCGAATATGTCGGCGGCTGCATCGCCGGAGGCAGAAACTATTTTCATATCAATTCCGCAGGCGATATTGAGCCCTGTGTGTTTATTCATTTCTCAGATTCAAATATCAGAACTCACACGATTCTTGAAGCCTTGAGAAATCCGCTGTTTATGAGCTATTATCACAATCAGCCTTTTAACGATAACCATCTTCGTCCGTGTCCGATGCTTGAAAATCCTGAATATCTCAGAAAAATGATCAAGCGGACGGGCGCAAAATCAACCGATCTTGAAAATCAGGAGGGCGTTGAGCACCTTTGCGCAAAATGCGACAAATTTGCCGCCGCATGGAAGGAGCAGGCGGACAAGCTTTGGGCTGAAAACAAGCACCCGAATCCGAAAACGCAGTATTACCGTGACACCGAGCAGGCAATGAAGGAAAAGCTTGATGATTTGGTAAGATAAGAAAGAAAAGATCGTCCGCTTCGACGGGCGATTTTTTAAAGGTGTGAAAAGAATGTTCAGAAAAGCGACGAAAAAGGATATTGACCGAATCAGCGAAATTTATGATGAAATTCACGATGTCGAGGAGGCAGGTTCGGTTACAATCGGCTGGATAAGAGATATTTATCCGACGCGCAAAACCGCCGAGACGGCAGTTGCGGCAGGAGATATGTTTGTTGAAGAAATCGACGGAAAAATTGTTGCCGCCGCGAGAATAAACAGGGAGCAGGTGCCGGAATATGCGAATGCATGCTGGACAGCCGCCGCTCCCGACGGTAAGGTTATGGTGCTTCACGCACTTGTCGTTTCGCCGAAGATCAAGGGCAATGGCTACGGAACCGCATTCGTCGATTTCTATGAAAAATATGCACTTGAAAACGGCTGTCCGTATCTCAGAATGGATACGAACGCAAGAAATTCCGCCGCGCGCGGTCTTTACAAAAAGCTCGGTTACACCGAGGTTTCAATCGTGCCGTGCGTGTTCAACGGCATTGACGGAGTACAGCTTGTATGCCTCGAAAAAAACCTGTAATCAAAACGGAGCACTCGTCAACATATTTGCGGCAAAACAGCCATAAAAATAACCGCTAAACTCTGAGAGAGTTTGCGGCTATTTGCCAATATTGCTTAACTGAAGGTCATCGGACATTTTATTTGTTCGGTGGCTTTTAAGCTTTTGCGTTCAGCAATTTTATCAGCTTCGGTCTGAAATGCCTGTGAAAAATTATAAAGCACAGGTCAAACAGTGCCGTTGCAAGACCGGTAACAAGGAATATCCACTGACGGTTGCCGTAGAAAAGCGAAGCTATAAACGGAACAAAGCTTAACACGATATTTATTTCGTGAGTTACTTCAACCGAGCAGGTTTCGTTGACAAGCGTCTCAATCGGAAAATCCTTTACCGAATTGGTTTGCGGCAGGAGATTGGGGAGCTTTTCTTTCCAACGTTTTACTCTGAGAGCCTTGAAAATCGGCTCCTCAAATTTTTTCGGCGCAAACCAGCCGGTTTTATAGTTAAAATTTATTGTTTTCCTCTTTACAGCTCCCGAAACGAGAATTCTGTAAGCAAAATGATAGAAGCAGGTTATAAAGGTTATAAAGCAGGCAAAAGAGTACCTGTTATCATGGTGTAGGTGCGAAATAAGGAAAATAACGCTGAGAACGGCAAACAAAGCAGCCGCCGTAAACATAAATTTCCGTAAACTTTTCATTGTATGATTTATCCCTCGATTTCGGGCAAACGACTTGCCCGAGAGAACGCCGGACTAATGGCGTTCCCTCAGTTATATGTTATCAGCCGACAAATTTGATTGTGAGAATCTTTTTGCCTGTGATCTCAAAGTCTGCAAAGCCGTTTTCGTCAACCGTGAGCGGAGCAACATCCTTTTCCTCAAGGCTGACAAGCTTAACCTCGCTCCACTTCTTGCCGGAGTACGGCGGAAGCTCAAACTCTGCCTGCTGTCTTTCAACGGGAGACTGAGCCTTTTCGATCGGAGCAATGCCGCCGTTGAGACGGATATTTGTCTTGACAGTGTTGTCGGACGGGTTGAAGAGGCGGACAACATAGCCTGTGCCGTCCTCGCTCTGCTTGATACCGCTGACGTTGAGCTTCTCTGTGCCGAGTTCAAGGAACGAGTGAACAAGCTCGTTCTTGCCGTGGTCTGTCGGAGCAAGCTGGGCTACGCCGAACGCAAGGTTAAATCTCTCGCTCTCGCCCCAGACGTTGCCGTCCTCCCAGTCGCCCTTGTGCGGCATGAAAGCGTAACGGTAGGTGTTCTTGCCGATGCACTGCGAGCCCTTGTCGCTTGCGGAGTAGTCCTGCATGTCGGTTGTAACGCAGATACGAAGCGGGAAAGCACGGAGAAGTGAAAGGTAAACCGTGCCGCACTCGTCGTCGGAAGCCTCATAAGCCTTGAGTCCCGTGTTGAGAAGTGCCGCACCGACCTTGCCGTCCGTTACGTCAACAAAGGAGTTCATCGGCTGCTCGGTCATCGGAATCTCATCATAGAGTGAGTAATCAAGCTTGGCAACAGGACGCTTAACAACATCAAACTGACCCTGAGCATAAGAAAATTCGGACTTGATATCGGTCGGGAAAGCTACCTGGAGGTAGTGATCCTCGCTCTGATTGTCAATCGTTGTTTCAACCTCAAGATAGCGCGAGCCTTTCTTCAATGTGATAATGCTCTCGATCTTGCAGGGCTTGAGATGCTTTGAACGGGTCTTTTCGTCCGGATTTCTTCCCTCGGGAAGTGCCCAGTCGATAACGACCTTGTATGAAACGGCAAGCTCACCCTCGTGGAGAAGAGTGATTTTTGCGTTTTCGTTAAGAGTTGTAAAGGTTTCGTCGTTCTCCGGTGTGAAGTGCTCCCACGGGTTGCCGATTTCACCTGTATCCTTGAAGTAGCCGATACCCTCATAGCTCTTACCGTTCTCCTTGTCGAGAACGTTGTAAGTACCGTTGGAGTTGAATGAAACTCTGAGATATTCGTTCTCCATAACCTGATTTCTCTTGAGCATGGTCTTCGGCGTTGTCGCACGGACGTGATAGAGCGGCTGAAGCTTGAGCGTTTTGTAGCCCATAGCCGGAACATCCTTTACGTCGAGCTCAATCGTGTACTGCTGAGTGTGCAGAACGTTTGCAACGTCGTTCGGATTCTGAATGATCTGAGCGGAGTTTTTATTGGTTGTGACAACCTGATATGTGAGAACCGAACCGTCGGTATCGGTAATCTTAAAGCTGTCGGCTTTCCATTCCGCAGGAATTTCAACCGTCATTTTAACAGCCTCGCTTCTCTTGAACGGAGCCGGATTGAACACCACGATTGCGGCATCGTCACGGCTGAAGCCGTCGAGCTTAATGTCGCCCGCAACGTCCATAAACGCACGCTCGTAAACGCAGCTTGAAAGCTCTCGTGACTGCCTGTAACGGTAAATAACGTCCTCGTAAACAACGTCGCGTCCGCAGGCACCGATGCTGTCGTGTCCGTGGTTCTGAAGAAGATAGTTGTATGAAAGGTCGATAAAGTTTTTCTGATACGGTGCTCCGCTGAGCGCGGCGAAAACCGCCATCGGCTCGGCATAATTCTGAAGCTGTGTTTCCGTCTTGAAGTTTGCCTGCTTGACGTAGGTTCTTGCGGAGGTGATCCAGCCCATCATACTGCTGACGCTTCCCTTGGTGTACGGGTCGCGCATCTCGCCCTTGAGGACGGGTGAGCTCGGGTCAAACTCGTCGATAATTCCCTGCTCCATTTCCTTGAGCGAGCTGTGATATACAACGGCGTTCGGAAGAGCGGCGTCGAGATCCTTTATCATCTCAACCTCACGGGCGTCGGGGCACGATGAGTCGTGTCCGAGCGACCAGAAGCGGTGAGAGGTCGTCCAGTCGTTGTCCTGCTCCTTGATAGCCTGCTCCGCGCGAGCCTTTATGTTCTCCTTATGGTATTCAAAGAACGGGTGAGCGTACTGGTAGTCAAGATTTTTGTTTTCGGAGTCGATGAACTTGAATATGCCGTTGTTGTCGTTCCAAACCATATCGCGGTTATTTTCGTTCTGCTGGTTGTAGTAAACGGGACGCTGAACGACATACCAGATGTTGTAGCGCGGACGCTTGCCGAGACGGGAAGCATAGATTCGTGTTCCGTCGGGGCTTTCCCAGTAGAACTCCGACTTCGGAGCACAATACTCGTTGATTCCTCTGTAGAATGAGGCGAAGTGGATGTCAAAGCCCGCATAAATCTGCGGAAGCTGTGAAATCTGTCCCCAGCCGAAGGGGGAGTAGCCCGTCTTGCTTATTCCGCCCATCTCCTTGCCGATTCTGTGACCGAGCAAAAGGTTACGGATAAGCGATTCGCCGCCGACGGTGAACTCGTCGGGCAGGCAGAACCAGGGACCTACTCCGATGCGACCTTCGGATATGTATTTTTTCATAAGCTCCTTCTTCTCGGGATATGCCTCAAGATAGTCCTGGATGGGCATAGTCTGAGAATCAAGGTGGAAATGTCTGTATTCGGGATATTTATCGAGTATATCCGTCAGCATATCAAGCATATAGCCGAGCATATACTGAGTTCTTCTTGCCGAAAAACGCCATTCTCTGTCCCAATGGGTGTTGGAGATAAAATGACAGTTAATTTTCTGCGGTTTGTTGTCCATTTGTCTGTTCTCCTTTTTCCGAAGCTTCCGACAGCTCGGCGGCTTCGGGCTTGTTTGTTTTGTTTTTCTTTTCGAGGATTGTTTTGAGCCTTGCGACGCTCGCCTTGATCTCGTCCTCGTGAATGAGGTATGCCTCGGTCAGCATAAGGACGAAAAGAGCAAAGCTTACTGCGTGAACGATCTTTTCGGAATTGATCTTTTTCTTCAATTAAATCATCCCTTTATAATTTTTAAAATATCGGCAAAGCTGTTTTCATAGTAGCTGCAAACAGCCTTTGTTCCGCTGTCAACGATGTTGCCGCCTGCGATACCGATTGTCGTGTAGCCCGCAAGACGAACCGAGCAAACGCCTGCGCCGCTGTCCTCAATTCCGACAACGTGGTTGCGGTCTGCAAATGCTTCGCCGAGACCCACGATCGAGGTCTCGGAATAGAGCCACGGATGCGGCTTCGGTGAGAGCTCTCCGAGCGTGCCGACCGAGCCCTTGCGAAGCGGGAAGCCCGCGGAAATAATCGCGTCGTAAAAATCCTTCGGGTCGCCCATGCCGAGCGTCTTGAACGCCGAAAGGATTTCCGGCCAAGCCTTTTCGTAAAGACCCGATGTGACAAGTCCGATTTTCACGCCCATATCCTTGAGCTCATAGAGGAAATCCTTGACGCCCTCGGTCGGAGTAAATGCACCGTCCCTGCCTCTGCCTGCCATGATTTCCTCCATCTCTCTGTGCGTGTGCTCAAAGTAGAAATCACGAGCCCTGTCGAGCGATGCACCGGGGCAGTATTTGTCGATGCAATACTGAAGGTGCTCGGAAACCGAATGTCCCGAAACGAACGGAAGATCGGCTTCCTCAAGCTCAAACCTCGGGTTGCCGAGGAGACTGGCGATGCTCATCTGAATTATCCAAATCCAAAATTCCTCGCTGCGAACCGTTGTACCGTCGAGATCCATAAGAACCGCCTTGACGGGCTTCTCAAGAGTAACGGGTGCAACGGGATAATACACAGGATATGCGATTGCCGATTTTACGCAGGCGAGAGTGTGTGAGCCGAAAGAAACGAACTCAACCTTGCTGTCGCCTGTCGAGACGATATCGACTACGCCGTTCTTTCCGACAGAGAATTTGCCGTCCTCGGTTGAAGTGAGAACGTGGAATCCGCTGTCTGCTCCGACTTCGCCGAGATCGGGAATGTGTACTGTTTTGTCCAAAAGCATGCTATACTTCCTTTACTGATAATCTAAATCAACTTATAGTAGCAAAATCATATTGAAAAGTCAATATCTCATTCGGTAACAATTCAGCATAATACAAAATTTTTTCGAAATTTTTCGAAAATTTTTTCGAAGCCATCAGAATGAACGGTTCTGAAATATTTTTGAAAAATTTTTGAAAATATGTCGAAATAATGTACATTAGTCAATGATGTGAGACCAAAAAAATGAAAAAAGAAAAAGAGTTGATTAGAATATGTTTTTCGGGGCAGAGAGAGTGAACGACGGAGCGTAGCGGAGGAG
>CAVELL010000014.1:0-45020 GCA_963616775.1 Eggerthellaceae bacterium | reverse complement strand
AGCACGACAGACTCTGACTCTGTTTGTTGGGGTTCGAATCCCTATTCCGCTGCCAAAACGAAACCACGGTCGTCCGACCGTGGTTTCGTTTTTTCAACGGGATTCGAACAAGGAGGGAGCAAATCAAATGCTTTGCTTTACAAAAGCATAAAAATCTTTTATTATAATCATAACGACTAAAATGCATTGGACGGAGAAATTATGAAGTTTTTGAATTTCGGCTCATTGAATTTGGATATGGTTTATTCGGTTGACCACACGGTGCGACCGGGCGAGACCGTTGCGTCCGCGAAGCTTGATTATTTTTGCGGCGGCAAGGGACTTAATCAGTCGATTGCTCTTTCACGCGCAGGGGCAAGGGTTTTTCATGCCGGCTGTGTCGGTGAGGACGGTAAACGGCTGACCGATAAGCTCACGGAAAACTCGGTTGATGTGAGCCTTGTTAACACAGGCAAGCTGCCGAGCGGACACGCGATAATACAGGTTGATAAAAACGGACAAAACAGCATTTTGATTTTCGGCGGTGCAAACCGAGAGATAACTCATAAGCAGATAAAAAATGTTCTCTCCGAGTTTTCTGCCGGTGACAGACTGTTCTTGCAGAACGAAATTAACGGTATTGCGGATATCATAAACATCGCATACAAAAAGGGAATGGAAATTGTTTTCAATCCCAGTCCCTTCGGTGCGGAAATCAAATCCTTTCCGCTTGAAAAAGTGATATGGTTTGTTGTCAACGAGACCGAAGCACTGGAGCTTACGGGGCAAAGCGACCCTCAAAAAGTGCTTGCGGCATTTTCTGAGAGTTTCCCGAAAGCAAATGTTGTGCTGACACTCGGCGGAGACGGAGCATATTGTCTTGCCGACGGCAGGATTTATCATCAGGATATTTTTCGCGTACCTGTTGTCGACACAACCGCGGCAGGGGACACCTTTCTCGGATTCTTTTTTGCTCTGCTGAATGACGTCGGTGTTGAAGAAGCCCTTAGGTATGCCTCGGCGGCTTCGGCGATTGCGGTTTCACGTTCGGGCGCGTCTGCATCAATACCGACATTGGGTGAAGCGGAAGCCTTCCTGAAATAAAACGGTGTAGTTCTTCCCTCACATAAAACAAGGCATACTCGGTCATATAGGATTATTTTGCGAGGAAGCTAATAGGTTATCTGTCAAAAGATGCCGAAAGCCGATCCTCCTTATCGGAAGACCGGCCGAAAGATGTTTTTAAAATCAATACGGATTAAAGAAGCGGTCAAAAACATTGTAACCGAGGGCAAAGTATTTGAACGCCCAGATAATCGGATTGAAGCGGAAGAAGAGCCAATCCGTTACGGTCGCAAGACCGCGCAAAAATGTGGAAATGTCGTGCGTTTCGGGAACCTCAACGGGAGCGAACTCTTCGCCCTCAACGTTGAGCACAAACGGCTGAGCGTAGCAGATTCCGTTCTCGCCCGTGATGTAGAATCTGAGGTATAGATACGGGTCGTCAAGAAGCTCGTCGTTGTAAAGGTCAAGCGTTGCGGTTCCGTCTGTAATATTCTCTTCACGGAGAATAACATTGCCGTTCGATACCCATGTTATGCGGTCAAAGTTCGTGCCCTCAACCCTGATTGTTCCATTTTCGTTGTCAACGTCAATGCGCGTAACCATCGGGGTATTGTCGAGAAGATAAAGTTCCTCATCGTAAACCTTATCCTCATCAAAGCCCGGCATCTCTTCCATGCCGTTAAGCTCAACGCCGTTTGAATAGTGAGAAACGGCGAAGCACCAACCGTTCTCCATGCTTGTGCGGACATTGTCGGTGTCAAAATCCTTCATCATAAGCATAGTGTACGCGTCATTGATTGATCTTACATCATGCGAATCGGAGAAAGTGAAGCTCCACG
Source organism: Eggerthellaceae bacterium (assembly GCA_963616775.1). Taxonomy (GTDB): domain Bacteria; phylum Bacillota; class Clostridia; order Oscillospirales; family Acutalibacteraceae; genus CAG-488. Next base: position 43,137 of record CAVELL010000014.1, on the reverse strand, counting down.
GTACAACACCGTTCGGAATGGTCTTTTGAAGAATCTGGTCGTAGAGGATTCTGTCGCAGCGTGTGTGCGCGTCCGTTGCGCTGTTGATTCCCATACCGACGCTTGAGCCGGCATTGTCAAGGAAAAGACGGGCGAACTTGTTTGCGTAGTAATCGTCAACCTTTTGACCGACGTGATCCTCGCTGTCCTTGTCCGTGTAAACATACTCGCCGACGTGCGAAAGCATCGAAATTCCGCCTGCCTTTTTAACACCCTCGGTCGGGGTCTCGTAGTCGCCGTAAACGCCGGCAAGTCCCTGACCGTAGTCGGAATAGTATCCCGTGAGGTGGCAGTCCGCCTTAGGCGTCGCCATATTCAGCTCGATTCCCTTCGGGACATCAAGCATACCGTTTTGATGGGTTCTTTCCGTCGAAGCCGCAGTACCGCTGAGATATGACTCGTATTCCTCATCGCTCAGCGGGTCGATCGGAGCCATGTGCGTCCGCTCATACTTGACAAGTCTGATGAGAGGGACAAGCTCGGGCTTCTGATTCCAGCCCTTGTTGATTGTTCCGTGATCCGTCAGCGCAACAACATCATAGTTGAGGTCATAGTGCATTTGGACAAATTCTTTTACGGTGAGGTAGCCGTCGCTCGCGTTGGTATGACAATGCGGCTGGAACTTGTAGCTTCCCCACTCGTCCCAATCGACAGCCTCATAAGGATTTGTGATTATGTACTTTTTCTCCCTTGCGGAAGCACCGATAATGAAAAGCTGTGCGGTCAGGATAACGCTGAGCGTTATCGCAATAAATTTTTTTATCATAATATGTTCCTCCCAATCAGAACTTTTAAGGCAATACCGCACAATTGAGGTGTGCGGATTGCGCAGTAAGATTTTTCGTCAGGTTGTACAAAAATTTTGCAGGCTTGCTATCGCAAGTTAAAGAATTTTTGTGCAACATGACGGAAACAGCTTCAAGCAAGGCGTGCGCATCAATTTGTGCGGTATTGCCTTAATCAATACGGATTGAAAAAGCGGTCAAAAACATTGTAACCGAGGGCAAAGTATTTGAACGCCCAGATAATCGGATTGAAGCGGAAGAAGAGCCAATCCGTTACGGTCGCAAGACCGCGCAAAAATGTGGAAATGTCGTGCGTTTCGGGAACCTCAACGGGAGCGAACTCTTCGCCCTCAACGTTGAGCACAAACGGCTGAGCGTAGCAGATTCCGTTCTCGCCCGTGATGTAGAATCTGAGGTATAGATACGGGTCGTCAAGAAGCTCGTCGTTGTAAAGGTCAAGCGTTGCGGTTCCGTCCGCGATGTTTTCTTCACGGAGAATAACATTGCCGTTTGAGACCCAGGTTATGCGGTCAAAATTCGTGCCCTCAACCCTGATTGTTCCATTTTCGTTGTCAACGTTTATTCGTGTAACCCTCGGGGTGTTGTCAAGAAGATAAAGCTGTTCATCGTGCACCTTTTGCTCGACAAAGCCCGGGATTTCCTCCATACCGTTAAGCTCAACGCCGTTGGAAAAGTGGGAAACTGCGAAGCACCAACCGTTTTCCATGCTCGTGCGGACTTTTTCGTTCGTGAGCTCATCCATCATAAGCATAGTGTACGCATAGTTTATGGACTGAACGCTGTGTGAATCCGAAAACGAGAAAGCCCACGGAACAACACCGTTCGGAATGGTTTTCTGAAGAATCTGATCGTAGAGGATTCTGTCGCAGCGTGTATTTTCGTCTCTGGAGCTGTTAATTCCCATACCAACGCTTGAGCCGACATTATCCATAAACAGGCGTGCAAATTTGTTGGCATAGTAATCGTCAACCTTTTGACCGACATGGCTTTTGCTGTCCATTCTGTACATATATTCGCCGACGTGTGCAAGCATTGAAATTCCGCCTGCCTCTTTTACGCCCTTGGTCGGGGTCTCATAATCGCCGTAAACGCCGGCAAGACCCTGCCCGTAATCGGAATAGTATCCGGTGAGGTGGCAGTCGGCAATCGGAGTTGCCATATTCAGCTCAATTCCCTTAGGCACGTCGAGCATTCCGTTCTCGTGAGTCCTCGTTGCGGACTCCGCAGTACCGTCAAGGTATGACTGATACGCTTCGTCGCTCAGCGGTTCGATCGGAGCCATGTGCGTGCGCTCATACTTTACAAGACGAAGGAGCGGAATCAGCTCCGGCTTTTTGTTCCAGCCCTTGTTGATTGTTCCGTGATCCGTCAGCGCAACCGCGTCATAGTCCAGGTCATAGTGCATCTGAACAAACTCTTTGATAGTGAGGTAGCCGTCGGTGGCATTGGTCTGGCAATGCGGCTGAAATTTGTAGCTTCCCCACTCGTCCCAATCGACAGCCTCATAAGGATTCGTGATTATGTACCTTCTCTCTCGCGCGGAAGCACAAACGGCAAAAAGCTGAACCGTCAGAATAACGCTTAATACTACCGCAATTATTTTTTTCGTCATAATCCCCACCTCTCGATAATCACACATTTTCTTATATATTATGAATTATTTTGTTGAATTTGTCAATAATTTTGTGCGATATTTTCGTCTTAATGCTCCGAATTTATTTTCTTTTATTCTTTCTTTTTATCTCGTGCAGTCTTTCAAGCTCATCGTTGCGCTGCTTTTCGGCTTTAGTCTTTTTCTTTTGTGCTTTCTTCGCCGCAAGCTTTTCGCCCACATTAAGCTCAAGCCCGCACCTGCCGAGCACAACGCACACCAGCACAACGGCAACAAGCGCAATTATCCAGACGGTTTTCATCTTTTCGTCCGCGGCGGTTTCCGACTCCGTTGTGTAAGAGCTGACGCTGATTGCAAGACAATTTATAAGATTATTCATCAAGAAAATCCCTCATTTCTCTGTATACTTTGGAGATGGGTAAGCCCATGACGTTAAAATAATCGCCGTTAATTCCTTTCACAAGAAGCGCGCCCCTGCCCTGTATTCCGTAAGAGCCCGCCTTGTCCATCGGCTCTCCCGTTGCAACATAGGCTTCAATCTCCGCGTCGCCGAGCGGATAGAACTCAACCTCGGTCTCGTCAAAAAAGCTTTTCACTTTTTCTCCGCAGACAATCGCAACGCCTGTATAGACCTTATGCATCCTGCCCGAAAGTAAGCGAAGCATCTCTGCCGCCTCGTGCTCGGAGCGGGGCTTGCCGAGAATTTTGCCGTCAAGGGCAACAACCGTGTCGGAGCCGACAACGACCGCATCGCCGTGATTCTCTGCAACAGCCCGCGCTTTTTGGAGTGCAAGTGATTTTACGACATCCTCCGGCACGGCATTTTTCGGAACCGCCTCGTTGATGTCGGCACAGATCACCTCAAACTCGTAGCCTGCAAGAGTCATCAGCTCTCTTCGGCGAGGTGAAGCGGAAGCGAGAATAATCCTGTTCATCACCACAGCCCCTTGTCCCTGAGAACCTTGACCTTCAGCACTGCCGCCTGCGTTTTCCCGTCCTTTATCTTGTTGCTCATAACCATTTCAACCGCTTTGTCCAGCGGTATTCTCTCAACGTGGAGGAACTCATCCTCGTCAAGGTGCTGGTGCGTAAAGGCCAGATTTTTGGCGGCATAAAGGTGAATTATCTCTCCGCAGTATCCGGGCGACGGATAGAACTTGCCAAGGTCATAGTAATCGGCGGCGACACAGCCTGCCTCTTCCTCCAGCTCTCTTTTACCCGTTTCAAAGGGGTCCTCGCCCTTTTCCAGCTTGCCTGCCGGAAGCTCCGGTATAATCTCCATATACGGGTAACGGAACTGGCGAACAAAAAGCAGCTCACCCTCCTGAGTTATTGCGGCAACACAGACTCCGCCGGGGTGCTCGACGACCTCGCGACGGCAAGGCTTTCCGTTCGGCAGCTCGGCGTCGTCGTTGCGTACATTGATAATCCTGCCGTTGTAGACATAATTCTTTTTTATTGTTTTTTCATCAAGCTTCATAACAATTCTCCAAAAGAAAAGGGCGACCGTGGAAACGAAAATCGTCCAAGGTCACCCCGGTTTTACTCAGCAATCCGCCGAAAGCGACGTCGGGAATTACTCCTCGTCGTCTCCGCATTCATCGCAGTCGCAGTCGTCAAAATCAAATTCAAGAGTCTCGCCGCAAGCAGGGCACCGGATCGAATCCTCGGCGAGAACGCTCTCGTCAAGGCAAATCGTCTCGCCGCAAGCGGGGCACTCAACCTCGAAGTAGTCATCGTCGCAGCAGTCACAGCAGTCGCCGTCGCACTCGTCGTCGTAAACATACTCTTCAAGATCCTCAAGATCCTCATCAACCGCGTCGAGCTGCTCACACATCATTTCAACCTCGTCCTCAAGGTCTGCGACGGAAAGCGCAAGCTCGTCGATAACGTCAACCAAAGCCTTGATGATTTTAACCTCATCTGTATCAGCCTCAAAATGAGCCATTTCTACAAGACCCTTGAGGTATGCTGCTTTTTCCGTTACTGTCATCATAGGTAATCATCCTTTCTGTTAGAAATAAATCCGTTAATTATGCTCTGCCGAGATACTCGCCTGTACGGGTGTCAATCTGAACCTTCTCGCCCTCGTTGATGAAGAGAGGAACCTTGATCTCTGCGCCCGTCTCAAGGGTAGCCGGCTTTGTTGTGTTTGTTGCTGTGTTGCCTGCAAAGCCCGGATCGGTCTTTGTAACCTCAAGCTCAACGAAGGTCGGCGGCTCAACGCCGAAAACCTTGCCCTTGTAGGAAAGAATTTTGCAAACCATACCGTCCTTAACAAACTTGAAGTTGTCGGAAAGATCCGATGCATTTATGGGAACAAGCTCGTATGACTCCGGATCCATAAAGTAATAAAGATCGCCGTCACTGTACGAGAACTCCATATCCTTTCTCTCGATATACGCTGTCGGGAACTTAGCTGTCGGGTTGTAGCTCTTTTCAACTACGGAGCCCGTGAGAACATTCTTCGTCTTTGTTCTTACGAAAGCCGCGCCCTTACCCGGTTTAACATGCTGAAATTCAACAACCTGAAGTACGTTGCCGTCCTCTTCAAATGTCATACCGTTTCTGAAATCACCTGCTGAAATCATGTGTTATTCCTCCGATTTATTTTTCTGAAGCAAGGAAAAGGTCATAAAACCAATCCTCTGTTGTCGTTATTATTTTATACTATTATCGTTTGTTTTTCAAGTCTTTTCAGTCAAAAAGCCCCTCCGACCCTGATTTTTTTGCTGAAATTATAGTATGACAAGTTCTTTTGCCGCATTTGTGAGATTTTTACAGCCGCTTTCCGTTATATATGCCATATCCTCAATCCTGACTCCGAGCTTTCCCGGGATATAGATTCCCGGCTCAACGGTCACAACGTTGCCCGTTTCAAGAGTCGCAGCCGATTTCGGCGAAAGGTTCGGTTTTTCGTGAATTTCGATTCCCACTCCGTGACCCGTCGAATGGCGGAAGAGCTCTCCGTAGCCTGCTTCGTTTATAACATCCCTTGCCGCTTTGTCCGCGTCGGAGCATTTAAGACAGCTTTTCAGAACGGACAGGGCGCAAAGCTGAGCTTTCATCACGGTGTCATACACCTTTTTCTGTTCGTCGCTCACCGTACCGACGGCAACCGTCCTCGTCATATCCGAGTGATATCCGTTGACGACCGCACCGTAATCCATCGTCACAAGGTCGCCGTATTCAACTCTCTTGTCCGTCGGAACACCGTGCGGCTTCGACGTGTTCGCGCCGCTGACGGCGATGGTCTCAAAGGAAAGAGCCTCTGCGCCGTGGCTGAGCATATAGTGATCCAGCTCAAGAGCAATTTCCTTTTCGGTCACACCCGGCTTAATGAAGCCGAAAATATGCTCCAGAGCCGTCTCTGCGATTCGCTGTGCTTTGCAGATATTTTCAACCTCTTCATCGGTTTTGATCGCGCGGAGTCTATCAATGATTTTGTCCGTACCGACCGTTGTCAGCTTTATTCCGCGAAGAATTTTTCTCAGCGACTTTAACTGTGAAACCGTCAGTCTGTCGGCTTCAACGGCAAGAGTCTTGCAGTCAAAACGAGCGGCGTATTCAATCAGCTTCTTCGTCTGCTCCTCAACGTCACAGCATTTTACTTTTTCCTTCGCCGCTTCGATATAGCGGCTGTCGGTGAGAAAAACCGAGCCGTTTTTCGTCGCAAAAAGGAAGCCGTCCGAAGCGTCGAAGCCCGTAAAATATCTCCTGTTTTCGGGCGAAACGATAAGCGCACCGTCGACATTTTTCGGCAGGCTTTTTATAAAATCTTCAAGCATTTTATCACTCTCCTATATGAGCTCGGCAATAATCGAATTGGAAAGAAGAAATCCTTTTTCGGTCAATGAAATCGAATTGTTGTCCTTTCTCATCAATCCGCAGTCAACAAATTTTTCCGTCTTTTTTATTATATCCTGCGGAAAGCTTTTTCCGAACCGTTTTTTGAAATCTTCAAAAAATATTCCGTTTTTTAACCGCAGACGGAGCATTATATACTCCTCTTCATCGCCGCCGCTGCCGTCAGACAAGGGCTCACCGCCGTTCTTGAAATACTCAATGTCCCTCGGATAACAGAATCTTTTTCCGTCAAGGAACGAGTGTGCCGCAGGTCCGAGCCCGAGGTATTCCTCACAGCTCCAATATTTAAGATTGTGCTTGCCCTCGAAGCCGTGACGGGCAAAGCTTGAAATTTCGTAGTGGTCAAAGCCGCTTGCCGTCAGCTTTTCGCTCATCGCAAGGTACATATCCGCGACCGTGTCCTCGTCGGGCAGCTTCAGCGTTTCTTTTTTTCTGAAATAAGGTGTTCCCTCCTCCAGCTTGAGCATATAGACACTGATGTGAACCGCACCGGATTCAACGCAAAAATCAAGCGTTTCATTGAGCGACTCAAGCGTCTGCTCCTGCACTCCGAGCATAACGTCGATAGAAATGTTTTCTATTCCGGCTTTTTTGCATTCGTCAATTCTTTTTTCAATAACCGCTCTGTCCGAAAAACGTCCGAGCTTTTTCCTTTCGTTTTCAACCACGGACTGCACTCCGAGAGAAATTCTGTTCACGCCCGCGTCGGCAACGGTCGCAAAAAAACCGTCATCAACCGCCGACGGGTTGCACTCAACGGTTATCTCGCCGTCAACGCCGAAAAGAGCCTTTGCACGCCGTGTGAGCATAGCAATGCTCTGTCCGCCGAGGACAGACGGAGTGCCTCCGCCGAAATAGAGCGTATCCGCATTCCTTCCGAGCCTGTCCGCCCAACCCTCCATGCTCTCAACAAGCGAAACGGAGTACATATCCCTGTCCGATTCGTCGCCGCGCATTGAATAAAAATCACAGTAGGGACATTTTGTTTTGCAAAAGGGAATGTGTAAATATAATCCGATACTATTCATAGCTTCTCCGAAAAGAAACGAACTGTTCCTTCGAGCAGTCCGTCCCTCAAGGCAATACCGCACAGTTTAAGATATTGCTTCAAGGCAATACCGCACAATTGAGGTGTTGCCTTAATAATTTATTGCTGTTCGGCAGTTGCTTCCGCCCTTTCCGGCTCATGAGCCTTGTTGAGCTCCTTGACAGCACCCGCCGCCGATAGGAGACGGCAAAGCCGTCAGCCGATATTATTCGTCAAGCTTCAGAATTGACATAAACGCTTCCTGAGGAACCTCGACCGTGCCGAACTGCCTCATTCGCTTTTTACCCTCTTTCTGCTTCTCAAGCAGCTTCTTCTTTCGGGTTATATCGCCGCCGTAGCACTTGGCAAGAACGTCCTTACGCATCGCCTTAATTGTCTCGCGGGCAATTACCTTTCCGCCGACAGCGATCTGAACAGGAATCTCAAACATCTGTCTCGGAATGTTGTCCTTGAGCTTTTCGGCAATCTTTCTAGCCCTACCGTAAGCCTTTTCGCTGTGTATTATAAACGAAAGCGCGTCAATCATATCTCCGTTGAGAAGCACGTCGAGCTTGACAAGGTTCGATCTTTCGTAGCCCTTTATCTCGTAATCGAACGAAGCGTAGCCCTTTGTCCGCGACTTGAGCACGTCGAAGAAATCATAGATTATTTCGTTGAGCGGAAGCTCATAGGCAATGTCAACGCGGTCGGGCGTGACGTAGGTCATATTTTTGAATGTTCCGCGCCTCTCCTGGCAGAGATCCATAATCGCACCGACATACTCGTTCGGCGCAAAAATGTTTGCGTTCGTCATCGGCTCCTCGCAGTAATCTATATATGCCGGGTCGGGATATTTTGTCGGGTTGTCTATCTCAATCACCGAGCCGTCGGTCAAATGAATTTTGTAAACGACGCTCGGAACCGTCGTCACGAGGTCAAGGGCATATTCACGTTCCAGTCTCTCCTGGATTATTTCAAGGTGGAGAAGTCCGAGAAAGCCGCATCTGAAGCCGAAGCCCAGCGCACCCGAAGTCTCGGGCTCAAAGGAAAGCGCCGCATCGTTAAGCTGAAGCTTGCCCAGCGCATCACGCAGATTTTCGTAATCCGCTCCGTCGGCAGGATAAACGCCGCAGAAAACCATCGGATTGACCTTTCTGTAACCGGGAAGAGCCTCCTCGGCAGGATATTTCGCCGTAGTTACGGTGTCGCCGACTCTTGCGTCGCCGACGGTTTTGATTGAAGCGGTGATGTAACCGACTTCGCCGGACGTGAGCTCCTTTGCCGGCTCCATTGACGTCGCTCTCATATAGCCGACCTCAACAACCGTAAATTCGGCACCCGTCGCCATCATTCTCATCGTGTCACCGGCTTTTATCCTGCCGTCTACGACACGAACATAAACTATAACGCCCTTATAGTTGTCGTAAACCGAGTCAAAAACAAGTGCTCTGAGCGGCTTGCTGTCGTCGGAATTGAGCGGGGCGGGGATATCGGAAACAATTTTTTCGAGCACGGCTTCAACATTTTCGCCCGTCTTTGCCGAAACTCTCGGCGCGTCGGAGCAGTCAAGTCCGATGACCTCCTCAACCTCCTCGGCAACGCGGTCGGGGTCGGCGGCGGGGAGATCTATTTTGTTAATTATAGGGACTATCTCAAGGTCGTGGTCAAGTGCCAAATATGTGTTGGCAAGCGTCTGCGCTTCCACGCCCTGCGACGCGTCGACAATCAAAAGCGCACCCTCGCAGGCAGCAAGCGAACGTGACACCTCGTAGTTAAAGTCGACGTGACCCGGAGTGTCAATTAGGTTAAGCTCGTATTCCTCGCCGTCGTGCGCTTTATAATTGAGCTTGACGGCGTGCGCCTTGATTGTTATTCCGCGCTCTCTTTCAAGCTCCATATCGTCAAGAAGCTGCTCGGTCATATCGCGGATCGCAACCGACTCCGTCAATTCAAGCAGACGGTCGGCAAGCGTTGACTTGCCGTGGTCGATATGAGCGATTATAGAGAAGTTTCTTATGTGATCCTTTTTTACTGCCAAAATATCACCTCTGTGACAGAAATTCGCTTTACACGGCGTTCAGCCGAATAATGCCTCAAAAAGAACAGGCTGTTAGAATACCGACAGCCTGTCCGGTCAGATTTTATTTTTCAAAAGCCGTTCTGAAAACGTCCGCAACACGCCGAAGCTCCTCTTCGGTCATTCCCGTACCCGACGGCATACAAACGCCGCGGCGGAATATGTCGTTGCCCACACTCTCGCCCTCCTTGCAGCTTACGAAGTCCGCATCGGAGAAAATCGGCTGGTTGTGCATGGGATTCCATGCTCTTCTCGCTTCGATGTTGTCCGCCGACAAGACCGCGAGAACCTCGTCGGGAGTTACGTCACAGCCTTCGTCAATCGTCAGCACGCTGAGCCAGAAATTCGGCTTGCAGCCGTCAAGCACGGGAGCCATTGTAACGGGAAGGTCGGCAAAAGCCTTTTTGTAGAACTCGTAATTACGCGTTCTTGCGGCAACTCTCTCGTCCATATTCTTGAGCTGTCCTCTGCCGATACCGGCGCAGATATTGGACATTCTGTAATTGTAGCCCAGCTCATTGTGGAGATAGTAGTTGACGTTTTCCTTGGACTGATTCGACCAGAAATGTATTTTAGTTATCGCATCCTCATCGTCCGACAGAGCCATTCCGCCGCCTGAGGTCGTTATAATCTTGTTGCCGTTGAACGAAAGCGCGCCGATCTTGCCGAATGTTCCGCACTTTTTGCCCTTGTAGGTTGTGCCGAGAGCCTCGGCGGCGTCCTCAAGAATCGGAACTCCGTACTGCTCGCAGATCGGAATAATTTTGTCGTAGCTTGCGCTGTTGCCGTAAAGGTCAACAACAATTACCGCCTTGGGAAGCTTACCCATAGCGTCGTATTTTTCAAAAGCCTTTTTAAGCGCGTCGGGATCCATATTGAAGCTCTCATAATCCGAGTCAATAAAAACAAGCTTTGCGCCGAGATAAGCAACGGGATTACAGCTTCCCGAAAACGTGAAATCGGAGCAAAAAACTATGTCGTCCCTGCCGACTCCGAGGTATTTCAGCCCCATGTGAATGGCTCCGGTACCGGAAGCGAGTGCTACACCGTGCTTCACTCCGACATAGCTGCACATCTCCTCTTCGAATCCCGTAAGATTCGGGCCGAACGGTGCTATCCAGTTGGTCCGGAAGGCTTCGTCGATGAATCCGATTTCCGTTCCGTTCATACAGGGGGGTGAAAGATAAATTCTTTTGTTCATTAGTTACACTTCTTTTCAGAAAAATTACTCGTTATCTATTTTTTTGTTGCCGTTTGAGCTGTCCGATCTGCCGCCGTAGCCGTAGCCATAACCGTAGCCGTAGCCGCCGTAACCGTAACCGCCGTAGCCGTAGCCGCCGTAGCCGTAGCCGCCATAACCGTAGCCGCCGCCGGAGCTTTTCTTTTTGCGTCCGTATCTTCCGTAATATCCGCCGTATTTACCCTTGCGGTGATAATATCTGCTGTTATCCTCGCCCTCACTCATGGTGAACACCGCACCGACGATTTCAATGTCAGCACCCTTTATTTCCTCTATCGTGCGGTTTATGTCACTCACCTTGGCATAGTCGCGGCGAATGTTATAGATTATTCCGTCGGCAAGCGGCGCAATAACCATACTGTCCGAAACAACGTGGGACGGCGGAGAGTCGATTATGATGTAATCAAACTCCTTGCGCGCCTGCTCAATGACGGCACGAACCTTGTCCGTGTCGAGAACCTCGGTTGATTTGAGCGAAATTCCGCCCGTCGGCAAAACGAAGATTCCGAGAGATTTGATGAATTTTATGGAATCCACATAGGTTGAGGTTCCCTTGATTATCGGAATAAGTCCGTAATGCGTGTCGCTCTTAACGCCTATGGCGTGGAGAACCGCAGGCTTTCTGAGGTCGCTGTCGATAAGAAGTACCGACTTGCCCTTTTGAGCAAGCGAGCACGCGATATTTACCGAAACGGTCGTCTTGCCCTCGTCCTCGTATGTGCTCGTTACGACGAACGCCTTGTAGCCCTTTTCCGCCTTAATATTTTCGATTTTTGTTCTGATTGCTTTGAAGCTTTCAACATACGCAAAGCTGACCTTTGAGGAATCCGTTATCAACAGGGAGCCCTGCGGAGACTTTTTTTTCTGATTAAACAGTCCCGATCTCTTTTCAACCAGCGGTATTGCACCGAGAACGTTGACATTGATATCTCTTCTGAGCTCGTCAAGAGAGAGCACCGTTTTGGTTGCAACAGTCATAATGAAGATAATGAAAGCGACGATGAACGCACCCAGCGCAAAGCCGTATATCGCCTTTGTCGTGGCGGCGTCGGAATTGCAGATTACCGGAGCCGTCGGATTTTTTATAACCTTGATTGATATTGTGTTGTCGTAGCTCTGAACATACTGAGGAAACTCTTTGAGCACGACATTGAGTGCTCTTTCGCAGTATCCCTCGTCCGTGCTGGTGACGCTGATCTGGAAAAATCCGCCGATTCCCGTGTCCTCAACGGAAAGACTGTTTTCGATAAAGGACGTCGAATACTCCTTGCCCACCTCATCGGCAGCAAGAGTTTTCTGAATATTGTTGAGCATTTCATCGCCCTTTATGAGGTACTGGTAATATGCGATGTCGGCGTTGGAATAGAACTTTGTCTCTTCCTTGTATTGAGTTGAATTGTCCTTGCTGTTTGAATAGTCCTTGACAACAACATACTTGGTTTCCATAAATCCGAGCGTCATGGATGCCTTGTAGGACTCAACATAGGTCGCCTTGGCTATCGCAAATGCCGCGCCGGAGAATACAACTCCGACCAAAAGCATAAGCCACAGCTTTGACAAAAGATTTTTCGCTAATCTTCCTATATCCAAGGACGAACCGGACTCGTTATAATATATGTTTTTGCCGATATCCAATTCCTGCATTTTCAAATCATCTCCGTTTGTAATTATAATTTATCCGACCCCATTAGTCAACATTAAAAGCCCCTTTTATATATCTCGCCTCTGTTTACCACCGGCAGCTCCGCGTCGGTCAAAACGCACTTTGCCGCGTCGTGCACCATCATCTGCATATTGAACTGGCTGATGTCCGGCGGAAAGAAGTTCATCATATTCAACAGGTCGTTCATTCTGTAATGTGCGGAGTGCGCGTCCGTGGCAACGAACGACGCTGCGCCCGTGTATGCCATTGCGTAAGAAAGCTCAAATTCCTGCGGTCCCTCAAGACTTGCAAGGCTTGCAGCATTTATTTGGAAAAGCACTCCGTTTCGTATAAGCATATTGACCGCATCATAATCAAACTGGAAGCACTCGTATCTTTCCGGGTGTGCAACGATGGGTATGAGACCCATATCCGCAAGGGCATTCAGGTAGCGTACTATCCTTTTGACGGTAATGCTCCTGAAAGAGAACTCAACCAGTATATATCGGCTTCCGTTTATTGCAAGACGTTTGAGATCGGTCGAAAAGAAAACATCGTCATCAACATAGACCTCCGCGCCCGGGTACAGCGTTACACCGATATCAAGACGGTTTACAATTTCCTGAAGCTCCCTGAGCTTTTCGTTTCTGACTTTGACAAAACCGTCTATGTCTCCGACCGTGGTTATGTGCGGCGTGCAGACAATGTGCCTGATTCCGTTTCGCTTTGCTATGCGGCACATTCTCACGGACGTCTCCATATCCTTTGAGCCGTCATCCATATTCGGAAGAATGTGACAGTGAAGATCTATCATACCGATTCCCCTTTCGCCGTTATTTTCCGAGTATTTCATTCAGGGCAACCGTGAAGCCCTGAGCGGCGGGAACTACACAAAGCTTTTCGGAATAGAATCCGATTCCGTGTGTGTCTCCCTGTGAAAAATCAACAATACCGTTCCTTCGCGTAACGCTCCTCAGTTTCTCTCTCATCCTTGCCGCAAGAGCCTTATACTCCTCGTTCTTCAAAAGCTCCGCCGTATAGGCATAGCAGTAAGCAAGCATTGAGCAAGCCGAGCTGTCCTGTAGGGACGAGTTGAAAAGCATCCGCTCAACCGTACCGTCTTCTTTTATATATTTTTTTACCGCATCAAGAAACTCTATTAAATATCGCAGCAGAACAGCCTTTTCCTTGCTGTGTCCGTCTGATTCGAGCAAGGCTCTCAGGCTGTCCGTCAGTCCCAAAGCCCACCAGGCACAGCCTCTGCCCCAACCGCAGACGCCGAGCGGCTCGAAGCTGTTTTCCTTAAAGCAGTGATACGGAATGCCGAAATCCTTGTTGACTCCGTGTTCATGGTATTCCCGGATTTGTTTCATCGCAAGTTCTATGTACTTTTCCTCGTTATATGTGAGGGCATACTTTATCAGGAACGGGCAAGTCATTCCGACGGCGTCGACAAACCTGTATTCCGGCACATTTTCGTTGTACGGAATCGTGCCGTACTTCTCCGCCATTGAGCCGAGCATACCGGCGACGTAATCCATCGACGGCTTTATTCTTTGCGCGTCGGTATAACGGCTTGAGAGAAGCTCGCAGCACAGCATCGCCGCGTCGATTCTCTTGGGCAAAACGCGCCATTCGCCGCCGTTGCCGGGAATGTACCTTTCTCTCAAGGCTGCTGCTTCGCTGCCGACATCTTCCGAGGTATGGTTTGCACCTTTCAAAAGGGACGCGTCCTGCCAATACATAACGGACGTGATCTTGCCGTAATTATTTATTTTTCTTATGAATTTCATATTGCCGTTTTCGTTGAGGAGAACCTCGGGAGCACCCTTTTCAATCCACCTCAGCAAAACCTTTTTTGTCTTTGTCTGCCACTCCTCTTCGGGAAGCTGTCCGACCTTTATCCTGCCGAGCCAAACAAGGAGCTCCTCCCACAGATCATAAGCAAGAACCGCAATGATTATTAAAAGTAAAATAATCAGAATCGTCATTTTCCTCACCCGTCAATAAGCTTATAAAATTTCAGGATTTCTTCTTCGTTACCGGTTTTTTCATACCGCAAATTTTCCGTCAGACGCTCGCGTAAATCCCGATTTTTTATCAGCGTTTCTATTTTGTCCGCCATATCGTCCTTATCCATTTTGCAAATAATTCCGTCCGTGCCGTCGGTTATCTGATCGTGAACCGTTGTGAAATCCGTCACGACAATCGGACGTGACAAACATTTTGCTTCATCAATCGCAATCGACTTTCCCTCGTACAGGGACGGTTGGACGTATATATCGCATTGCCCTATGTACGGATATGGGTTTGACCTTTCCCCCAGCAAAATAAAAATATTCTCAATGCCGTTCTCGGAAATTTTCTTTTCGATTTCCGCTCTGAGCGAACCGTCGCCGATGTGGTACCATTTTATTCTATTACCGCGCCTGACAAGCTCGGCGCACGCATCAACGGCAAGCGAAATATTTTTCGGCTCGGAGAATCTGCCGACCGTGTTTATAATTATTTCTCCTTTTTTTTGCGGATAAGCCGCTTCAATTTCGCTTTCCTTTTCAAGGAGCTTTTTACTTGTAATGTTTTCCACCACAAAAAATTTTTTCTCAAGCTCGGGATAGTTTTTCAATAAATTGTTTCTGCACTCTTCGGAAACCGTAACAACGCTGTCCGCTTCGGCAAAGCTTCTGCCGAAGCTTTCCTTGTCTATGTCCAGCTTATCAATTACGCTGTGAACATAGCAAATTTTTCTTTTTGCCCGGACAGCTTCAATAACAAAACGATTTGCATTTCCCTCAAGATATCCGACGGCGCAGTCATATTCTTTTTTGATTTTCGGAAGCTGTTTTTTCAGGTATTTCCATCTGAGCTCATCCGCTTTTTTTACATCCTCCATCGAACCGAGGCGTGAATATTTCCAACGGTCAATCGCAGACACAAGCATTCCTTTTTTCAAAAAATATTTGACCGCAAGCCTTGCGTCCCCGTCGAACATTTCATATCTTTCGCTGTCGGGCAAAACATTAACTTCACTCGGAAGCTTGTCAAAAAAAAGTCCGTCGTGACGAAAGCATAAAAGGTCGACATCATACTTTTTATAATCAAAAACCGTGAGCAGCGTAAGGAGACTTTTTTCCGCTCCGCCGCTTCTCATTGATGGAATCACAAAAAGCATTTGTTTCTTCACGTCGCCACTCCCGATCAGATTTCTAAAAGTTTTTCTCCCATTTCCATTGCGCTTCTCATTCTCAGAGGAATGCTTTTCATCAGCTCCTCTTTGATTTCATTTTCGTTTTCAATCAAGCGAATAAAAGCGTCCCTCAGCGGTTCCGAATCATTCAATGCTTTTGAATCGAGAACAAATTTTTCTTCGCCGAAGACGTCCCTCGCGATTCCCTTTGCCTTCACACTGTATCCGAGAACGATTGTCGGAACGCCGCTTGAATACGCCGCAATTGTTGCATGGGTTCTCGCTCCGATAAAAAACCGCGTTTTTGCAATGTATCCCTTATACTGCCTTGCGTCAAGGTCGGGAGGCAAAATCGTTATCCTGCCCGTGTCGGCAAAGCGGTCGCAGATCGGCTTCATAAACTCGTAGTCATTGTTTTTTTCTACAACGACGTGCGGCACAAGCATTATGCTCATAGTTGTGTTTTCAAACACATACAGAATAAAATCTTCAATTATTTTTTTAATTTCCGGATTACCTGCCGCCACAAGAGGACTGACATTCAGACCGATTGTGTTTTCCTTCGTGAAGCCGTCAATCGGGTCAACCTCAATGCGTTCCATACAGAATGCGGGGTCGGAAAAGAGAAAAATATTTTCATTTGCGTTTTTTTCTTTCAAGAGCTCATAAGTGAGCGGGTCACGCGCAAATACAGCATCAAAAACGCCCAAGCTTCGGAGCTTTTCCTCCGTGAGATCCTCCTCGCCGATTGAGGCGCCCCAAAGGACAACCTTTTTCCCTGATTTTTTCAGCTCTTCGGTCAGCACCTGAACGCCGCGGTTGTCTCCGTAGCAGTATGTATCTCCGCCGACAGAAAGACATATATCGCAGTCCCGAGCGTCCCCGAGTATCGGCGAATACATTTTTTTCAAAGCATAAGCTTCGGAATGATTAAGCTTGAGATCCAACGCGGCAATAATTGTTTCAAGCTTCGTAAGTGCTCTCGTTTTTGCCGCCTTAACTTCAACGTCTTCTATATTTTTATCCGCCTGTGCGTCATAAGATGACAAAACGAGCTCCGCTTTTCCGTCGCTGTTTTCAATTATGTTCACCGTGCCCCTCACAAGTGCTTCGCATCCGTGATTTTTGCTGCCTGCGTGATTAAATAAAAAATATTTCATTGCTGTAACAAGTCCTTTTTGATAAGAATAAAACGCGCCGTTATGGTCTGCTTACAGAACCTTTACCTGAACAATCTTCTTCCCGGAAGAAAATAATTCGATTGATACATATATATCTGATATGCTATAAATCTTGAATACAGGAAATACATTATTACAAGTCCGCTCATGTATATCATTCTGTCCTTTGGCTTTACCGCATAGCTTACCACCCAAACGGTGAGGATAATGTAGTAAACAGACAGATAAATTGCAAGTCGGGCAAAAATCCAGTTATATGTGGAAATAATGTATATCGCCGTATTAAGAAAGGCTATGTTTATAAGAATATCTCCCGTTCGTCCGAGCCGGAGCATGCGGTCTTTGTTAAAATACGCAACAATAATCGGGGCAGCCGTTGCAATTACTCTGAACGCATTACTTCCGCCCGTCGAACCGTCCGTAAACCATCCGTTTGTCGCATAAGCCGAGTAGCTGGTATCTTCGAGAGCAGAGAGGAAGGACGGCAAAATTTGGTCAAAAGCCAAAGCCAAAAACAAGCTTCCTATAATGATTGCATAAGAGCTCTTTGTCCATGCTTTTCGCCGGACAACGAAAAATACTGCGAGCATTATAATTGCGCTGCTGTGTATGGTGTAGGCAAGCAGAACGAAAATTGCATATTTAAAGAACGAGCTCTTTTTCCTTGAAAACAAAAATCGTGTTCCGAGAAGCACAACGGCTGCCGCCATATACTGTCTCATTCCGTCCATCATTCCGCCGAGATATCCGTATGTGACAAACATATAAAGAGCCAAATCGTACGGAGCCGAATATTTATAAAGAATAATCAGCGGAGGAACCATACCGATAATCGAACATATTAAAATCAGCCATTGGGGATCGTCTGTGCAGTTTCTGATAATGTTCTGTATGAACGCAAATGAATTTTTGTCAAGAATCAGATGAATGTCTACCTCGTTTTCATCGGGCATATTTTCAAACGAGTACATATAAAAATATGTGTCGCCTATTGTCTTTCGGAGACCTGCAAACGCAGTATAAAAAACAACGGGTAATATCAAAGCGATGGGATTCGGCAGCGGCTGTCCCAATCCGCCTCTTGCCTTGAGCGGGAAAGACCTTGCCGCTACTGCAATAAGGCACAGGGCGATCGTCGCAACCCAGATCACTATTTCATAGAAATCAAAATCAAAGTTAATCATTCCGTGCCTTCCCATACGAAAGAAAGTCAGACTTCCTTACATATAATTTTCATAAATTTTTTTCAGTTCAACAATTACGTTTTCCTTTGCATAGGGCTTGACAAATTTCTCTGCATTTTCGGACATTTCCGAATAAAGCCTTTCATCAGACAAAAGAGAAACTGTTTTTTGCGCCATAGCTTCATAATCATTCGGCGCGACAACATAGCCGTTGCAGCCGTTTTGACACAGGGCTCGATGTCCTCTGTTATCAGAAAGAACAACCGGCAAACCGCAGGCAAGAGCCTCCATAACATTAACCGGCAAGCCCTCTCTCAGACTTGAGCCGACGGCAATGTCGCTTATATGTACCAAATCGCACGCGTCGTCTCTGTGCCCCAGGAAGTCAACCTGTTCCGCTACGCCCAGCTCCTTAGCAAGCTCAATATATTTTCCGTTGAAGTTGTCCGCCCCGACTATCAGAAGTCGGACATTCTTTTCTTTTTTTAATATCTCCTTGAGTGCAAGCAGCAGCATTTTCTGGTTCTTGTTTGCATTCATCTCCGCCACATAAATCAAAAGCTTTTCGTCCTCGGAATATCCTTTTTCTTTACGCAGCTTCTTTTTTTCATCGGGGGTAATTCTGTAAAATTTGTCGCTGTTGTATCCGACTCCGTTCACCTTAACCGTTTTCCTTGCCAAAAGGTGCTTCTTCGCAAAAAGACAGTCCTCATCGTTTATCGTAATAAGGCAATCGGTAATTGACGACATAACCAGTTCAATCGGATAATATACTGCCCAGTTAAGCCCGGGTGCACCCTTGTAAAAATGGAAGCCGTGCGCCGTGTAAATAACCTTTGTTCCGCGCTTTCTTTCGCTC
Source organism: Eggerthellaceae bacterium (assembly GCA_963616775.1). GTDB lineage: Bacteria > Bacillota > Clostridia > Oscillospirales > Acutalibacteraceae > CAG-488. Next base: position 24,416 of record CAVELL010000014.1, on the reverse strand, counting down.
CGCGCGGCAAGTCTCGCAAGTATGCCTCCCATTGGAGTGTGGCAATGAACGATATCGTAATGATTCTCTTTGATTATTTTTTTCAGCTCCCGATAAGCTTTCAGGTTTCTTTTATCCGCCGGAGAACGTTCTATTGATATTTTGTATCTGTTGTCACAGTACGGGAGCTCGCGATCACCGTGGCAGGCAACGTCAACCTGCCAACCCATCTCTTTAAAAAACTTAAAGCACGGAAGATGAAAATAATAAAAATGTTCCGCAACCGTTGCTGCAAAAAGTATTTTTTTCATTGCGAAACATCCTTTCACGGGCTAAAACGATTCAGACATTTTCAGATACCTTACTGCCCTTAAATTTTTCCATGGTATTTTCATTTCCGCTGTTGATTCCGTTCTGACAAATAACATTGGCAATGGTTTTAAAAAAGATTTTCATATCCATCTTGAAGCCGTAATGGTCAACATAATAAACATCGTATGTAAATTTTTCTTCCCACGTCAGTGTGTTTCTTCCGTTCACCTGTGCCCAACCGGAAATTCCGGGCAGAACATTGTGGCGGCGCATTTGCTCGTCGCTATACAGCTCAAGATATTCGATGAGAAGCGGACGCGGACCGATAAAGCTCATATCTCCCCTGAGAATGTTGAAAAGCTGGGGAAGCTCGTCAATGCTTGTCTTTCTCAGAAATCTGCCGATTCCCGTCATTCTTTCAAAATCGCTCAGCTCGTTACCGTCCTTGTCGTGCGTCTCGGTAGACATTGTTCTGAACTTGTACACCGTAAAAATCTTGCCGTTTTTGCCCGGTCGCTTTTGTTTAAACAATATCGGTCCGTCTCGATTTGCCGCAATCAGACAGGCAGACATCAGCATTAACGGCGAAAGAACCGTCAGCATCAATAATGCGACGGTGAAATCCGTAATCCTTTTCACATACCTATACAAAAGCTTCACCTTTTCATCAGTTTTTTTCAGGTTCAATATAGTTCGGTACAATGGTTTTCAAAATACTTCTTACATTGTTCTCGTCGGCGGTTCTGAGATTGTTGATTTCATTCTCAAAAAGGGCATCGTCCATTTCCACCGGCTTTGTAACAAATATTTTGTTGTTTTCAGTCATTTTTCTTTCGCTGTTTTCCTCCTCAAGGACAAGCTCCTCATAAAGCTTCTCCCCCGGACGAAGCCCCGTAAACTTAATTTCGATTTCCGTGTACGGTTTATATCCGGAGAGCATAATAAGGTTCTCTGCAAGAGTTATTACCTTTACGGGTTCGCCCATATCGAGAACAAATATCTCTCCGCCCCTTGCAAGACCGCCCGCCTGAACAACAAGCTGAGCCGCCTCGGGGATTGTCATAAAATACCTCGTGATTTCGGGGTGAGTTACCGTGACCGGTCCGCCGTTCTTTATCTGCTCGGTAAAAATCGGAATAACGCTTCCGTTTGATCCGAGAACGTTTCCGAAGCGCACGGCAGCAAAAATCGTGCTGTTTTGGCATTTGCGTTCAAAATACTGAACAATCATCTCGGTAATTCTCTTCGTTGCGCCCATAACATTTGCCGGATTGACTGCCTTGTCCGAAGAAATGTTTACAAATCGCACTACTCCGTATTCAATCGCAATTTTGGCAACGTTTATAGTTCCGAAAACGTTATTCTTTACCGCCTCAACCGGGCTGTCCTCCATAAGCGGGACATGCTTGTGCGCGGCGGCATGGAAAACAACGGTCGGATGAAATTCATCAAAAATCTCTCTGAGCCTCTTCTCGTCGCGAATCGAGCCGATTCTTATATCTATTTCCGGGCTGCCCTTGTGATAAGAGTCAAGCTCGTTCTTTAAAATATACGCACTGTTTTCATAAATATCGAATATAACAATTTTTTTCGGATGATATCGGGATACCTGACGGCATATTTCGCTTCCTATCGAGCCGCCGCCGCCCGTAACAAGAACCACCTGATCGAAGAGGTAGCTGCAAACATCCTTGTTAAGCTCAACCTCCGGACGGGAAAGAAGATCCGTAATGTTGACATCACGAATACGTCCGCCCCGCGTGCTGTCCGTCATTTCAAGAAGGCTGGGCGAGGTTTTGAGCTTGCAGCCGGTTTTAACGGCAATGCGGAGTATCTCCGTCTGCCTTTCGTTTCTGACCGAAGGGAGACAAAGAATTATTGTGTCAATATTATATTTCTTGGCAAGCTCGGGAATCTGGTCACAGCTTCCCTTAACCGGAATATTTCTGATTCTTTTTCCGACCTTCATGGGATTGTCGTCTACTGCGATTATGGGCTTGCCCTTTGAGTAGTTGTTGACCTCAAGCTCGTTGATGATTATCATTCCCATATCTCCTGCGCCGACAATCATAACGCGGTCAAGCTTTTCCTCTCGTTTGAGAGCTCCCTCGCGATAATACCTTCGGACAAGGCGGTATCCAATTCTCATACCCGCCACAAGGAGAACCGCCACAAGAGTTCCGAACATATAAAAAGAAGCATCAAAGCATCCGTTTTTAAGGCTGCTTGCCGCAAAGCCGAGGCTTGACATAATAAGGTCTATCGCCACGCTTGAAATTCCGCCTATCACCGTGGCAATAACAATGTTAAACACTTCTCTGTGTCCGGCATATTGCCACATACTTGAATACACGCTAAAGGCGCAATAAAGCGTTATAAAAACAGCCGTAACCGGTATCGATCTTTGCATGAAAACCTCCGTGCTGCGCTGACCGTTACCGATGCTCATTATGAGAAAATAAGAAAGATTCACCGCAAGAATATCGTACAGTATCATTATCAGGCTCTTCGCAAGCGCGCTTTTTAAATCAACCTTTTTCACATTACTGCCCTCCAAACGGACATTTAAATCTTTTGACTTTCGACTATACCCCTAATTTACCCTTTAACATTTTAATATAAAAAAGCAATAAAGTCAAGGCACGAGACATTTATATTGCATCTGCCATTCTGTAAATTCACCGTAAATTATACCCTTTTCCTCTTTTATCTCTTAAAAAGAATAATGGCCCTCCTTATGTTGACAGACTTTTCAATTTGTGATACTCTAATAAAAAATGAACGGAGAAAAAATATGATAGGAATAGGAACGTGGGAAGCATCGGTAAATACAATGTTTTTCAGCGGAACAGGCAGAGCAACAATCGGTTACACCGACGGGAAATATGATTTTAAATTTGAGGTTATCGGTGAAAGCGTCCCGGAAATCATAATTAACGATGTGGAGGAGAACGGCAACACACTCACCGCAACGGCACAATGCGAGCTTTTCAAAGGAAAAAAAATTCCGATCACCGCCGTTTTTGACGGGGACACGGTAACGGGAACAGCGAAGCTTCCGTTTGTGGGAAACATCAAGGTTCGAGGACACAAAATCAAATAATTATAAGCAAAACGGAGTCTCGGAAGAGGCTTAATTATTGCTTTTATCGAAAAAAACGGCAGGCACTTTCGTGTCTGCCGTTGATTTTACGGAATTATACCTGATTATTTAGACTCGGTGTCAACCAGCTCGATAATGCACATTTCAGCAGCATCACCGCGGCGAGCACCTGTTCTAATAATGCGGCAATAACCGCCGTTTACGTCCTTATATTTAGGAGCAATCTCATCAAAAAGCTTCTTAACAACGTCCTCTTTGGTAACGTATGCTAAAACCTGTCTTCTTGAATGAAGTGTGTTATCCTTTGCAATGGTGATCATTTTCTCGGCCATTGCACGAACTTCCTTTGCTCTCGTAACGGTGGTCTCTATTCTGCCGTTCTCTAAAAGGTATGTTACCATGCCTCTGAGCATTGACTTGCGATGGTCACTTGCTCTTCCAAGCTTTCTGGCTCCTGGCATTAAAAGTCACTCCTTTACCGTTAGTGTGTTGTTTGATTTAATTACGGTTAAGACGATCAGTCGTCCTCTCTGCGAAGATCATATCCGAGCGAAGCAAGCTTTGCAACGACTTCGTCAAGTGATTTTCTGCCGAGGTTACGAACCTTCATCATATCGTCTTCGGACTTACCGATCAAGTCCTCTACCGTATTGATTCCTGCTCTCTTCAAGCAGTTAAAAGAGCGCACAGACAGGTCAAGTTCCTCAATGGTCATCTCCAAGACTTTTTCCTTGCCATTCTTACTCTTCTCAACCATTATCTCAGTTTCAAAAGCCTCATCAGAGAGATCTCCGAAAAGACTGAGATGCTCGTTGAGGATCTTGGCGCCCAGAGAAACGGCTTCCTTAGCGGAAATAGTGCCGTTTGTCCACACTTCAAGTGTCAGCTTATCATAGTCGGTTATCTGGCCGACACGTGTGTTCTCGACTGTGTAATTTACCTTTAATACCGGTGAATAGATCGAGTCGATTGCGATAACACCGATCGGCGGCTGAAGATACTGCTTATTTCTTTCAGCAGAATCGTAGCCCCTGCCGTTGTTGCAGGTCAACTCCATTACCACATGAGCGTCGCTGTCAAGAGATGCGATGTGAAGATCGGGATTAAGGATCTCAACATCGGAATCGGTCTTGAAGGAGCCTGCGGTGATTTCACCTTCACCTTTAACATCAACGTACATGGTCTTGGGACCATCGCCGTGAATTTTAAGGATTACGCTCTTCAAGTTCAGAACGATCTCGGTAACGTCTTCCTTGACGCCGGGAATCGTTGAAAACTCGTGAAGAATTCCGTCAATCTTAACGGAAGTTATTGCGTAGCCCGGCAATGAAGAAAGAAGAACGCGTCTGAGGCTGTTGCCCAGAGTTGTGCCGTAGCCTCTCTCCAAGGGTTCTACTACAAATTTACCGTAAGTACCGTCAGGTAAAACATCGGCTGTTTCGATTCTTGGTTTTTCTATGCCAATCATTCAAAACCCTCCTTGTTGTATTAAGTATACGGTTAATTATTATTTTGAATAAAGCTCGACGATAAGCTGCTCCTCAACAGGACAGGAGATCTGATCTCTTTCGGGGAGACTTACGATCTTAGCCTCTGTGTCAGCGACCTTATCAAGCCACTGCGGAACAGGACGAGCTCCGTTTGCCTCAAGGACAGCCTTAATCTTTGCGCTGTCTTTGCTCTTGTCGGCAATAGCAACAACGTCGCCGGCCTTCATAAGATATGAAGGAATATTTACTTTACGGCCGTTTACTTTAAAATGACCATGAGTTACAAGCTGTCTGCCTTCTGCTCTTGAGCTTGCCCAACCCAAAAGGTAAACAACATTATCCAAACGGCTTTCACAGATTCTGAGAAGGTTGGTACCCGTAACACCCTGCTTTCTCTCAGCCGTGAGGAAATAGCTATAGAACTGACTTTCCGGAATACCGTAATATCTCTTAGCCTGCTGCTTTGCGCGAAGCTGGAGACCGTACTCGGAAACCTTTTTGCGGCTCTGTCCGTGCTGTCCCGGAGCATAAGAACGACGCTCGAAAGCGCACTTTCCCGTGTAACATCTGTCACCCTTAAGGAAAAGCTTCTTACCCTCGCGGCGGCACAGCTTGCAAACCGCACCGGTATATCTTGCCATGAATTACACCTCCTGAAATTATAGGTTATACACGTCTTCTCTTCGGCGGACGGCAGCCGTTGTGCGGAATCGGAGTAACATCCTTGATAAGGCTTACTTCCAAGCCTGCTGTCTGCAATGCTCTGATTGCAGCTTCACGTCCTGCTCCCGGACCCTTAACGTAAACCTCAACTGTCTTCATACCATGCTCAATAGCAATCTTTGCAGCAGTCTCGGCAGCGGTCTGAGCAGCAAACGGAGTTGACTTCTTTGAACCTCTGAAGCCCATCTCGCCCGCACTTGCCCATGATACTGCGTTACCCTGTGTATCACTGATTGTAACGATAGTATTGTTGAAGGTGGATTGGATATGAGCTGCGCCGCGTTCAATGTTCTTACGTTCACGGCGTCTGCGTGTTGCAGTGCCCTTCTTAGCGGAACCCTTAGGTGCCATATTATCCCTCCTATATTACTTCTTCTTGTTAGCAATAGTCTTCTTCGGACCCTTGCGTGTACGTGCGTTTGTCTTTGAGCGCTGTCCTCTTACGGGCAGACCCTTTCTGTGGCGTACGCCACGATAACAACCGATTTCGATAAGTCTCTTGATATCAAAAGCGGTCTCTCTGCGCAAGTCACCCTCAACCTTAACGTTGTGGTCAATGTACTCACGCAGCTTTGCTACATCGTCTTCCGACAGATCCTTGACTCTGATGTCAGGATTTACGCCTGTAGCTGCGATAATGTCGCCGGCAGTTTTACGACCGATACCGTAGATATAAGTAAGAGCGATTTCGATTCTCTTCTCTCTCGGCAAGTCAACACCTGATATACGCGCCATTTCTCAGTTGCACCTCCATAAATGGTTTGCGTCGGATTAGCCCTGACGCTGTTTGTGCTTGGGATTCTCACAGATAACCATGATTTTTCCCTTGCGCTTAATAATCTTGCACTTCTCGCAAATTTTCTTTACAGAAGGTCTGACTTTCATTTGAATGCCCTCCTTAAAAAATTAGCCTTAGCTTATTTTGATCGCCATGTTATTCTTCCTTTGGTGAGGTCGTATGGCGAAACTTCAACCGTCACCTTGTCTCCGGGAAGGATACGAATGTAGTTCATTCTGAGCTTACCGGAAATGTGTGCCAAAATTTTGTGTCCGTTTTCGAGCTCTACCTGGAACGTTGCGTTCGGCAATGCCTCAACAACAACACCTTCCAGCTCAAGCATATCCTGTTTTGACATATACTGCACCTCCTTAAAGCAGAGTGAGTATCTTTGGACCGCTCGGTGTTATCGCCACCGTGTGTTCAAAGTGTGCCGACAGCTTACCGTCACGGGTCTTTACTGTCCAACCGTCCGGTAATGTTTTGACATCTGCCTTGCCGAGATTTATCATCGGCTCAATGGCTATTGTCATACCCGGCAACAGGCGAACTCCCCTTCCGGGTGTTCCGTAATTCGGTACACCGGGATCTTCATGGAGCTTGTGACCGACACCGTGTCCGACAAATTCACGAACAACGGAATAGCCTCTCGACTCGCAATGACGCTGTATCGCGGAACCTATATCGCCGATTCTGCCGCCTGCGACAGCCTTTTCAATGCCCAAAAACAGGCTTTCCTTGGTCGTGTCACACAGCCGCTTCGCTTCGGAGCTGATTGCTCCGGCAGCGAAAGTAGCAGCATTGTCGCCGTTGAATCCTTCGAGAACCGCACCCAAGTCAATGCTTACGATGTCGCCCTCTTCGATAACGCGTTTTTTGCTGGGTATTCCATGAATAACCTCGTCGTTTATGGAAATGCATGCGGTAGCAGGATAGCCGCTGTAATCAAGGAAGTTCGGCTTTGCGCCGCACCTTATGATGTAGTCGTGGGCTATTTTGTCTATCTCCGCCGTAGTAACACCCGGCTCGACAGCCTCTCCTGCCAACTTTAATGCTCCTGCCGAAATGATGCAAGCCTCTCTCATAAGGGCAAGCTCCCTGTTCGTTTTGAGCACTATCATGCTTAATCCTCCAATGCCTTGAGTGTGAGTGCCGATGTGTCGGCGATCTCCTCCTGGCCTTCAACTATTCTGAGAATACCTTTCTTAGAATAGAAGTCCTTAAGCGGTTCTGTCTGCTTGTGATAAACCGCAAGTCTGCCCAAAACCGTTTCGGGCGCGTCGTCCTTACGCTGAATAAGCTCACCGTCGCAAGCGTCGCATACCCCCTCAGCCTTCGGAGCCTTATACTCCAGATGGTAAGAAGAGCCGCAGTCCTTGCAGACGCGTCTGCCCGACATTCTCGCTGCGATTTTCTCATCGGAAACCTCGATGTCAATGACTCTGTCAATGACCACACCCATGGCGTCGAGAGCTTCCGCCTGAGGAATAGTACGCGGAAAACCGTCAAGAATGAAACCGTTTGCGCAGTCGTCCTTTGCAAGTCGTTCCTTGATGATGCCGATAACGACATCATCGGGAACAAGCTGACCTGCATCCATAAACGACTTGGCCTTGAGTCCCATTTCTGTGCCCTGTGCGAGGGCTTCACGGATTATATTGCCCGTTGAAATTGCAGGAATTTTAAGAGCATTGCAGATAACCTCTGCCTGTGTTCCTTTCCCTGCACCGGGGGCTCCGAGAAGAATTAATTTCATAATTAACTCCTTTTTTGATTAGTCAAGGAATCCCTTGTAATGACGCATCATCATCTGAGACTCAAGCTGCTTAACCGTCTCAATGGCAACACCGACCAAGATGATGATCGAAGTACCGCCGAGAGAAACATTCATCGGCTTACCGCAAGCTGATGTGATAAGCGAGAACAAAAGCGGGAAGAGCGCAACAACCGAAAGAAGAAGAGCACCGAGCAATGTGATTCTTGACAAAATCCTCTGAATGTAATCAGAAGTCGGCTTACCGGGACGGATACCCGGAATTGCACCGCTGTTCTTACGGATGTTGTTCGCCATTTCAATCGGGTTGTACTGAATTGAAGCGTAGAAATATGCGAAGAAGATTATCAAAAGGAAATACAGGATCGCATAAACCCAGCTTTCGCTTGAGAAGAACTTGAAGAAATGGTCATACCAGCCGTTTCCTTCCTGAGCACCGACAAAAAGATTGATTGTCGGGGGAAGAGAAAGAATTGATGAAGCAAAGATGATCGGCATAACACCGGACATATTAACCTTGATGGGAATATGTGTGCTTTGACCGCCGTACATCTTGCGTCCTACAACTCTCTTAGCATACTGAACGGGGATTCTGCGCTCGGCATTGTCCATCCAGACAATGTATGCGATCATAAGAAGCAAGCATACTGCTACAACTACAGAAAGAACCGCATAAGCTCCGCCGTATGAGAAATAACCGCCGTTTGAGCTGAAAAGCGAGGCGATGATCGTCGGGATTCTTGCTACGATACCGGCAAAAAGAATTATTGAAATTCCGTTACCGATTCCCTTGTCATTGATCTGCTCGCCGAGCCACATTATCAACGCACATCCTGCCGAGAAGCAAAGGATGATGACAAGTGCCTGGAAGATATCGGCGAATACACCGATATTTTTCATAAGAAGATAATTATTTCCGCGAAGATAGAAATAATACGCTGTGCTCTGAAGAAGAGCAAGACCGACCGTTACATAACGGGTGATCGTTGCAATCTTCTTGCGTCCCTCCTCGCCGTCCTTTGAGAGACGCTCGAGAGCGGGAATAGCAACTGTCAACAGCTGAACGATGATGGAGCTGTTAATGTACGGTGTGATTGACATTGCGAAAATCGTACCGTAGTTAAAAGCGTTACCGGTCATCATATTAAGGTATTCCATAAATGTTCCGGACATCTGAGCGTCGGAGAAGATACCGTTGGCACCCGCCGCGACAAACGGAACCGGAATGGCTGCACCGATTCTGAAAATCAGAACGATAAAAGCCGTGAACAAAATTTTCTTACGAAGATCTGCGATTTTCCATGCGTTGGCAAGCGTCCTCAACATTTCAAATCACCTCTGCTATTCCGCCCGCAGCCTCGATTTTCTGCTTAGCAGACTCCGAGAATGCGTTAGCTTTAACTGTGAGCTTCTTCGTAAGCTCGCCGTTACCGAGGATCTTTACGCCGTCAAAAGAATTTTTGACAAGACCCGCCGCTCTGAGTGCTTCTGTGTCAACCACAGCACCGTTATCGAATTTCTTTTCGAGATCCTTTACGTTGAGAGCAACGATCTCTTTACGGAATATATTGTTGAAACCTCTCTTGGGAAGACGTCTCTGTAAAGGCATCTGGCCGCCCTCAAAGCCCGCACGCATACCGCGGCCTGCTCTGGCTTTCTGACCCTTGTGGCCTTTACCTGCAGTTTTACCCTGACCGGAACCTGCACCTCTACCGATACGCTTACGCTCCTTTGTTGAGCCGGGCGCCGGTGAAAGTTCGTGCAACTTCATATTTCGCACCTCCTTGCTTATGCTTCGGTTACATCGATAAGGTGCTGAATCTTCTTTACCTTACCGAGAGTCTGAGGATTGTTCGGCTGAACCGAAACGTCCCCGATTTTATGAAGACCAAGTGCATGAGCGGTGGCAATCTGGTCCTTTTTGCTGCCGATCAAGCTCTTAACGAGCTTTACCTGTACATCTGCCATTTGTACCGCCCTCCTTAACCTAAAATTTCCTTAGCTGACTTGTCGCGAACTGCTGCAACCTCGTCAACGCTGCGGAGTTTTGAAAGTCCGTCGATCGTAGCTCTGACTACGTTGCACGGATTGTTTGAACGCAGAGCCTTTGAACGGATGTCCTTGATTCCTACCGCTTCAACAACAGCACGAACCGGACCGCCTGCGATAACACCGGTACCGGGAGCAGCCGGCTTGAGAAGTACAACGCCTGCGCCGTATTTACCGATGATCTCATGAGGAATTGTTGTTCCTCTGAGAGAAACTTTTATAAGGTTCTTCTTCGCATCCTCGATACCCTTGCGGATAGCGTCCGGAACTTCGCCCGACTTACCGATACCGAAGCCAACCGTTCCGTTGCCGTCGCCGACAACTACAAGAGCGGCGAACTTAAAGATACGACCACCTTTAACTGTCTTAGAAACACGGTTGATAGTAACAACGCGTTCCGTAAGTTCCATAGCCGATGCATCAATCTTAGCCAAAAGTAATTCCTCCTTACCTTAGAACTTGAGGCCGCCCTCACGGGCGCCTTCGGCCAGTTCCTGAACACGGCCGTGATATATATAGCCGCCGCGGTCAAACACACATTCTTCGATGCCTTTGTCCTTAGCGCGCTGTGCGAGTACCTCGCCCACCTTGTGAGCTGCAGCTTTGTTTCCGCCGTATTCCGCAAAATCCTTCTCAACAGTAGAGGCGCTGACAAGTGTTACGCCTGCCTCGTCATCTATTAACTGAGCGTAGATGTTCTGTAATGAGCGGAATACATCAAGGCGGGGGCACTGAGCTGTGCCGGAGATCTTGTTACGCACTCTCTGGTGACGTGCAAGTCTTGCCTTATTACTGTCTGGTCTGTTAACCATAAGTGTTTCACTCCTTCATTAAGATTATTTGCCACCCTTACCGGCTTTACCTTCCTTACGGCGGATATGTTCATCAACATACTTGATGCCCTTACCCTTATAAGGCTCCGGAGGACGCTTCTCGCGTACTTCAGCGGCAAACTGACCTACCTTCTGCTTGTCAGGACCGGAAATAACGATTTTGTTCGGTGAGGGAACCTCAATCTTGATACCCTCGGGCTGACTCATAAATACCTGATGAGAGTAACCGATGTTCATAACAAGCTGTGTTCCCTGCATAGCGGCACGGTAACCGATACCGTTAATCTCAAGCTCCTTTTTGTAGCCGTGGTTTACACCCTCAACCATATTGGCGACAAGGGTTCTTGTAAGACCGTGAAGCGACTTGTTGAGCTTTTCATCATTCGGACGAGTAACAACGATCTCGTTGTTCTCAACTGCAACAGCGATATTGCTGTGCACTGTTCTGGTAAGAGTTCCCTGGGGTCCCTTTACGGTAACAGTGCTGCCGTCGATCTTAACATCAACGCCTGCAGGAATTGCGATTGGCAACTTACCTATACGTGACATTCTAACAGCACCTCCTTACCAGACAAATGCAAGAACTTCACCGCCGACATTAGCCTTGCGTGCGTCCTTGTCTGTCATAACGCCCTTTGACGTGGAAACGATTGCAATGCCGAGGCCCTTCATAACCTTGGGCATCTCCTCGCAACCGGAATAAATACGTAAACCGGGCTTTGAAACTCTGCGTAAACCTGTGATGGCTGCGGTCTTGTTCTGACCGTACTTGAGGGTGATCTCGATCATACCCTGCTTACCGTCGTCCTCAACCTTGAAGCCTTTGATATAACCTTCATCAACAAGAATCTGAGCAATTGCCTTCTTCATGTTAGATGCCGGGATTTTGACAGAATCATGTTTTGCAGAACTTGCGTTGCGAATTCTGGTCAACATATCTGCGATTGAATCTGTAGTTTGCATACCGTCAACCTCCTTAATGCAATTACTCTAAATTACCAACTTGCTTTCTTAACTCCGGGGATCTGACCTGCGTGAGCAAGCTCCCTGAAGCAGATACGGCAAACGCCGTACTTGCGAAGATATGCATGTGGTCTGCCGCAGATCTTGCATCTGTTGTATGATCTTGATGAATACTTCGCAGTTCTTGCCTGCTTAACCTTCATTGATTTCTTAGCCACAATTATACCTCCTTATTTCTCGAACGGAGCACCCATAAGCGTAAGCAGCTCACGAGCCTCTTCGTCTGTTTTTGCTGTGGTTACGAAGCAAATATCCATACCACGAACCTTGTCGACCTTATCATAGTCGATTTCGGGGAAAATCAACTGCTCCTTGATGCCCATAGAATAGTTGCCGCGGCCGTCAAACGAGTTCGGGTTGATTCCTCTGAAGTCACGAACGCGGGGAAGAGCGAGATTGAAGAATCTGTCAAGAAATTCATACATTCTGTCTCCTCTGAGTGTGACCTTAACGCCGATTGTCATGCCTTCACGGAGCTTGAAGTTAGCAACTGACTTCTTAGCCTTGCAAAGAACAGGCTTTTGACCTGTGATCTGGCTGAGATCGCTTACGATAGCGTCGACAATCTTCGGGTTGTCTCTTGCTTCGCCGCAAGCAACGTTGATAACGATCTTATCAAGCTTAGGGATCTGCATGACACTCTTGTATTCAAACTTTTTCATCAAAGCCGGTGCGGCTTCGTTAACATAGGTTTCTTTTAACCTTGCTGCCATTTGTCATGTACCTCCCTTATTAAAATTCCGCGCTGCACTTTTTGCAAATGCGCTTCTTATCTTTCTTGCCGTCAGCCTTAGCTGCGTGGCCGACCCTTGTCGGTCTGCCGCACTTCGGGCAAACAAGCTGAACCTTATCGGCATAGAGTGCGCTCTCAGCCTTTACAAGGCCTCCCTGCTCACCCATCTTCCTCGGCTTAACATGCTTTGTAACGATGTTAATGCCCTCAACGATAACCTTACCCTCTGAAGGAGCAACCTGAAGAACCTTGCCTTTGGCTCCACGGTACTTACCGTTGATTACGATGACCTGATCACCGGTCTTAACGTGTACTTTATTACTCATAGCTGCACCCCCTGATTAAAGCACTTCGGGAGCGAGTGAAAGGATCTTCATGAAGTCGTGGTCACGAAGCTCTCTTGCAACAGGTCCGAAAATACGTGTGCCCTTTGGGTTTTTATCTTCTCTGATGATGACAGCCGCATTTTCGTCGAAACGAATGTATGTGCCGTCGTTGCGGCGTACGCCGCTTGCAGTACGAACAACTACTGCCTTTACAACCTCGCCCTTCTTTACGACGCCGCCGGGTGTTGCTTTCTTAACCGAAGCAACGATAACGTCGCCGATGTTGGCGTATCTTCTGCCGGTACCACCGAGAACTCGGATACATCTGATCTCCTTCGCTCCGGTGTTGTCGGCAACTTTGAGGTTACTTTCTTGCTGTATCACAGTGTTTGCCTCCTTACACCTGCGCCAATTATTTGGCTTTCTCGATAATCTCGACTACACGCCATCTCTTGTCCTTTGAAAGAGGACGTGTTTCCATAATCAATACCTTGTCGCCTACGCCGCACTCGTTCTTCTCGTCGTGAGCCTTGAACTTGATTGTACGGTTGACGATCTTCTTATAAAGCGGATGCTTTATCTTATCCTTGACAGTAACAACGACGGTCTTGTCCATCTTGTCGCTGCTGACAACGCCTACGCGCGTCTTTCTGAGGTTTCTTTCTTCCATTACAGTTAACCTCCCTTTCATTACGACTCAGCGCCGTGAAGCTCAATATCACGCTGAACAGTCTTGATTCTTGCGATATCCTTCTTAACGGCGTTAATACGCATTGGGTTGTCGAGCTGGTTAATGGCCTGCTGGAAACGAAGCTTGAAAAGCTCATCCTTCAAATCGTGAAGCTTGGTGTCAAGCTCAGCTGCGGACATTTTTCTGATTTCACTTGCTTTCATTACTGCTCACCACCCGTTTCTTCTTTAGTAACAAATTTGCACTTGATAGGAAGCTTGTTAGCTGCAAGACGAAGAGCCTCACGAGCTGTGTCCTCATCAACACCTGCAATTTCAAACATAACTCTGCCCGGTTTAACGACTGCAACCCAGTACTCCGGTGATCCTTTACCGGATCCCATTCGGGTCTCAGCCGGCTTCTCTGTGATCGGCTTATCCGGGAAAATCTTGATCCAAACCTGACCGTTACGCTTAATGTAACGTGTCATCGCGATACGAGCTGCCTCGATCTGGTTTGATGTGATCCATGCCGGCTCGAGAGCCTGAAGTCCAAATTCACCGTTGGTAACCTTGTTACCGCGTGTTGCCTTACCCTTCAGACGACCTCTCTGAACGCGACGATATTTAACTCTCTTAGGTAACAGCATTATTTAGCTCCCTCCTTACGGCGTGGTCTGCGATTGTTCTTGTTAGCCTCATGGAGAACCTCGCCCTTGTAAAGCCAAACCTTAACACCGATACGACCGTAGGTTGTCTTTGCCTCTGCAAAGCCGTAGTCGATGTCGGCACGGATTGTCTGAAGGGGAATCGTTCCCTCATGATAGGTCTCGGAACGTGCGATTTCCGCACCGCCGAGACGGCCTGAACACTGAATTTTGATACCCTTTGCGCCGAGCTTCATTGTGCGTCCGATGCACTGCTTCATAGCACGACGGAAAGAGATACGTCTTTCAAGCTGAGCCGCAATGTTCTCAGCAACAAGCTGTGCGTCAAGATCCGGCTGCTTGATTTCGATAATGTTGATCGAAACATCCTTGTCTCCGCCAAGCTTTTTCTTGCAAATTTCCTTGAGCTTCTCAATCTCCGAGCCGCCGCGGCCGATTACCATGCCGGGCTTTGCGCAATGGATGTTGATATAAACACGCTTTGCGTCACGCTCGATTTCAACCTTAGGTACACCTGCAGGAGCGAGTGTAGCAAGAAGGTATTCACGAAGCTTGTAATCCTCAACAAGTGTATCGCCGAAAGAGTTTTTGCCGGCATACCAGCGGGATTCCCAATTCTTAATAACACCGATTCTGAGACCGGTAGGATTTATTTTCTGGCCCATATTGTTTACCTCCTCCTCGCTTATTCTGCTTCTCTGAGCACCAATGTGATGTGAGAAGTCTTCTTGTTTATTCTGTATGCGCGTCCCTGAGCTCTGGGTCTGATTCTTTTAAGAGTCGGTCCCTGACCTACGAAGCACTCTGCAACGTAGAGGCTGGAAACGTCCATATCTTTGTTTTCCGCATTCGCCATAGCCGACTTGAGCAGCTTTGCAAGCGGTTCACACGCAGCCTTCGGCGTGTGTTTAAGGATAGCCATTGCCTGGTCGCAAGGCTTATTTCTGATAAGGTCAAGCACAATCTGAACCTTTCTCGGTGCAATACGCACGTAGGTTACTTTTGCTGTTGCTTCCATGAATACACACTCCTTTCGGCTAATTATTTACCATTATTTGTTGTTTTTGAACCTGCATGACCTCTGAAGGTTCTTGTAGGTGCAAATTCGCCCAACTTATGACCGACCATATCCTCTGTAACATATACGGGAACGTGTTTGCGTCCGTCATGAACCGCAAATGTGTGGCCGACAAAGTCAGGGAAGATTGTGGAGCTGCGGCTCCATGTCTTGAGAACTATTTTTTCGCCCTTCTCGTTCATAGCCTGTACTCTCTGGAGCAACTTAGTCTGCACGAAGGGGCCTTTCTTTACGCTTCTGCCCATAGATCTTTATCTCCTTTCAACTTATTTGCCGTTACGACGTCTTACGATCATCTTGTTGGAAGCCTTCTTCTTGTTACGTGTCTTGTAACCGAGAGCCGGCTTGCCCCAAGGTGTAACAGGACCGGGACGACCGATGGGGGACTTACCTTCACCGCCTCCGTGGGGGTGATCGTTCGGGTTCATAACAGAACCGCGGACTGTGGGTCTCCAACCCATGTGGCGTTTTCTGCCCGCGTTACCGATCTTAACGTTCTCGTGATCAAGGTTGCCAACCTGACCAACAGTAGCCATACATGTTGCGGGAACCTTGCGGAGCTCACCCGAGGGAAGTCTGAGGAGAGCATAGTCGCCTTCCTTAGCCATAAGCTGTGCAGCGTTACCGGCAGCTCTTGCAAGCTGTCCGCCGCGACCCGGGTAAAGCTCAACGTTGTGAATAACGGTACCTGTCGGGATGTTGATAAGCGGCAGTGCGTTGCCCGGCTTGATATCGGCATCGGGACCTGCCATAACCTTGTCGCCGACCTTGAGGCCTGCGGGAGCAAGGATGTAGCTCTTTACGCCGTCCTCATACTTGATGAGAGCGATATGAGCTGAACGGTTCGGGTCATATTCAAGTGAAACAACCTCGGCGGGAACATCAAACTTTGAACGCTTGAAGTCGATTACACGGTACTTTCTGCGGTTTGCGCCGCCGCGGTGACGTACTGTAATGCGACCGTAGTTGTTACGACCCGATTTATTCTTGAGCGGCTCAAGGAGGCTTCTTTCGGGAGCGACCTTTGAAAGCTCTGAATAATCTGTAACCGACATATTTCTACGTGAATTTGAAGTCGGCTTGTAGACTTTAATCGACATTTGATTCACACTCCTTTAAGTGGCTTCGCGGAGTATGTCGAACTCCATACATTACCACCGGAATTTTACGGTTTATTTACTGATGTCAGATTACATCATACCATCGAAGAACTCGATGGTCTTGGAATCCTCTGTAAGGGTAACAATAGCCTTTTTCCAAGCTGCTGTGTAGCCCTGAGAAACGCCCTGTCTGCGAAGCTTGCCGAGGCAGTTGATGGTGTTGACCTTAGCTACCTTAACACCGAAAAGCTCCTCGACTGCCGAAGCGATCTCGATTTTGTTTGCATCCTTGGCAACCGAGAAGGTGTACTTCTTGTCAGCGGTGCCGAGCATACTCTCTTCTGTGATAATCGGACGGAGGATTATGTCCTGTGCTGCTTTACTCATGCATATACCTCCTCAATCTTTGCAACGCTGTCCTTGAGAACAAGCATTGTGTCACAATTAAGAATGTCATAAACATTCAATGTGTTTACGGTTGAAACCTTAACGCCGGCAATGTTTCTTGCACTTCTGTAAAGAATGTCGTTGTTCTCGGGAAGAACAAGGAGAACCTTCTTGCCTGTTTCGAGAGCTGTAAGAACCTTTACAACTTCCTTAGTCTTGATAGCGTCAAGCTTGAGATCGTCAAGAACTACAAGCTCCTCTGCCGCAGCCTTTGAAGAGAAAGCGGACTTCATAGCAAGTCTTCTTACCTTCTTGTTGATGGAGAAGCCGTACTCTCTCGGCTTGGGACCGTGAGCGATACCGCCGTGTGTCCACTGGGGAGCTCTCGTTGAGCCCTGACGTGCACGACCTGTACCCTTCTGCTTCCACGGCTTCTTGCCGCCGCCGCTTACCTCTGAGCGTGTACGGGTTGACTGTGTGCCCTGACGCTGATTTGCCAAATAATTGACTACGCAAAGGTGCATAGCGTAAGTATTCGGCTCGATTCCGAAAACAGACTCTGCAAGAGCAAGCTCGGAAACCTTTTTACCGTTCATATCGAATACTGATACATTAGGCATACTTTAACACTCCTTCCGTTACGCTTTCTTGGCATCGGCGATAACAACGATTCCGCCCTTCGGGCCCGGAATTGCGCCCTTAACGGCGATGAGGTTGTTCTCAACGTCAACCTTAGCAATAGATAAATTCTGAACTGTGGTGCGGTCTACACCGTAGTGACCTGCAAGCTTCTTGCCCTTGTAAACACGGGAAGGAGTTGAACAAGCACCCAATGAACCGGCATGTCTTGCAACGGGGCCGGTGCCGTGAGACTCTCTGAGTCTTGCGAAGTTCCAACGCTTGATGGAGCCTGCTGTTCCGTGACCCTTGCTTGTGCCGATAACGTCAACCTTGTCGCCTGCCGCGAACACGTCAGCCTTGAGGATATCACCGACATTGATGTCTGCAATGCTCTCGAGACGGAACTCCTTGAGTACCTTCTTCGGAGCAACATTGTTCTTCTCGAAGTGACCCTTCATGGGCTTGCTGACTCTCTGAGCCTTGATGTCACCGAATCCGACCTGAACAGCCTCATAGCCGTCGTTCTCGATCGTCTTCTTCTGTGTGATTACACACGGACCTGCTTCAACGACTGTTACGGGGATTACGTTACCCTTTTCGTCGAAGATCTGCGTCATACCGATTTTCTTTCCGATAAGACCTTTTTTCATATAAGTTTTCCTCCTTATAGGTTATTGGTTGGCAACTGCGCCAACTTGACCTGTCAGCGCGGATCAAAGCTTGATTTCGATCTCTACGCCTGCAGGAAGCTCAAGACCTCTCAAAGCGTCAACGGTCTTGCCTGACGGTCTGATAATGTCGATAAGCCTTTTGTGTGTGCGCTGTTCGAACTGCTCTCTGGAGTCCTTGTACTTGTGAACAGCACGAAGGATCGTAACGACCTCTTTCTCTGTCGGAAGGGGAACGGGACCCGAAACCTGTGCGCCTGTGCGCTTAGCGGTCTCAACGATCTTCTCCGCTGCCTTGTCAACGAGATTGTGGTCATAGCCCTTCAATCTGATTCTGATTTTTCCCTTTACTGCCATGATTCTGCCTCCTTACAAAGTTTGGCGGGCAACGTTTAAAACCTACTTTTCGCAACGTTTCCGGGTGTTTCCACCCTCTGCATTTAAAAACCGGAAATGGGTTAGTTTCCGGGATAGTGCATTTAAGGTCTTAAACGCACATACACACGCGAGCTTGCTAAGGGATAGCAAACCCGTGCTGTAAGTTATTAAATCGCCCGGTTTTAAATCGGACATACTCCGCGAGAATTCCCGACTTCTGCGAGCCGCCACCTCTCACATCAACGCATATCTACGCACTAAACTACATAATAATATAGCATGCTTGAGTATGATACCACATCTCCGACGCAAATGCAAGCATTTTTTTCAAATTTTTGAAAAAATTTTTACCTCGAAAGCAAGCAGTATCAAGGCTTTCAGGGATTTTACGTCCAGTTTATCCGCACTTTCCCACATAGTCGGTTCTGCACAAAAAACAAACCCATATATTGTGGTTTATGACGGTTGACAAAATTGTATAAAAACATCGCGTAATATACTATATATAATGTAATAGCTTTTTTGCAGAAAACCGCTTCCCGATTTTGACGCCGAGACCGCTTGCGGCTATGGATAAAATTTACGGCAAAGCACATCTAATATCTTAAATCTAATGTATGCTTCACCCTCCGCCCACAGCAATGTCGTTTTATCAGCCTTCCCTTTGGTCGGGTTCTACGAACTCAATGCCCCTGCAGGGGAGGCTGATGATAGATGATGTTATGGGAAAATGCTGTTTTTAATTTATCGCAGGTCTAAAATCTACAATCTAACATCTAAAGTCTACCATGGCATCGTGCCCTACGACAAGCTTTGATGAAACCTTAATCGTAGGGTGTGATGACCACATAACACCGTGAATTTTTAAAAAATCACTTCAGGTTAATATCGTTGTCAAAAAACGGAGAGAGTAATTTCTTTAAGACGGCGCAAACGGAAACAGCAAAAGCGGCGAGGTTAATGGTCTCGCCGCTGTAATTTTAAATGTACCAAATCCAACCGAAAAGGAGAATTATGATAACCCATTGAATGCCGGAGTATCCAACGTTGACATTACATTTGTCCGTCACGGCATTTCCGTAGCTGTCGGTAACCGTACAGGTAATTGTCGCACTGCCTTTCTTTGCGCCGTAAATCTTGCCGTCATTGTCAACCGTTGCGACCTTGGTGTCGGAGCTTTCATATTTGACCGTGTACTTTGCGCCCTTGTCGGCTGTAATTTCGGGAGAAAGCATATAGGTTGATTTGTAGTTGACCGTAACATTGCGGTTAATCTTAACGTCCTTAACGACTGCTTTTGTTTCACTGTTCTTAGTCCAATGAGCATATATGGTGATGTTTGCAGTAACCTTTGTTGAATCGGTAATTTTTGTTCCGCCTGTTGCCGAGGTATACCAACCGTCAAAGCTGTAGCCTGAACGTGTCGGGATCGGAAGTGAACCGACTAACGGATTTGCATACTGTGCATAAAGTGTTACACTTTCATTTGCGCTGTATTTTGCGCCTGCGTTGTATGTCTTACCGCTTCCGTTCGCCGCAGTATTCCAACTTATAAATGTCTGCTTTACAAGCTTGTTTGACGCAGAAACATTGCCGCCGTTTGCGTTATATGTAACCGTAAAGCTCTTTCCTGTCGGCTTAGTTGAGCTTAAAGTCAAATCTGTATCTTGAGTCTTTGTCTGACTTGCGATGAACCCCGTACCGCCGTTGACGTTATAGGAAACGGTGTAGCTGTTCGTTGCCATAATATTTTCATAAACGGCTTTTGATGAATTACCGGCTTTATCAAATATATACAGGTGAACAGTATACTTTCCCGAACCGCCATGATTTGATGTAAAAATGGTATGATAAAAGAATCCATTTGATGCAGATGCGGAGTATTGATATTCCCCGCCCGGACCATATATTACTAACCAAGCGTGTTCAATGCCTTCTTCATCATATATTGTGGCATTTATATTAAACGAAGCTGCGCTTTTACATGAAACAAAGGTGTCGGAAATTTGAGGTGCCGTTGTGTCTTTCATTACCTTTATGTTTTCATATACATATTTTGATGAATTTCCGTAATGGTCAATCGCATACAAATGAACCGTATAGATTCCCTGTCCGCCATATTCGGACGCATAAATGGTATAATAAAAAGAACCGTTGCTTGCGTTTACCGAAAATTGACTTTCCCCGTTCGGGCTGTAAACAACAAGCCAAACATGATCAATTCCGTTTTCATCATATAATTCGGCATTTATATTGAACTGGCTCTCCGTTTTACATGAAACAGAAGCTTTGCTTATCGTCGGTGCGGTTGTATCAACTACCGTGTTAAAGTCCGGATGTATACAGCCCCAATAAGGTGAACCATCGCTTGCCTTTAGGGATTTGTATGATCGTCCTGTTAATCTTTGAACATAATGTCCCGACCAATTTTGATGCCATGTCACGGTATCCGATTCATAGATTGCAACATGACCGTTACCTGAGCCGCCGGCATATACAAGAATATCTCCCTTTTGAGGAGTTCCGCCCTTAGTTCGCTGCCAACCCGCCGGCAATGCATTGCTGCTATATTGATTTGCATTTCCTCCCGGAGTTGTAACGCCTAAATTAGCATAGTAATATGCTATCAGATCTACACATTGTGCACCGTAAACCCCATCATAATCCAACGATTTTCCGTTGACCGTCCACAACCAGTTTATCGCCTCATCGGCAGTACAACCGGCTGCACTTGCATTAAATGTCACCATCGGCGCAACACCGATAAGCATGACTGCCACAAGCAATGCGGCTAAGATTTGCCTGATTTTTTTCTTAATGATTTTTTCTCCTGCATTTTCAAACATTTTAACCCTGTCCTCTCTTATCTTAAAATTATAGTTATTTTCTCTTTCCGTTGTAATTATAGCCCGTTTATGGGCTATTGTCAAGAAAAATCTATCATACTAAAATTATAAAAAGAGGTGAAGGCATGATAGTGTACGACAGATTATGGGGTACTATGAAGAAAAAAGGTATTTCACAATACGCGCTTATTAAGAAATATAAAATCAGCACGGGTCAGTTAGACAGACTGCGGAAAAATGAAAATGTAAGCACACATACACTTGACTTGCTTTGCTCTATTTTGAATTGCAATTTGGAAGACATTGCGGAATACAGGGAACAATAACCGTCAATTTTGTTTGGCGGTTATTGTTATTTCACAGAGATTTTTATAATCACGGCAGACACCCGAAAAAAGCGAAAGCTATAATTCACAATCGGCGGTTGTGAATCCAACCGAAATGTGTATTACAGCTTTCATCATTGCTTTTTCTTCGGTCTGCGCCGAAAGCGGCGGCCTCCGAAAAATTATTAAGGTTGCGGCTCAAAAATTTAAGCCATAGGTTTTATGAAAATTTATTTCATATTCTTCTCATAGGATTCGATCATCTTTTTAACCATCTGACCGCCGACTGAACCTGCCTGCTTAGACGTGAGATCACCGTTGTATCCGTTAGAAAGATTTACGCCGACTTCGGCTGCTGCCTCCATCTTGAAACGATCGAGAGCCTCTCTTGCCTGAGGAACAACATTCTTCTTGCTGCTTGCCATTGTATTTCACTCCTTCGCAATTTTCTTGCGTTTGCAACTATATCTTTTGCTTTATTTGCAAAAATACAACTGAAAATTTTTGCTAAATCAAGCAGATTCGTACATTATCTCAAAAAACAAGTTGCCACAAAAAACTAATTGTGCTAAAATAGTTCCTTAGATAAGACATATTGATATTATGTAGTATAAGCATAAAATATAGGGGGATTCAATTTGTACTGTTCCAATGTCCTTGAAGCGATCGGACACACGCCTATGATTCGCCTTTCCCGTATCGTCCCCGATGGAAGCGCGGAAATCATAGTTAAATATGAGGGGGTAAACATCGGCGGCTCCGTAAAAACACGCACAGCATACAATATGATATGCGACGCCGAAGAAAAAGGAATCATCACACCGAACACGATTATCGTTGAACCGACAAGCGGAAACCAAGGCATCGGTCTTGCTCTTATCGGCGCGGTCAGAGGCTACAGGGTTCGCATAATTATGCCCGACTCGGTCAGCGCAGAAAGACGCAAGCTTGTAAAAGCCTACGGTGCCGAGCTGGTTCTTGTCCACGACGACGGTGACATCGGTAAGTGTATTAACGAATGTCTGCAAACCGCTCTGCGTATGGCAGCGGAGGACAAAAACGTATGGATTCCGCAACAATTCGAGAACCCTGCAAACCCGATGGTTCACAAAAGCCACACCGCTCGGGAAATCATCGAGCAGGTCGGCAAGCCGATTCACGGTTTCTGCTCCGGAGTCGGAACGGGAGGAACGCTCAGCGGCATCGGAGAAACGCTGAAAGAAAAATATCCCGATATCCGTATATGGGCAGTCGAGCCGAAAAACGCCGCCATTCTTTCGGGCGGAAGCATCGGCACACATCTCCAGATGGGCATCGGCGACGGACTTATTCCGAAAAATCTCAACACACACATTTACGAACACATCGACATTGTGACTGACGAGGAAGCTATCGAGACCTCGCGCCGCCTTATTCGCGAGGAGGGTATTCTCTGCGGAATTTCAAGCGGAACGAACGTCACCGCCGCACTCCGACTTGCAAAACAGCTCGGCGAAGGCAAAACGGTTGTCACAATTCTTCCCGACACGGGTGAACGCTACTTCAGCACAGTCCTTTTTGACGATTGATTTGAAAGGGGAGCCGGTATGAACGAAAAAGAGCTTTGCAAAAAGGCAATCGAAGCCATGCAAAATTCCTACTCGCCTTATTCCGAATGTAAAGTCGGCGCGGCACTGCTGACGGAATCCGGTAAAGTTTTCTGCGGCTGTAACATTGAAAACGCCGCATATTCACCGTCCGTCTGCGCCGAGAGAGTTGCTTTGTTCTCGGCAATTTCCTCGGGCGAAAGACGCTTTGCCGCTCTTGCGGTTGCAGGAGGGAAAGACGGCAGCATTACAGCAGGATTTCCGCCCTGCGGAGGTTGCCGACAGGTGCTGGTTGAATTTTGCGCCGCCGATTTTCCCGTCTTGGTTGTAACCGGCTCGGATTCATACAAAAAATACACGCTTGCACAGCTTCTTCCCGAAGCATTCACACCCCAAAACATTGAATAAAGACTTTTGAGAAGAACAATATCTTCTGTTGATAAAACGCAGGAACCCGATCTCACTTAAATTGCGTTAAGCGAAGCTCGGATTCCTGTATTTTTTTGTCCTCGTAAATTTTTATTTAACTTAACCCTCGGTCACGGATTTGTGTATCATCCCCTTGCTTCAAAGGGAGGCAAGATAGATGTTAGACGGTAGACGGAAGATGTTAGATGATGTTACGGCATAAGGCGGCATTAAATCTATCGTAGGTCTACAATCTAAAATCTACAATCTAAAGTCTATTATCAGCCTCCCCTTTTTGTAAGGGTAGGCTGAGAAAGCCGCTAATATAGCTGTAATTTACGAAAAAAGCACAATTTATTTTTCGCAAAGTCTACCATCTAAAATCTATTTTGCGCCACAACGTGCCGGGAAAGTTTGATGAAATTGCCTAAGGCAGGAGCCTCCCCTTATTGTAAGGGGAGGGGGACCGCTTGCGGTGGAAGGGATAAAGAATAAAGGCATATTGAGTTGTTCTTAAATGTTGTTCTCAAATCCCCACCGTCGCTCACGCGACACCTC